>NZ_JBEORG010000034.1:0-98542 GCF_040302145.1 Spirillospora sp. NPDC127506 | reverse complement strand
CCCGCCGGGCGAGCCTCCGGCGGGGCCGCCGCGCGCGCGGCGCCCGGTCGCGGGACTGTCGCCGGCGCACCGGATCGCGGCCGATCTGGACGGGTATCTCGGCGACCCGATGGACGACGAGGCCGGGCCGTTCTCCTACAGGGCGATCGTGGAGGCCGAGGAGCGCGACGAGCTTCCGCCGGGCGCGGTGGACGCCGTCCGGGCGTGGGGTTTCCCGAAGTACCTCGTCCCGGTCCCGCTGGGCGGCCGGCTGACGACGCTGGAGGAGCTGTTCTTCGTGACGCGCGGCATCTCCCGCCGCAGCGTCACGGTGGCGGTGATGTACGGGTCGGGCCTGCTGGCGGTGAACCCGGTGTGGCTGTGGGGCGACGCGTGGCAGCGCAGGACGGTCGCCGACGGCGTGCTGCGCGGGGACCTGGCCTGCTTCGGCGTGTCGGAGGCCGACCACGGCAGCGACGTGATGGCCTCGGAGTCCGAGGCCGACCTGCAGGGCGACGAGCTGGTGCTGACGGGCGTGAAGTGGCCGGTCGGCAACGCCACCCGCGGGCGGTTCGTGACCACCTATGCCAGGACCGGCCCGCGCGACTTCTCCCTGATCCTGGTCGACAAGCGGGAGCTGGACCCGGCGGCCTGGTCGACGCTGCCGCCCGTGCGGACGGTCGGGCTGCGCGGCCACGACCTGTCCGGGGTGGCGTTCTCCGGGGCGCGCGTCCCGGCCGAGCGGGTGATCGGGCGGCGCGGCTCCGGGCTCGTCCAGACGCTGAAGACCCTGCAGATCACCCGGACCGCGATCGCGGCGCTGTCGGTCGGGACGATCGACGCGGTGGTGCGGATCGGGATGCAGTACGCGCGGCAGCGGACCCTGTACGGGTCGGACATCTACAAGATCCCCGTCATCCGCGACCATCTGCTCAAGGCGCACCTGGACCTGCTGATCGCCGAGTGCGTCGCGATCCCGGTGACGCGCTGCCTGACGGTCGCGCCCGGGCGGCTCAGCCTGTGGTCGTCGATCGCCAAGTACTTCGTCCCCGTGCTGGGGGAGGAGGTCGTGGCGAGCATCGGGACCGTCCTCGCGGCGCGCGGCTACCTGCGCGAGGGCGTCGCGCACGGGGTGTTCCAGAAGCTGCAGCGCGACCACGCCATCGCCAGCATCTTCGAGGGCACCACGCACGTGAACCTGGCCAACGTCGCCGGGCAGCTCCCGTACCTGATCGACCCGCCCGAGGAGACCGGCGGCGAGGACGAGCTGCTCGCCGACCTGTTCTGCTGGACGCGGACCCCGCCCGCGTGGGAGCCGGACGGCCGGCTGCTGCAGCTCACCAACGAGGGGCGCGACGAGGTCGGGCAGCGGTTCGAGCAGATCGCCGAGCAGGTGCTGGAGGCCGCGAACGCGCACGCCGCGCCCGGCGTCGCGGCCGAGCTGAAGGACCTCATGTCCAGCATCGGCGGACTGCGCGCCAAGGTGGACGAGGGCATCCGGGCCGCCGCGGACGACGTCTCCTCGGTGGCCGCGCTCGCCCGCGCCAAGCGCTACTGCGAGCTGCACGCGATGGTCTCGTGCATGCTGACGTGGCTGCACAACCGGCAGGCGTTCGGCGGCCCGTTCGCCGACGGCCAATGGCTCGCGCTGTGCCTGCAGCGCCTGCTCCAGCGCGCCCAGCCCGACGCCGCCCTGTCGGAGGAGTTCCTCCCCTCGCTGGAGGACGCGATGTTCCGCAACGTCGACGAGCGGCGCTGGTTCTCCCTGCTCTCCCTGGCCGAGGACGAGTGATACCCGTGTACACGGATTTCGTGTCGCTCATCCGGGACAACATCCATACCCACGGCGACGACCGGTCGTTCACCTTCATCAGCGAGGAGCCGGGCCGCAAGTACAAGGAGAACGTGCTCGGGTTCGCCGAGCTCGACCGCAAGGCGCTCGCCCTGGCCTGCCGCCTGGAGGCGCGCGGGCTGCGGGACCGGGCGGTCCTGCTGCTGTATCCGGAGGGCCTGGAGTTCATCACGGCGTTCTTCGCCTGCCTGTACGCGCGGGTGATCGCGGTCCCGGCGCCGCTGCCCGACCTGGACGCGGGGCGGTTCGGCCGCACCCGCCGCATCATCGAGGACGCCGACATCGCGCTGATCCTGACCGACACCGCCCACCGGGCCACCCTGGACGCGTGGCTGCGGGCGGCCGGGCTGCGCAACCGCGTCCACTGCCTGGACACCCAGGCGGCCAAGGACGCCGACCCCGGCGGCTGGACGCCCCCGGAGTTCCGCCCGGAGACCCTGGCGTTCCTGCAGTACACGTCGGGGTCGACCAGCGACCCCAAGGGCGTGATGGTCTGCCACGGCAACCTGCTGTGCAACGGCGAGGAGATCAAGCGCCGCATCGAGGGCTCGCCGGACACCGTCGGCGTCGGCTGGGTGCCGCACTACCACGACATGGGCCTGGTCGGTCAGTTCCTCGAACCGCTCTACCTCGGCTGCCGGTACGTGTTCACCTCGCCCATCACGTTCATCAAGCGGCCCGTGCTGTGGCTGGAGCTGATCACCCGGTACCGGGGGACGATCACCGTCGCCCCGAACTTCGGGTACGAGCTCGCGCTGCGCCGCGTCACCGACCGGCAGCTGGAGGGCCTGGACCTGTCCTCGCTGACCGTCGTCAAGAACGGCGCCGAACCCGTCCGGGCGGCGACGCTGGAGGCGCTCGCGGAGCGGTTCGGCCCGGTCGGGTTCCGGCCCGAGATGTGGATGCCCTGCTACGGGATGGCGGAGACGACGCTGCTCGTCACCGGCGCGCCGATCGGCAGCGGGCCGGTGATCCGCGACTTCGACGCCGAGGCCCTCACCAAGGACGTGGCCGTCCCGCGCAACGGTGCGGACGGCGGGGCACTGACCGGCGGGGCACTGACCGGCGGGGCACTGACCGGCGGGGCCGCGGGAGGCCGGGGCCGCGGTGGCGTCAGGCGGCTGGTCAGCAGCGGGCGGCCCGTCACCCTGGAGGTGCGCATCGTCGACCCGGAGACGCGCGCCGAGCGCCCGGAAGGGCGTGTCGGCGAGATCTGGGTCCGGGGCGGGAGCGTCGCCCGGGGCTATTGGGGCAGCCCTGAAGAAAGCCGGCGGACTTTCGGGGCCCGCACCAATAACGGGGAGGGTCCTTATCTGCGCACCGGTGATCTTGGATTCGTCCTGGACGGCGAACTGTTCGTCACCGGAAGGATCAAGGATCTGATCATCGTGAACGGCCGGAATATCCATGCCCACGACATCGAGGAGGCGGCGCGGGCGGCCCATCCGGCCGCGCTGGTCGGCGCCGCGTTCTCCATCGACGGAGCCATCGACCCCGATGTCGGAGGGACTGCCGGCGGCACCGGCGACGGGGGTGCGGACACCGGTTCCGGCGGGACGGGCGCGGGCCTGGACGGCGGCCGCGAGCACGTCGTCATCGTCCAGGAGATCAGCACCCGGGCGGCCACGGGGACGCCCCTGCAGGAGCTGGCGTCCCTCATCAAGGCCCGTGTGGCGAGGACGTTCGAGCTGCCCGCGGTGAGCGTCGTGCTCGCCGCGCGCGGCACCGTGCGCCGCACCACGAGCGGCAAGATGCAGCGCCGGCTCACCCGCGAGGCGTTCCTCACCGGAGAGATCGCCGCGCTCGCCGACGATCTCGAACCGGGCGTCTCCGGCCTCAGGCGGGCGCACGTATGAACACCGCGCCCATGACCCCTCTGACATGCGAATTCGAAGATCGAAAAATTCGCACTGACCAATCCTAGTCAAAAGCATGACTAATCATGTCTTTGTCTGATAACGTCGGTCTCAACCCTGAGTCAAGGCGGGGAGAGAAGGCCGATGGCGCTACGTCACGCGGTGCTGGCGGCGCTGCTCGACGGCGAGTACAGCGGCTACCAGCTGGCCAAGATCTTCGATTTGTCGGTCTCCAACTTCTGGCATGCCGTACCGCAGCAGCTCTACTCGGAGCTGTCGAGGTTGGAGACGGAGGGCCTGATCCGCGGACGGCAGATCATCCAGCACGACCGCCCCAACAAGCGGGTGTACACGGTCACCCAGGCCGGCATCGACGAACTGGAGCGGTTCGCCGGCACCCCGGCCAAACCCGGCATCATCCGGGAGAACCTGCTCGTGATGGTCCAGGCCGTGGACCACATCTCCGCCGAATCCGTGATCGCGCAGCTCGAGGACAGGGCGGTCGCGGCCGCCGCCAAGGTCGAGGTCTTCGAGCGCACCCTGAAGCACCTGCGCGGCGACCTCGACGAGGAGACGTTCCTGCGCACCGGGTCTCCGCTCGGCCCGTACCTCACCTGCCTGCGGGGCCGCCGCTTCGAGCAGGAGAACTACGAGTGGTTCACCAGCACCGCCCGGCTGCTGCGCAGCCGGACGGGCACCCATGCCGAGGGGGGCGAGCCGTCGTGACCGGCATCATGCGGCCCGCGCCCCTCCGGAAGACGGCGCCATCCGCGCCTACCCCCCACGCCCACCCCAGCCTCGCACCCCGGCCGGGCTGGACCCGGGCGACACGCCTTAGTCAAGGAGGCGTTCATCATGTCGGGCGAACACCACACCATCGAACTCCCTAGCAGTCCACTCCCCAACGCCGCACTGCCCGCCGGCGCCCTCGCCGGCGGCACCGCCCTCACCGCGCCGCACGGCCTGCCGGTGATCGACGAACCGCCCCCGCTGCTGCTGGGCGAGCTGACGCTGCCCGCCGAGCGGGCGTCCGTCCCGCGGGCGCGGCGGTTCAGCCGCTCCGTCACCGCCGCGTCCGGCATCGCGCACGTCCGCGACGACGCCGAGGTCCTGGTGTCCGAGCTGGTGACCAACGCGGTCCGGCACGCGACGGCGCCCGGCGCCGCGCTGTGCCTGCGGCTGCTGCGCGCCGGCGTCCGGCTCCGCATCGAGGTCCACGACCAGGGCGCCGGGGTCCCCCGGCCGCGCCGGGTCGACCTCATGGAGGAGACGGGGCGGGGCTGGTTCCTCGTCGCGGTCATGGCCGACCGGCACGGCACGGACCACACCCCGGCCGGCAAGTTGGTGTGGTGCGAGCTGCGCGCCTGGCCGCGGGACGAGCACCCGGCGCACTGAGCACCCCGTTCGCAGACCCCCGGTTCGGCGAATGGAAGTGCCATGCCCGAATACGCGCCCGCTCATCACCCGTCCGTCGGCTACTACCGGGCGGACGGACGGCCCGCCACGGCCGAGGAGGCCCAGCGGCTGCTGCTGGACGTGCGGGGACGCCTGCTCGCGCAGGACGTCATCCGCGTCGGCGCCGTCGTCGTGGTCGTCTCGACCTGGTTCACCGTGGTCGATCTCGGCATCGCCGCGAACGGCCGGCCGCTGCTCTGGCAGACGATCGTGTCCGACCACGCGATGCACGCCGACATCGGGCAGTACACCTCGCGCGAGAAGGCGGCGCGCGGCCACGCGCAGGCCGTCGCCATGATCTCCGGCAGGCTGCGCGGCCTGGTCGCCCGCGCCGCGCTGGACGAGGTGCGCCCCTGAGACCCCGGTAACGACACACCCCGCATCCCCCCACGACACGGGCCGCGATACCGGCCCGCCCTCGGCATGAGGTTGTGATCTGATGGCCTCGAAGACACCCCGCGACGGCGCCCCCGGCGGCAAGTCCCGGCGGCGGCGCCCCATCCGCCTGCGGATCACGGCGCTGCTGCTGGTCCCGCTGGTGTCGCTCATCACCCTGTGGGCGTTCGCCGCGAACATCACGCTCGGCGACGCGTTCGACAAGTACGACTTCTCGACGACGTACGAGAAGATGGGCATGCCCGGCCTGTTCCTGGTGAACCAGCTCCAGGCGGAACGCTCGCTCAGCGTCGTCGCGCTCGTCTCCGGCGACGCCAAGGACAAGCAGAAGCTCGGCGCCCAGCGCGCCCGGGTCAGCGCCGTCGAGAAGTCCTTCCGCGGGACCGCGCTGTCGTCCGACGCGCAGGACGCGGCGCAGCCCGAGACGAAGCAGCGCCTCGCCGAGGCGATCAAGGCCCTCGACACGCTGCCGCGGCTGCGCGGCCGGGTCGACTCCGGGCAGGTCGCCCCGCTGGACGTCATCAACTCCTACAGCACGATGCTCGACCAGGTCATCAAGGTCTTCGACGGCCTGGTGACGGTCAACGACGTCGCGATCCTCACCCAGGGCCGCGCGCTGATCGGCATCGGCAACGCCCGCGCCTACATGCTGCGCGAGGACTCCCTCGTCACCGCCGCGATGGCGCGCAAGGGGAGGCTCACCCCGGCCGAGCACACCGCGTTCGTCCAGTGGGCGGCGGAGGGCCGGCGCGAGTTCGAGGCCGGCCTCGCCGACCTCAACGACCAGATCCGCGGGCCGCTGGCGCAGCTCGCCGCGTCCCCGCAGTTCAAGCGGTACCGCGCCGCCGAGGACGCGATCGTGAACGCGCGCGGCGACCGGCTGCCGGCCGAGGCCGCCGACTGGCAGGCCACCACCCAGCTGCTGTCGCAGGCGTGGGGCCAGAAGGTCCAGGAGGCGAGCCTCGCGCTGAACGAGCTGGCCAAGCCGATCGGCGAGCGGATCGTCATGCGGCTCGTCCTCGCCGGCGGGTTCGGGCTGCTCGCGGTCGTCGCGTCGATCGTGCTGTCCCTGCTCGCCGCCCGCAGCCTGTCCCGCGAGCTGCGCGGCCTGCAGCGCGCCGCGCTGGACCTCGCCGACAACCGGCTGCCCGGCGTCGTCGCCCGGCTGCGCCGCGGTGAGGAGGTGGACGTGGACGCCGAGGCGCCGCCGCTCGTCATCGGGAAGACCCGGGAGGTCGCGCGGGTCGGCGACGCCTTCACCAAGGTGCAGCACACCGCGATCGAGACCGCCGTCCGCGAGTCGTACCTGCGGCAGGGCATCAGCCGCGTGTTCCTCAACGTCGCGTGGCGCAGCCAGTCGCTGCTGCACCGGCAGCTCCGCATGCTGGACGAGATGGAGCGCAGCGCGTCCGACCCGAAGGCGCTGGAGGACCTGTTCCGGCTCGACCACCTCACCACCCGCATGCGCCGGCACGCCGAGGGCCTCGTCATCCTGTCCGGGACGTCCCCGGGCCGCGGCTGGAGCCGCCCGGTGCACGTCGAGGACGTGCTCCGCGCCGCCGTCGCCGAGGTCGAGGACTACACCCGCGTCGAGGTCGTCGTCGTCACCGGGCAGGCCGCGGTGATCGGCGAGGCGGTCGCCGACATCATCCACCTGCTCGCCGAGCTGATCGAGAACGCGACCGTGTTCTCGCCCGCGCCGACCGAGGTGCTGGTGCGCGGCGAGATGGGCGCCAACGGGTTCGCCGTCGACGTCATCGACCGCGGCATCGGCCTCGACCAGGCCGAGCTGGACGCGCTGAACCTGCGGCTGTCGCGGCCCCCGGAGTTCGACCTGGCCGTCACCGACCGGCTCGGCCTGTTCGTCGTCGCCCGGCTCGCCGGGCGGCACGGCATCAAGGTCGCCCTCCAGCCGTCCCTGTACGGGGGCGTCAGCGCCGTCGTGCTGATCCCGCGCGAGCTGATCGTGGACGTCGACCAGCCCGACGACGAGGACGCCGCGGCGAACGGCGACGTCCCGGTCGCGGGGCCGGGCGGGCAGAACGGGCGCGCGGCGGCGAACGGCTCGACGCGGCAGTGGCCGACGCCGTCGGCGCCGTCGTCGACCGCGATGCTGAACGCGCCGGTGTACGACACCGTGCGGGACGCGCCGCCCGCGAACGGCGCGCCCGACCGGGCGCCCGACACCGCCTTCGACACGGCGCTCGCCTACGAGGCCGCGCCGCCCGAGACGCCGGCGTCCACCGAGGATCGGCCGGAGTTCGACGCGGCGGTGGGGTTCAACGCGTACGACGGAACCGAGACCCCGACGTCGTACGGCGCCCCACCGTCGTACGGGGGCTCGCCGTCCGAGACGCCGCCGCAGGCCCCGCCCGGGCCGCCGCCGGTGTTCGACGCCACGCGCCCGTTCCAGGCCGCGGGCCCGCGCATCCCCGCCTACGGCCACGACCCCCACGCGGGGACGGGCCGGTACGAGGCGCCCGCCTCGTTCGGCGAGACGCAGGCCCGGGCCGGCAACGGCGGGCGCGCCCCGCTGCCGCGCCGCGTGCGCGGCGGGAACCTCGCGCCCCAGCTGCGCGACCCGGACGGGTTCGACGAACCCCCCGCGGCGCCTCCCGACGACGCGATCGCCGCGTGGGAGGAGCGCTCGGCGGAGGCGTCCCGCGACCTGTTCGCCTCCCTGCAGGCCGGCTGGCTGCGGGGCAGGGACGAGGACGAAGGACCGGCCGACGGCATGGAGGGAAGATCATGACCCAGCAGGGAGTCGCGGCCGAGCTCAACTTCCTCCTCGACGACCTCGTCGAGCGCGTCCCGCAGATCCGCAAGGTGGTCGTGCTGTCCCGGGACGGGCTCGTGATGGGCAAGTCGCGCGGCGTCGGCCGCGAGGACGCCGAGTACCTCGCGGCCCTCGCCGCCGGGTTCCACAGCCTCGCGATCGGCGCGAAGCCGCAGCTGGAGTCCGGCGAGATCCGGCAGACGCTCATCGAGATGGACAAGGGGCTGTTCTTCGTCGTGCCCGCCGGTGCCAACAGCTGCCTCGCGCTGCTCAGCGAGGTCGGCGCCAACGCGGGCCTCGTGGCCTACGAGATGACGATGCTGGTCAAGCGCGTCGGCCGGCAGCTGTCCACCGGGATCAGGCAGAGCGCCGCCGGCCCCGGACCCAGGTGACCCGCCATGGACCCCAGTGACGTGCCCGGTGCTCCCCGGGGTCCCGGCAGGGAACGGTGGCTCGACGCCGCCGCCGGGCCCATCGTCCGCCCCTACGCGGTCACGCGCGGGCGGACCCGGCCGGCCGGCGAGCCGCTCGACATCGTGGCGATCCTCGTCGCGACCGGGCGGCCGCCGGCCGAGCCGGGGCGGCTGTCCCGCCACCAGCGCCGGCTGCTCGCGCTGTGCCGCCGCCCGCACGCCCTCGCCGACCTCGCCTCCGACCTGAACCTGCCGCTCGGCGTGATCCGGGTGCTGGCCGGCGACCTGATCGAGTCGGGCCTCGTGGACGTCCAGCGGTGGTCCACGCCGGTCTCGCCGACCGGGCAGCCGACCATGATCCAGCCGCATACCGACCAGAACCTGCTCAGGATGGTGCTCGATGAACTCCGCGCGCTCTAGAACCGACGGAGTAGCCCAGGGGAGCGCGGGGGGTCGTGCCCTCTCCACCGGCTACGACGCCCCGCCCGCGTCCGACGACGCCGGCGACCGGGAGGACGGCCCCCGCGTCGCGCTGAAGATCCTCGTCGCCGGCGGCTTCGGCGTCGGGAAGACGACGCTGGTCGGCGCGGTCAGCGAGATCCGGCCGCTGCGCACCGAGGAGGCGCTGACCGACGCGAGCATCGGCGTCGACGACCTCGACGGCGTCGCCGCCAAGACCACCACGACGGTGGCGATGGACTTCGGGCGCATCACGCTGCGCGACGGCGTCGCGATCTACCTGTTCGGGACGCCGGGCCAGGAGCGGTTCTGGTTCATGTGGAACGAGCTGTCGCGCGGCGCGCTCGGCGCGGTCGTGCTCGCCGACACGCGGCGGCTGATGGCGAGCTTCGCCTCGATCGACTACTTCGAGCGCAAGGGCACGCCGTTCGTCGTCGCGGTGAACTGCTTCGACGACGCGGACCGCTACGACCCGCCGGAGATCCGGACGGCCCTGGACATCGACCCGCACGTGCCCGTGCTGATGTGCGACGCGCGCCGCACGGGTTCGGCGAAGGAGGTCCTCGTGTCGCTGGTCGAGCACGCCCTCCGCCTCGCCGGCGGGTCCCGTTGACGTGCGGCGTGTTGCCCTTATCGGCGCGGTCATAAGGGCAACACGCCGCAGCTCAACGGTTAATCGGGCTGCTCCTCGGGGTGCGGCGGGCGCATGATGATCTCGTCCACCGCGACGTCGTGGCCGTCCGCGCACCGGACCTGCGCCGTCACGCGCTCGCCGCAGCGGGCGTGGGTCAGCATGACCTGGCGCCCCTCCTCGTGTGGCAGGTACGTCTCGCCCCACTCCATGAGGCTGACGAGGGTGGGTGCGAGGTCCAGGCCCATCTTGGTCAGGTGGTACTCGTAGCGCGTGCGCTGGCCGGGCTCCTGGTACGGCTCCCGGGTGAGCAGTCCCGCCTTGACGAGGTGGCGCAGGCGGGCGGTGACGGCGGACTCGGTCATGCCGAGGTTGCGCACGAAGTCGCCGAAACGATTGGTGCCGAAGAACGCCTCGCTGAGCACCAGCACCGCCGAGGGCGGGCCGAGCGCGGCCAGGGTGCGGGCGACCGGGCAGTTCTGCATCGACCAGGCGTCGCGGTCGGCGAAGTGCCCCTCAAGTGCGATTGTCACGCGACCACTATAAACCTGCTGACTTCGCTTGACCAAAGTCAGGCCGGGCGCTAGCGTCCCTGACTATGGTGAAACAAAGTCAGGTACGCACCGGCCCCGTCCTCGCGGTGCTCTCCGTCGCCTCCTTCATGGCGGGCCTGGACCTGTTCATCGTCAACGTGGCCTTCGACGACATCGGCCGCGACTTCGCCGGCACGCCGATCGCCGACCTCTCCTGGGTGCTCAACGCCTACGCGATCGTGTTCGCCGCCCTGCTCGTCCCGCTCGGCCGGCTCGCCGACCGGTACGGGCGCAAGGCCGGGCTCGTCCTCGGCCTCACCGTCTTCACGCTCGCCTCCCAGGCGTGCGCCGCCGCCCCGGACCTGTGGTGGCTCGTCGGCTTCCGCGTCCTGCAGGCCGCCGGTGCCGCCGCCCTCATCCCCACCAGCCTCGGGCTGCTGCTGTCGGCGATGCCGGCCGCGCGGCGCGGCGGCGCGGTGCGGATCTGGTCCGCGTCCTCGGCGATCGCCGCCGCGGCCGGCCCCGCGATCGGCGGCGTCCTCGTCGACGTCTCCTGGCGCTGGGTGTTCGAGGTGAACGTCCCCATCGGGATCGCCGCGGTGGTGCTCGCGCTGCGGCTCGTCCCCGACTCCCGCGAGGGCGCCACCGCCCGCGTCCCCGACCTGCCCGGCACCGCCGTGCTGACCGGCGCGGTCGCCCTGCTCGCCCTCGGCCTGGTGAAGATCAACGACTGGCCGGGCGAGCGCACCACCGTCGTGATCGGCGCCGCGCTGCTCGGGCTGACCTGGTTCTGGCTGCGCTCCCTGCGGCACCCCGCGCCGGTCATCGAGCCCGCGCTGCTCGCCGTCCGCACCTTCTTCTGGTCGAACGCCGCGGTGCTGCTGTTCACCGTCGCGTTCGCCGCCAACCTGCTGCTCGGCGTGCTGTGGATGCAGCAGGTCTGGCACTACTCGCCCATCAGGACCGGGCTCGCCGTCGCGCCCGGCCCCCTGATGGTGCCCATCATGGCGCTCATCGCCGGACGGCTCGCCACGGCCCGGGTCCCCGTCGGTCTGATCACCGCCGTCGGGTGCATGCTGTGCGCGTTCGGCGTCGCCATGATCGCGATGAGCCTCGGCCCGGCGCCGGCGTACGCGTCCCAGCTGCTGCCGGGCTGGCTCATCGGCGGGACGGGCGTCGGCCTCGCCCTCCCCACCATCCTGTCGGCCGCCGCGGTCGAGCTGCCGTCCCACCGCTACGCCACCGGCAGCGCCGTGGTGAACATGAGCCGGCAGATCGGCACCGTCCTCGGCGTCAGCCTCGCCGTCGCCGCCCTCGGCACCCCGCGCGGCTGGCCCGAGGTGCACGCCTCCTACGTCAACGCCTGGCTGATGGTCGCCGGGTTCATGGTGATCGCTGCGATCGCCGCCCTTGGCATGACCCCGCGCCGCCTTCGGCCCGCCCCACCCGTCCCCGAGCCAGAGAAGGAAGTGGTCGCCGGAACCTGACCCCGCCTTGAGAACAGAAGAACCCGGGCATCGGACGAAGCCTTGACCCGGACCGCGAGGTCCGGTTCGCCCGACCGCCCGACCCACAGCAGGCACCTCATGGCCAGAGGTGCCTGCTGTATTTCGTCTCCGTGGCGCTTGCCGCTCCGCCCCGCTACGCCTGGAGGGCGGCGAGGATGACGAGGAGCAGGGTCGCCACCGCGAAGAGGCCGTGGCCGAGGACGACGGGGACGGGGAACGCGCGCTCCGGGGCCTCGGCGGCCTGCGCGGAGCCGGGGGCGCCGCCGGCGGTGCGGACGGCCGGGGCGCGGGTCACGGCCAGCCAGCGGAAGAACATCACGAAGCCGAGCAGGGCGACGGGCACGAGGAGGACGAGGGCCGTCCAGGCGAGGGCCTGCGCGTCGGCGAGCAGGTAGATGATCCAGACCACCAGGCCGGCTGCGGCGAGCGCGAAGTGGCCGAACACGACCGGGACGGGCAGGCGGGACGTCCCGCCGCGCGCACCGCCCCGGGTGATCCAGGTGCCGAGCATGTAGAAGCCGCCCGCGGCGGTGATGAGCCAGGTGACGAGTGCGGCGATGGTCATGCGTTCTCTCCTTGGTCGGCGGTGTGACGGGGTGCGGTCCCGGTCCGGGTGAAGCCCTCGGCCTGCGTCTTCTCGTCGGCTACGCGGACGCCGTAGCGGTAGGCGAGCTTCCCGCCCAGGAATCCGGACGCGGTGAGGGCGGCCAGGGCCGCGACGGACAGCGCGATGCGGCCCGGGGCCACCGGGCCGCCGGTGTCGTCCAGGCGCCAGCCGAAGGCGGCCGCGTAGGCGGCCGTCACGGCCAGGTTCAGGGACATGTGGACGAGCGCGGTGCGGAAGACCCGCGTCCCGGGCGGGACGGCGAGCAGGTCGAGGAACCCGGTCGCGGCGGCGGCGAGCGCCCCCGCGACGCCGAGGCCGATGAGCCACAGCGAGCCCTCGGCCAGGAAGCCCGGGTCGCCGGCCACGTGCGACGCGACGTCGAACACGAGGCTGGCCACCCACGCCCCGATCGGCACCGTCACGAAGATCGGGTGCAGGGGATGGCCGTAGCTCCCGGCGAGCGCGCTCACCGGGCGTTTCGCCTGCTGCTGCGGATCGTCCATGACGACCTCCTGTTTCACCAACGAGTATTGGTGTTATAGCAGTGATCCGTCAATAGGGGCGAGTCCGAGGGGAGTCTCATCCGGTTTCGTCGAGATTTTTGGGTGTTACCGTGATCGCGGGTTAGGGTGGTGGGGTGACTTCCGACTCCGCCGGGCTGGCGGCCGCCGCGATCCTCAGCGACGACCTGCGGCGCCGCATGTACGCCTTCATCCGCGCGGCGAAGGCGCCGGTGACCCGGGACGAGGCGGCGGCGAGCGTCGGCATCTCCCGCAAGCTGGCCGCGTTCCACCTCGACAAGCTGGTCGACGCCGGGCTGCTGAGCGCCCGCTACGCCAACCCGTCCGGCGTCCGGCGGGTGGGCCGGGCGCCGAAGGTGTACGAGCCGTCCGGCGTCGACGTGCGGGTCAGCATCCCGCAGCGCGAGCACGCGCTGCTCGCGAGCATCCTGCTGGACGCCGTGCGCGGGCAGCGGCCCGGGGAGAGCGCGCGGGATGCGGCGCTGCGGGCCGCCGAGGAGCGCGGCCGGGCGCTCGGCGAGGCCGGCCGGCCCGCCAGGGGCGGGCGGCTCGGCACCGAGCGGGCGCTGACCTGCGCGGCCGAGGTGCTGGAGCGGCACGGGTTCGAGCCCGACCGGGAGGGGCCGACGCGGCTGCGGCTGCGCAACTGCCCGTTCCACCCGCTCGCCGAGGACGATCCCGGGCTGGTGTGCAGGGTCAACCACGCCTTCCTGGCGGGCATGGTGGACGGCCTCGGGGCGTCCAGCGTCCGGGCCGAGCTCGCCCCCCACTCCGGCTACTGCTGCGTCGAGTTCGGCCCGCGCGACGAGTGATCTGTCCCAATTAGGTCGGATTGCGATAGATCTGAGCGATAGATCTTGCTTCTCCGGGTTAGTCAGTAAGGAGCGCCGATGTAGCCCCGACGGGCCTGGAGGAGCGATGAGCCTGCCGTTGCACGAGAGCCGCGTCCTCGCGCTCATCGAGATGGGGCTGTGCCGCGAGGACCGGGAGCTCGCGGCCCGGTTCGCCATGTTCAACCGGTTGGCGGCGGCCGAGACGCCGCCGCGCCGGGAGCGTCTCGAACCGAGCCGGAGGCTGTGCTGGACGCTGACGGCGGTGCTGATCGCGTCGATCGTCGCGCTCGGTGCGATCGCCGCGGCGGTGGCGGGCTGAGCGGGGGCGGGCTGAGCGGGGGCCGGCCGGGCGGTCAGCCGTCCGGGGTGTCCTCCAGGGTCTTCAGCTCGGCGCTCAGCCGGTCCAGGATCGGCGCGAGGCTGCGCAGTTCCGCGAGGTGGACGCGGGTCAGCTCGGCCAGGATGCGGTCGGCCGCGACGGTGAGCCGGATCCGCATCATGCGGTTGTCGTCGCGGTCGCGCTCGCGGGTGACGAGGCCCGCGTTCTCGGCCCGGTTGATCAGTTCCACGGTGCTGTGGTGGCGCAGCAGCAGGTATTCGGCGAGCTCGCCGACCGTGGGCGGCCGCGCGGCGCCGTGGCCCTTGACCGCGAGGAGCAGCTGGTGCTGGGCCGGCGTCAGCCCGGCCGCGCGCACCGCCACCTCGCTCCAGCGGAGGAAGCGGCGCAGTCCGGTGCGGAACGCGAGCAGAGCCGTGAACTCCTCCTGGCTGAGCTCCTGCACGCGCACCTCGTCCATGGGATGAAAGCCCTGTTCCGTAATGCCCCGATGCTACTTCACCGGCCGTATCCGGGCAGGTGGAAGCGGGGGCGGCCCGCCGTGGACAAACATATCGTGCCACGATACATTGGGCGGGGCGAGTGGGATGGGGTGAGACCACGATGCGACCGGCGACTTCGGTGCTGCACGTCTACCAGACGGACGACTGCGACATCGTGACTTTTCCCGCTGAGGTCGATCTCCTCAACGACCAGAAGATCCGCACGCAGCTGCTCTGGCTGCTCAACTCGAGCCCGCGGGGCCTGATCCTCGACCTGTCGAAGACGCGGTTCTGCGCCGCGTGCGGGGTGGACGCCATCTTCCGGGCCTGCATCCGGGCGAGAGCGCTCGGCATCCGCGTCGGCCTGCTCTCCCCGCCCAGCGGGCCGGTGAACCGCATCATCCAGATCACGGGGCTGAACCGCACGATCCCCACGACCTCCGACCGGGCGGAGGCCCTCGCCGCGCTGCACCGGGCGCGTGACGACTTCCCCGCGGCGAATACGTTCCCCGCGGCGGATACGACGGACTGCGGGGAGACCCGGCCGGATTCGCTGCTGGACGAGGAGACCCGGCCGGCTCCCGCCGCGGTCATGCGGTCGCGTCGTCGAGGATGAGGTGCAGCTCCTCGGCGCGCCCGCTGCTGATGGCGCCCTCGCGGGTGCGGGTCGCGATCTTGTGCTGGAGGTAGGCGACGTCGGCGCGGCGGCGGTCCAGCGGCGACCACTGCCGGTCGAGCATGCCCTCGATCACGTTCGTGAGGTCGAGGCCCACGTCGTCGCGGACGTCGCCGGCGGCGACGCCCTGGTACACCGAGGAGCGCAGCCGCAGCAGCGCGTCGTGGATGCGGCTCCCGGGCGGGGCCGAGGTCTCCGGCGGCTCGGGGTAGGACGGATCCCCGTCCGGCGGCTCCGGCGCGGCGGTCGGGGGCGGGGACGCCGCCTGCAGCGGGAGCAGGGGGCCGGGGGAGCGGTCCCGGCTGGACAGGTTGTCGCCGATCCCGGCGACGAGGGTGGCCGCGGCGATGATCGTCGCGGCCACGCCGGCGAGCGCGAGCCAGGGGATCCGGAAGCCGTACCGGGACTGGCGGAGCTCCTCGCGCCGCCACTGCCCGGGGTCCCGTTCGGCGGTCATGCCTGGATCGTCGCGAGGACGCGGTTGAGCTCGTCCGCGAGGGCGGGCGTGAGGGCGCGCTCCCGCCGCCGCGTGTCGATCTTGTCGTGCAGGAGGGCGATCCGGCGGCCGACGTCGACGTTCCGGTCGGAGCCGAGGTCGTTCTCCAGGTTGTTGATCACGTTGGTGAGGTCGAGCGCGACGTCGGAGCGGATCTCGCCGGAGGCGTAGCCGCGGCTGACGATCGGGCGCAGCCGGCCGAGCGCGCCCCGCACCCGCGTCCCGGCCGGCTCGGCGGCGGGCGGCGCGTCCGCCGCGCCGGTCCGGGGCGGCGGCGCCGGGAGGGCCCCGGTCCGGCCGGGCGCCGGCGGCACGGTGACCGGCGCGCGCGGCGACGAGACGAGGATCGCGGCGGCGGCCGTGGCCGGGATCGCGATGACGAGCGCCGCCACGGCGCGGCGGTCCGGGCGGGTGCGCCCCCGGCGCCGCGCCGGCGGCGGGCGCAGCGTCTTCGTCGGCTGCGGCGGGGCGGGGCCGGCCGCCGCGGGGCGCGCGCCGAAGACCGGGCGCGGCGGCTCGTCCTCGCCGGCCAGCAGGTCGGCGATCTGCCGCGCGGACGGCGGCTCCTGGCTCAGGCAGCGGGCGACCAGCGCCGACAGGTCCCGGGACGCTCCGGGCGTGCCGCACGCGGAGATCAGGGCGCCGAGCGCGCGGACGTCGGCCGCCTCGCTCTCGGCTGCCGGCGCCCGCGCGACGCCGGCGCCGTGCCCGGCGGACCCGCGGGCGCTGCGGACGACCCCGCCGATGCCGGTGTCGACCAGCCTGACCTCGTCGCGCAGCAGCAGGACCTTGCCGGGCCGCAGGTCGCCGTGCGTCACGCCGGCCGCGTGGGCGGCGGCCAGGGCCGCGGCGACCTGGCCGCACACGTCGGCGGTCTCGTAGGCGGTGAGCGGGCCGAGGCGGAGCCGGTCCGCGAGGGTCGTGCCGTCCAGGAACTCGGTCACCGCGTAGGACGCGAGCCGGCCGGACGCGTCCCGGGTCCGGTCGCTGTCGAAGATCGTCTCCAGTGCGGGGTGGGACAGGCCGGCGGCGCGGTTGACGCCCTCCTGGAAGGCGGGGTGCAGACCGGCGTGCGCGGGCGACAGCAGCTTCACCGCGACGGGCCGGTCGAGGAGCTCGTCGCGGGCCCGCCAGACCTCCATCGTCCCGCCGTCGTCGAGGCGCTCCACGAGCCGGTAGCGCTCCGTCAGCCGCAAGCCCGATTCCACTGGACGTCACCCTCGCCGTCTCCGGTGCCGGGCGTGGTCCCCGGCGCGTCAGGGAATACGCGCGGGCGCGTGCGCCGGGTTCGACCGGGCGGCCGCGGCGGGCACCCGCGATTGGATCATGAAACGCCCGTCTTGATATTGAGATTCCAAGGTCCAACTGAAAAGATCTGAACCTCATGACCCCCGATGCCGGGCTGGGGTGACCATGACCGAAGCCTCCCTCGTCGTGCCTGTCGTGCTCCTGGTCTTGGCGATGGTCCCGGGGCTGCACTTCGACCTGGTGCGCGGCCGCCGCGAGCGGTCCGGGAACGCGCCGCCGCGGTTCTCCCGGGTGGTCGTCGCCGGCACGCTGCTCACGACCGCCACGCTGATCGCCCTCGGGCTGCTGGGCCGCGGCTCGGTGCTGGACCTGCGGCGGCTGCTGGACGGGGACGCCGGCTCGCCGCTCGTGGCGGCCTGGTCGGCGGCGTGCTTCATCGCGCTGTCGCTCACCCTGTCGTCGCTCGCCGCCGCGGCGCTGACCCGGCTGGAGAACCGGCCGCCGGCCCCGTTCCCCGCCCGCCCGGCCGCCGCGCGCGCCGACTACGCCGACCGCGACGTCGAACTGGAGGTCACGCTGAACAGCGGCGAGACGTTCCGCGGGCTGCTCGGCGACGAGGCGGCGGCGCGCGGGCACGATCTGCCCTTCATCACCCTGTGCGGCCCGATCTTCCAGCTGGACGGGCACGGGAAGCCGCTGCCGCTGGACGCCCTGCACTGGGAGCGGATGGTCGTCCCGACGCGGGCGGTCGCGAGCGTGCTGGTGCGGCCGGTGGAGGAGCAGCCGCCGCGGACGGCCCCGCTGCGCGGCGTCCCGTCCCGGCATTCGGCGCCGCGGATGCGGCTCACCGACCAGCTCAAGCTGCTCGTGGAGCAGTGCTACGAGTACCGCTTCGCGCCGCGCCCGCTGGCCAAGCTGCTCCTGCTGCAGCTGGTGGTGATCGCGCTGGTCGGCGCGGTGACCAGCGCGATCACCTGATCATCACACGCGGTCCGCGGTCCGCTCGGCGCGCCACGCGGCGAGCCGCTCCCGCAGGAGCTCCTCGTAGCGGGCGACGTTCGCGGTCTTCACGTCCTCGTAGCCGCGGATCACGTCCGGCAGCTCCGCGATCTCGACGGCGAGGTCGTGCCGGGACGCGTCCAGGCCCGCCGCGAGCTCGTCCACCACGGCCAGGTAGTCGGCGACGAGGCGGCGCTCGGTGCGGCGCTGCGCGGTCGCGCCGAACGGGTCGAACGGGGTGCCGCGCAGCCGCCGCATGGCGCGCAGCGCGCGGAACGCGGGGCGGGCCGTCCGGCCGAGCGCGATCTTCTTGCCGAGCCCGGCGGCCCGCAGCAGCGGCGGGTGCAGCATGTACCGCACGGTGGAGCCCGGCCCGAACTGCTCCTCGACCCGCCGCGCGAGCTCGGGGTCGAGGTGGAGGCGGGCGACCTCGTACTCGTCCTTGTACGCCATCAGCTTGTGCAGGTTGCGCGCGACGGCGACCGCGAGCCGCTGCCCGTCCGCGCCCGCCTCCCGCTCGGCGCGGGCGACGCGCATGACCGCGTCCAGGTACCGCCGGGCGAGCCTGAGGTCCTGGTAGGCGGCGAGGTCGGGGACGCGGATCCGCAGCACGCGGGCCAGCTCGCCGTCCGCGCCGGACGCCTCGACCAGGCTCACCGCGGCCGGCGCGGTCGCGTCCAGCGGCCTGGGCGCGGCGGCGGCCGCGGCGGCGGGCGCGGCCGCCCAGTCCGGTTCGAGGACGAGCCGCCGCCCCGCCCGGAACGCCTGGACGTTCGCCGCCACCTGCACGCCGTTCAGCGCGAGCGCCTCCTCGATCGCCTTCGCCGACAGCGGCAGCAGCCCCGACTGGTAGGCGGCGCCGACCACGACGAAGTTGGCCGTGGTCGTGCTCCCGAACCACCGCTCGGCGAGCGCGAGGGCGTCGAGCGCGACGAGCCGGTCCCGGTCGGTCCGCTCGGCGATCCGCGCGACGAGGGACGCGCTCGGCGGCAGCGCCGCCGCCGTGTCGGTGATCATCTGCCCGGTGGGGACCTCGCTGGTCGACACGACCGCGGCGGTCCGGCCCGGCGCGCAGCGGCGCAGGTTCGCCTCCGACGTCCCGGCGAGCGAGTCGAACACCAGGTAGGCGTCGGCGCCGCCCGCGCCGACCATGCCCGGGCGGTCCCGGTCGGCGTCCCCGATCCGCAAGTGCGACACGACCGCGCCGGCCTTCTGGCTCAGCCCGGTCTGGTCGAGCGCGCGGGCGTGCCGGCCGTCGATCAGCGCGGCGGTTGCCAGGACCTGGTTGACGGTGACGACGCCGGTGCCGCCGATGCCGACGAGCAGCACGTCCGCCGCCTCGGGACGCGTCCCGGGCTCGTCCAGCTCACCGATCTCCGGCAGCGGCGGCCGCGTCTTCTTCTCGCCGGGGATCACGGTGAGGAACGAGGGGCAGTCGCCGTCCACGCACGAGTAGTCCTTGTTGCAGGACGTCTGGTTGATCTGCGTCTTGCGCCCGAACTCGGTCTCGACCGGTTCGACGCTGAGGCAGTTCGACTTCACGCCGCAGTCGCCGCAGCCCTCGCACACCGCCTCGTTGATCAGCACACGGGTCTGCGGGTCGGGTGCGAGGCCGCGCTTGCGCTTGCGCCGCGTCTCCGCCGCGCACGCCTGGTCGTACAGCAGCACGGTCACGCCGGGGACCTCGCGCAGCTCCCGCTGCACGGCGTCGAGGTCGTCGCGGTGCCGGACCCGGACGCCGGGCGCCCAGTCGGTCCCGCGCGGGTAGCGGGACGGGTCGTCCGCCACCACGACGATCTTCGCGACGCCCTCCGCGTGCAGCATCCGGGTGATCGCGGCCGGGTCCGAGCCGCCGTCGGCGTCCTGCCCGCCGGTCATCGCCACGGCCGCGTTGTAGAGGATCTTGAACGTGATGTTCGTCCCGGCGGCGACGGCCTGCCGGACGGCGAGGCTGCCCGAGTGGAAGAACGTCCCGTCGCCGAGGTTCTGGAACATGTGCCCGGTCTCGCTGAACGGCGCCGCGCCGACCCACATCGCGCCCTCGCCGCCCATCTGCGTCGTGCCGATGCTGCGGTCCTGGAACACCGTCATGACGTGGCAGCCGATGCCGCTCGCCGCGATCGACCCGTCCGGCACGACCGTCGACCGGTTGTGCGGGCAGCCGGAGCAGAAGTACGGGGTGCGCGCCGGCCCCAGCAGGTTGATCGCGGGCTTGCGCGGCCGCAGCACCGGGTCCCGCAGATCGACGTGCTCGTCGCCGAGCCGGTCGGCGAGGAACCGGGCCAGCGCCCCGGTGAGGCGGTCGGCGTCCAGGCCCCCGTCCGCCGGAACGAGGCCGGCCCCGTCGGGACCGTTCTTCCCGTACACGGCGGGACGCTCGGCGGCGTCGTAGAGGACGTCCCGGATCTGCGTCTCGATGAACGCGCGCTTCTCCTCCACCACCACGATCTCGCGGAGCCCGGACGCGAACTCGCGGATCCGGTCCCCGTCCAGCGGATGGATCAGGGCGAGCCGCAGCAGCCTGACGCCCCGCCGCGCCAGCGCCTCGTCGTCGAGCCCGAGCCGGTCGAGGGCCTCGCGCAGCTCAAGGTAGGTGCGCCCGGCCGCCACGAGACCGACGGCCGCGTCCGCGGCCCCCTCGATCCGGTCGAGCCCGTTCGCGGCGGCGTAGGCCGCAGCCGCCCGCAGGCGGCCCTGCAGCACCTCCGCCTCGATGGCCGTCGTGCCCTTCAGGTCGACGCCGGGCTTGCGCGTCGGCTTCCACGGACGCCCCCGCCACGTGAAGTCCGGGATCACCGGATCGGGCACCGGCTCCGCCGCCACGATCTCGTGCGAGTCGGCGACGTCGGTCACGACCTTGAAGCCCGTCCACGCGCCGCTGAACCGCGACATCTCGAACCCGTGCCGCCCGAGCCGCAGCACGTCCCCGACCGACGCGGGCACGAGCACCGGCATGAACGCCTCCGCGAGCGCGCCCTCCGTCGCGGACGGCAGCGTGGACGACTTCGCGGACGGGTCGTCGCCCACCACCGCGAGCACCCCGCCCCGCTCGGACGTGCCGAGCCAGTTGGCGTGCTTGAACGCGTCCAGCGACCGGTCGACGCCGGGCGCCTTGCCGTACCAGAGCCCGAACACGCCCTGGTAGCGCGGTCCCGGCAGGTGCTCGGCGAGCTGCGACCCGTAGACCGCCGTCGCCGCCAGCTCCTCGTTCACGCCGGGGATGAACCGGATGTCGTTGCCCTCCAGCAGCTCCGCGTCCCGCATCAGCTGCTGGTCGAGCCCGCCGAGCGGCGACCCCCGGTAGCCGGACACGAACCCGGCGGTCGTCCACCCGCGCCGGGCGTCCGCCCGCCGCTGGTCGAGCAGCAGCCGGACGAGCGCGTGGACCCCGCCGATCGCGATCCGACCGCGTTCCAGCTCCAGCCTGTCCCGGAGCGGAGAGGAAGAAACGGTGGTGCTCATGCTTGCATTGAGCCCGCCTCACTGAGCGGTGTGCAAGATGATGGGGCGATACTTGAGCAGATTGCTCAAATCAAGACCCGACCCACCCGCCGGAGCTGAGCATTGTGACCCGCACCACTCTCCTCGACCTGCAGATCCTGCGCCGCCTCGTGGAGCAGCCGCGCATCGGCATCACCGAGCTGGCCGCCAAGCTCGGCATCGCCCGCAACACCGCGCACGCGCGCGTGGAGCGGCTCGAACGCGAGGGCGTCATCGGCCACCGCGGCCGCGAGGTCGACCTGGGCGCGCTCGGCTTCGAACTGACCGCGCTGGTCACGCTGGAGGTCGCGCAGGGGCGCCTGCGCGAGGCCGCCGTGGCGCTGTCGGCGATCCCGCGCGTCCTCGAGGTCCTCGGCATCACCGGCCAGGGCGACCTCCTGGTCCGCGCCGTGGCCCCGAACGGCAAGCAGCTGCACGAGGTGATCGACTCGATCCTCGCCTGCCCCGGCGTCCGCCGCAGCACGACCTCGATCGTCCTTACCCACCAGGTCCCGTTCCGCATAGGCCCCCTCCTGGAGGACGAGGAGCGCCGGGCCCGGGCCGACCAGCGCAGAACCCCATGAACCACCGACCCGCCGAACGCGCTACTTCGAGGCGAGCGCCCGGCGGACTCCGGTCGCTATCTCCAGGTCTTCGCGGGCCTCGACCACCAGTGTCCGGACCGCGGCGCCCGGGGCCGTGATCTCGGTGTCGCCGTTCACCGCCTCGTTCCGACCGGGATCGATGGAAACACCGAGGTAGGCCAGATCTTCGGCCAGGCGCATCCGGACGGACGGATCGTTCTCCCCCACACCGCCCGTGAACACCAGCGCGCCGAGGCCGCCGAGGGACGCGGTCATCGCGGCGGCGCAGGCGCGGAGGCGGTGGTGGTAGACGTCGAGCGCGGCGAGGGCGCCGGCGTCGCGTCCGGCGGCCAGTTCGCGGATGCGGCGCATGTCGCCGGTGCCGGTGAGCCCCCGCAGACCGGAGTCGCGTTCGAGGGCCCGGTTGACGTCGCCGGGATCGAGCCCGTGCCTGATCAGCCACAGCGGGATGCCGGGGTCGATGCTGCCCGCCCGGGACGCCATGACCAGCCCTTCGAGCGGCGTGAAGCCCATCGTCGTGTCGATCGAGCGCCCATCGGCGACGGCGCAGAGGGACGCGCCGGAGCCCAGATGGCAGATGACCGTCCGGGACGAGGCCGCGCCGAGCAGCTCGCGCGCGCGGCGCGCGGCATAGGAGTAGGAGAGGCCGTGGAACCCGTAGCGCCGCAGGCCGAACCGCTCGCGCCACTCCGCGGGGAGCGCGTAGGTCGCGGCGGCCGCGGGCAGCGTCGAATGGAACGCGGTGTCGAAGCACGCCACGGCCGGGATGCCGGGCAGCGCCGACGTGATCTCCGACAGGGCCTGCAGCGAGGCGGGCTGGTGGAGCGGCGCCAGGTCGGCCAGCTCGTGCAGGCGCTTCGTGACGGCCGCGTCGATGCGCACCGGCTCGGTGAAGTCGGTGCCGCCGTGGACGAAGCGGATGCCGATCGCGTCGGGGCGCGGCATGCCGGCGGTCAGGGCGGCCATCTCGTGGCCGGCGCCCGAATCCTCCGCGACGACCCTGTCGCCGGGGTCGAGCAGGCTCACCTTCAGGCTGCTCGACCCGGGGTTGACCGTGAGGACGCGCATCAGTACGGCCACGTCCAGTCGCGCACCTCGGGGGCGTCCTCGCCGTACTCGCGCGTGTAGGCGCGCATGGCCAGCCGCTGGTCGGACATCCGCTGGCGGATGTGGGCGACGCGCCCCCCAAGGGACGGGACGCGGTCGATGACGTCCATCACCAGGTGGTACCGGTCCAGGTCGTTCAGCATGACCATGTCGAACGGCGTGGTGGTCGTCCCCTCCTCCTTGTAGCCGCGGACGTGCAGGTTGGCGTGCCCGGTGCGCCGGTACGTCATCCGGTGGATGAGGTACGGGTAGCCGTGGAACGCGAAGATGATCGGCTTGTCGGTGGTGAACAGCGCGTCGAAGTCGCGGTCGGCGAGACCGTTCGGGTGCTCGGTGGACGGCAGCAGCCGCATGAGGTCCACGACGTTCACGACCCGCACGCGCAGTTCGGGGAAGAGCCGCCGGAGCAGGTCGACGGCGGCGAGCGTCTCCAGGGTCGGGATGTCGCCCGCGCAGGCCAGCACGACGTCGGGGTCCCCGCCGCCCTCGGTGGACGCCCACTCCCAGATGCCGGCGCCGCGCGTGCAGTGCGCGATCGCGGCGTCCATCGGCAGCCAGTTCAACGCGGGCTGCTTCCCGGCGACGACCACGTTGATGTAGTCGCGGGAGCGCAGGCAGTGGTCGCCGACCGACAGCAGCGTGTTCGCGTCCGGCGGCAGGTACACCCTGATCAGTTCGGGCTTCTTGTTCAGGACGACGTCGAGGAAGCCGGGGTCCTGGTGCGTGAAGCCGTTGTGGTCCTGCCGCCACACGTGCGACGACAGCAGGTAGTTCAGCGACGCGATGGGCCGCCGCCACGGCAGCCGCCGGGTCACCTTCAGCCATTTCGCGTGCTGGTTGAACATGGAGTCGACGATGTGGACGAACGCCTCGTAGCTGTTGAACACCCCGTGCCGCCCGGTGAGGAGGTAGCCCTCCAGCCAGCCCTGGCACAGGTGCTCGCTGAGCACCTCCATAACCTGCCCGGACGGCGCCTGGTGCTCGTCGGTCGGGAGGATCTCGCCGGCGAAGACCCGGTCGGTCGCCTGGAACACGTCCCCGAGCCGGTTGGACGCCGTCTCGTCCGGGCCCATGATGCGGAAGTCGTCCGGGTTGGCCTTCACGACGTCGCGCAGGAAGGAGCCCAGCCTCCGGGTGGGTTCGGTGACCGTCGTGCCCGGCTTGTCGACGGCCACGGCGTACTCCCGGAAGTCGGGCAGGACGAGCGGCTTCAGCAGCAGGCCGCCGTTCGCGTGCGGGTTGGCGCTCATCCGCCGCTCGCCCTCGGGCGCGAGGGCCCGCAGCGCCTCGGCGGGGCGCCCGTCCGCGTCGAACAGCTCCTCCGGGCGGTAGGAGCGCATCCACTCCTCGAGCTGCGCCAGGTGTCCGGGGTCGTCGCGGACGCCCGCGAGCGGCACCTGGTGGGACCGCCACGTGTTCTCCACCGGCAGCCCGTCGACCTCCTCCGGCCCCGTCCACCCCTTGGGAGACCGCAGGACGATCATCGGCCAGCGCCGCCGCTCGGACGTCCGACCCGCCCGCGCGTCGCGCTGGATGCCGGCGATCTCGTCGAGTGCCAGGTCGAGCGCCGCGGCCATCTTCCGGTGCATGGACGCGGGCTCGTCCCCGCTCACCAGGAACGGCCGGTACCCGTACCCGTCGAGCAGCTGGACGAGCTCCTCCTCCGGGATCCGCGCCAGCACCGCCGGGTTCGCGATCTTGTACCCGTTGAGGTGCAGGATCGGCAGGACGGCGCCGTCCTTCACCGGGTCGAGGAACTTGTTGGAGTGCCAGCTCGCCGCGAGCGGCCCGGTCTCCGCCTCGCCGTCCCCGACGATGCACGCGACGACCAGGTCCGGGTTGTCGAACGCGGCCCCGAACGCGTGCGCGAGCGAGTACCCGAGCTCGCCGCCCTCGTGGATGGACCCCGGCGTCTCGGGCGCCACGTGGGACGGGACGCCGCCGGGGAACGAGAACTGGCGGAACAGCCGCCGCATGCCCTCGGCGTCCTGCGTCACCTCCGGGTACACCTCGCTGTAGGTGCCCTCCAGCCACGCGTTCGCGACCGCCGACGGCCCGCCGTGACCCGGCCCCATGATGTAGATCATGTCGAGGTCGCGCGCCTTGATGACCCGGTTCAGGTGCGCGTAGCAGAAGTTCAGGCCGGGCGAGGTGCCCCAGTGGCCGAGCAGCCGGGGCTTGATGTGCCGGGGCGTGAGCGGCTCGCGCAGCAGCGGGTTCGCGAGCAGGTAGATCTGCCCGACGGACAGGTAGTTCGCGGCCCTCCAGTACGCGTCGATCGCCCGCACCTCGTCGTCGGACATCACGGACTCGGTCATGGCACGTCCCTCCGCCGTCATCTCACCGGGAGATCACGTCCCCGTCATCGGCGCGATCAACCGTCACGGAGAGCCCATCACGGAGGGGACGGCGGGCAAAGGGCCGGAAGTCCCGGCGCCTCCGGTGCCGGGCGTCTCGGCGCCCGGCACCGGAGGCGCCGCGCTAACAGGGTGGACGTCGACCGGTTACAGAGGCGGTCTCCCGGCGCGGGCTCCGCCTCGCCCCCCAGCGAACCGGTGGGAGCGTCTCCACTGGGCGTGTTGAAGCCTGCCTCGTACTCGCGCGTAGGTTCACGGGTCCGGACGTGCAGTCGGCCAGCGGTAGCACGACTGCGACGAATGGCTCACGGAAAGCGATGATCTGACCACGGAACGCCACGAAACCGGACCATCGCAGACTGACGGAGCACCCGGCCCGTCCCGCGGTCCGCCCCGGTGTGCTAGTCAGTTCGGGACGGCCGATCACGTGGGAGGGCGGTATGGGCGGGTTCTTCGCCGGACGGACGCTGGCGGACCTCGGGCAGGCGCTGCGTTCCGGGAAGGAGACGGCGCAGGGGCTGGTCGAACGCGCCCTCGACTCGGTCGACCCGGAGCTCAACGCGTTCGTGACCCTCGACCCCGAGGGCGCCGGCGCCGCCGCCCGGTGGGCGGACCGGGAGCTGGCGTCCGGCATCGACCGGGGGCCGCTGCACGGCGTTCCCGTCGCGGTGAAGGACATCGTCGACGTCGCCGGGCTGCCGACCGGGATGGGCTCGGCGCACTTCGACGGCCACGTCGCCGCGGGCGACGCGGAGTGCGTGGCGATGCTCAGGAACGCCGGCGCCGTGATCGTCGGGAAGACGGGCACGCAGGAGTTCGCGTTCGGCGCCACCGGCGACGTGTCGGCGAGCGGCCCGGTCCGCAACCCGCACGACCGCGCGCGGATGCCGGGCGGCTCCAGCAGCGGCAGCGCCGCCGCGGTCGCCGCGGGCGCGGTCCCGCTCGCGATCGGCACCGACACCGGCGGGTCGGTGCGCATCCCGGCCGCGTTCTGCGGCGTCGCAGGGTTCAAGCCCGCGCACGGCGCGATCCCGGTCGGCGGCGTGTTCCCGCTGTCGCCGACGCTCGACCACGTGGGCGTCCTCGCCGGGTCCGCCGCCGACTGCCGGATCGCCTACCGGGCGCTGACCGGCCCGGAGCAGGCCGCCCCGTCGCCCGTGGACCCGGCACCGGGCGGGAGCGGCGACCCGCGCGGCCGCGTCGCCTGGATCGATCCGCCCGCCGCGGACCCCGAGGTGGTGCGGACCGTCCGGGCCCTGTTCCCGGACGCGCCCGCCGAGCCGCTCGACTTCGCCGGGCTGCGGGAGGTGTTCATCGCGATCGAGTTCAGCGAGGCGTACGACGTGCACGCCGAGCGGGTCGCCGACGCGCCCGAGCTGTACCAGCCGTCCCTGCTCGGACGGCTCCGGGAGGCGGGCCGCATGCCCGGCTGGCGCCTCGTCCGCGCGCTGCGCGAGCGGGAGCGGTACGTCCGGGAGGTCGCGGAGCTGCTGGACCGCTACGACTACCTGGCCATGCCGACCATGCCGATCACCGCGCCGGAGCTCGGCGCGACCGAGGTCGAGTTCGGGCCGCTGACCGCGCTGCTGGTCAGCCTCACCTCGCCGTGGAACGTGCTGGGGCTGCCCGCGCTGAGCGTCCCCGCCGGAACCGTCCGCGGCCTGCCGGTCGGCGCCCAGCTCGTCACCCGGCGCGGCGCGGAGAGCGTCCTGTTCGACGCCGCCGCCGGGCTCGCCCGAAAGCCCGCCTAGCCGGCCGGCGGGCGCGGCCGCTCAGAGGTAGAGCCCGAAGAACTCCTCCGGGTGCTCCAGCAGCGGCGGAAGATCGTCGGCGGTGATGGTGATCAGTTCCTCCCGGGTGGGCGCCGCGGCCGGCTCGCCGCCGTGCTCCGCCCCGCCGTGCTTCGCCCCGTTCTGCCGCGCCTCACCGTGCTTCGTCCCGCCGTGCTCCTTCTGGGCGCTCCCGCCGTGCCGCTTCTGCGCGTTGACGGCGGCGGACGCGACCCGGTCGGCCTGGTTGGCGACGGCGACGTCCAGCATGTTGCGCATCAGCCGCCCGTTGCCGAAGGACGGTCCGCGCGGCGCCCGCCGCAGCATCGTCGCCAGCACCTCCTCGGTGCCGGGCGCCAGCTCGAACCCGTCCGCCTCGGCGAGCTGCCGGAAGACGGTGATCAGCTCCTCGTCGGTGTAGTCGGGGAAGTGGATCTGCTTGGGGAACCGCGAGTCCAGGCCGGGGTTGGCGGCGAGGAACTCCGCCATCTCCTGCTGGTACCCGGCGACGACCACGACGAGGTCGTCGCGGTGGTCCTCCATCAGCTTGACCAGCTCGGCGATCGCCTCGTGCCCGTAGTCGCCCTTCAGCGGCGACTGCGTCAGCGTGTACGCCTCGTCGATGAACAGCACGCCGCCGAGCGCCCGCTCGACCAGCCGGCGCGTGCGGGGCGCGGTCTGCCCGATGTACTCGCCGACGAGGTGGGCGCGGGACGCCTCCACGAGATGCCCGGACGACAGCACGCCCAGCCGCTTGTAGATGCGGCCGAGCAGCCGCGCCACCATCGTCTTGCCGGTCCCCGGGTTGCCGGTGAACACCATGTGCCGGGTCGGCGGGGTGATCTTCAGCCCGTTCTCGCTGCGCAGCCGCGCCGCGTGCGTCCCGGCGACGAGCAGCGCGATCTCGTGCTTGACCGTGTCGAGGCCGGTGAGCGCGTTCAGCTCCGCGAGCGGGTTCCCGGCGGCCCGCGAGATGTCGAGCGTGTCGGGGATGTCCTGTTTGCGGACGACGAGCTCGGCGTCCGGGTCGCCGCCGGACGCGGCCCGCTCCCGCACCGCCGCGACCACCTGGTCGGCGAGGTACGGCGCGAGCCGCGCGTTGCGGAGCGTCTGCATCGGCGGCGTCGCGGCCAGCAGCGCGCCCGCCGCCGCGACCGCCTGCCGGGTGCCGCGGGCGCCGCGCGCGGACAGCGCGCGGCGGAACAGCTCGGCGTGCCCCCGCTCGGTGAACGGCCGGGTCCGCGCGATCCGGAACAGCTGCGGCAGGACGGGGTTGATGTCCCGGATCCGCTCCTCCCCGCCGGTGTCGCACAGCGCCACCAGGTGCAGGTCGGGATGGACGGCGAGGAGCCGGTGCAGCTCGGCGGCGAGGGCCTCCCCGTTGCCGGGGTCGGTGACGATCCCGTCCAGGCCGTCGATGACGAGCAGCCGGTCGCCGGCGCAGTCGCGGGCGTCGGCGTGCAGCCGGGCGACGGCGTCCGGCAGCCGCTGCCCCGTGTACAGGTTGTCGGTGACCCAGTGCGGGTCGCGGCCGAGCGCGAGCGCCCTGCCCAGCTCCTGCGCGGCGTCGCGCTTGCCGGTGCCGTCCGGGCCCGCCAGCAGCAGCCGGACGGGTTCGGAGCCCGCGGTCACCTCGGCCAGCGCGGCGGTCACCTCCGGCTGCTCCACCAGGGTCGTCGCGATCTCCGCGCGGGCGGCGCGCCGCCCCTCGGCCGTACCGTCCGCCCCGTCCTCCGCGGGCGCCTTCCGCAGCGTCTCGGTCAGCGGGTTCACGACGCGGCGGCGCGGCGCGAACAGGCGGCGCAGGTCCGTCTGGAACTGGCCGACCGGGATCCACTCCGCCTTCGGGAACCACGGGTCGCCCGGCAGGCCCTGCACGATCGCGATGAACCGCATCGCCATGTCGAGCCAGCCCCGGCACGCGTCCGCCGCGCCGGCGACCAGCGCGCGGACCAGCCACGCCCGCGTCCGCTCCTGCCACGCGCCCGCCTTGAACCCGCGGCGCTCCGCGGGGAAGCGGTGCTGCAGCTCGGCGTACCGGTCCTCGCCGAGCGCGACCGCGAGCTCCGCCGGGACGTGGTCCATGCTGCCCTGCAGCAGCAGCTGGACCAGGTGCACCTCGACGGTCTCGTCACGCGGCGCGACGTCCGTCAGATGCTCGTAGGCCGCGAGGAGCCCGGCGCACACCCACTCCAGGTACCCGACCGGGCCGAGCAGCTCCGGCACCGCCGTGACGATGTCGTCGCCGGCGTGCGCGTGCCAGTGCTCGCGCAGCTCCGCCTTCGGCAGGCCGATCTCGCACTCGGGCGGGTCGTCGTAGAGGCGCAGCAGCGCTTTGCGGCGCTCCTCCAGCGGCTCGATGCCCTCCAGCACCGACAGGCAGTCGCGGGCCAGCTCGATCGCCAGGCCGCGGTCGGGCGCCTCGATCAGCCAGTCGACCGGCGGGCGCCACCGGCCGCCGGGCGCGTCCCACCGCGTCATCCGGGTGCTGAGCGGGCCCGGGTTGACCAGGTGCCCGTACAGCAGCCGCTCCGGCAGCTGCGACCACGACCCCGCCTTGATCGCGCCGCCGCCCGGCAGGAACGCCAGCATGCCGAAGATCTCCGCGGTGACGAGCGACGCCGGCAGCGTGAGCAGCTTGTGCTCGTCGGTGGTCAGCTCCGCGGCGCGCGGATCGGCCGCCAGCCCGTCGATCCGCGCCGAGATCTCCTCGAACAGGCCGTCCGGGACGCGCCATGGACCGTACGAGTAGACGTCGAGCACCGGCTCGTCGGTGAGCAGTAGCTCCAGATGCTCCGGCAGCCGCAAAGAACACTCCCCAAGAAGTCAAAACCGGGGTACAGCCTATGTATTCGAAGGGGGTGCCGCCCCGTCTCTCCCACGGATACGTGATATTGAATGTGACACGTTTTCGCGTTCGCCGCCCATCCCGTTCATGAGCCCCGTACATGAGGGGCGCCGTTCAGGAGCGGCGGAGGGATTCGACCGCCATCCGGGCCGCGGTGCCGATGACGGCGTCGGCCTGCGGCAGCACCGCCGCCGGCACCGGCGACCGGGTGAAGACCGCCACGGCGTACCGGGCGCCGTCGGGGTACTCGACCGCGCCGATCTCGTTGCGGATGGTCGGCAGCGTCCCCGTCTTGCCGCTGACGACGACGTCGTCGTAGGGGAAGCCGGACGACAGCCGGTGCGGCCACACCTGCAGGCCGAGCAGCCGCCGCATCGCCGCGCAGTGCTCCGGGGGCGCCGCCTCGTCCCGCCAGATCATGGACAGCAGCCGGGTCATGTCGCGGGCCGTGCTGCGGCTGGTGCGGGACGGGTCGAGGGCCCGCAGCCGGCCGAGGACGCCGGGCTCGTCCAGCTTCGCCCACACCTCCGCGAACGTGGCCGCGCCGGCGTCCGCGAGCAGCGACTCGTGCAGCTCGCGGCCGTTGACCTCGACCACCGTGTCCCGCAGCCCGAGCGCCGCGGCCGCGGCGTTGACCGCGTCCCGGCCGACCCGGTCCAGGACGGCGTCGGCGGCGGCGTTGTCGCTCACGGTGATCATCAGGCAGGTGAGGTCGCGCAGCGACATGCGCACCTCGTCCAGCAGCGCGGACACCCCGGTCGGCCCCGCGGTGCGGTCCCCTGGCCGCAGCACGACCTGCTCGGCCGGGTCGAGCAGCCCGTCGGCGGCCTGCCGGTGGAACGCCACCAGCAGCGGCACCTTGAACACCGACGCGATCACGACCGGCTCGTCGGCGCCGACGGCGACCTCCCGCCCGGTGTCCATGTCGACGGCGTGCAGGAACCCGGTCACCCCGGCGCCCCGGAACTCCGCCTCGATCCCCATCACCGCGTCGCTCATGCGCCGTCCCGGTTCGCGTCCCTCATGCGTGTCGTTGTTGGGGGGACGACCCCCCGAGCCCCCCGGTTCGCGTCGCTCATGCGCGTCCTTCTTGGGAGGGCGACCCCCCAAACCCCCCGGTTCGCTCCGCTCATGCGTGTCTCTTTTGGGGGGACGACCCCCCAAACCCCCCGGTTCGCTCCGCTCATGCCAGGAATCCCGAGGACGGGCGCGGTACGACCCGGCGCGCGGGGGCGGCGTCCAGCGGCGCCATGCCGGCCTCGCGGCGCAGCACGGCGGTCGCGACGGAGGTGAAGTCGGCGATCGCGCGGGCGTGCTCGGGGTCCCGGGTCCGCCGCCACGCGCACGACGTCCGCCAGGCCAGCGGCTCGCCCACCAGCGGCCGCCACGTCACGCCGGGAGCGTCGTCGGTGCGCGGCGCCAGCGCCACCGCCGTCCCCGCGAGAACGAGGCCGAGCGCGAACTGCGGGTGCCGCGCCTCGTGGACGGCGGCGGGCGCGTACCCGTGCCGGCGGCAGCCCGCGAGCAGCTCGTCGTGCGCGCCGGGCGCCTCCTCGCGCGGCGGCACGACGAGGTCGCGGCCGCCGAGGTCGGCGAGATGCACCTCGGGGGCCGCGGCGAGGTCCGCGCCGGCGGGCAGCAGCACGCCGAGCGGCTGGCCGAGGAGCGGGCCGAGCTCCAGGCCGCGGGAGTCGCACGGATGCCGCACCACCCCGGCGTCCAGCGCCCCGTCGGCGAGCGCGCGGACCTGCTCGGCCGTGCCCGTCTCGCGCAGGTCGAGCCGCAGGTCGGGGCGGTGCGCCCGGAACGCCGCGATCAGCGCGGCGACGACCCGGCCGCCGAGGTCGCTGGGCAGGCCCGCGCGCACCGTGCCGACCTCGCCGAGCCTGGCCCGCTCGGCGACGGAGTAGATGCGGTCCACGCGGGCGAGGACGTCCCGGGCCTCGTCCAGCAGCAGCCGGCCCGGCGCGGTCAGCTCCACCTTCCGGCTTGACCGGTCGAACAGCCGCACCCCGAGCTCCCGCTCCAGCCGCTGGATCCGCTGGCTGAGCGGCGGCTGGGCCATGCCGAGCCGCTCCGCCGCGTGCCCGAAGTGGAGTTCTTCTGCGACCACGACGAAGCACCGCAGGTGCCCGACCAGGTTCACGAGCAGCGAGGATATCAATATCGATATCTTTGTGACATTGATAGCAATCTTGGACTTTCCGGGCGGCGCCTGATGTTCTTGTGCCTCCATATCAGGGGGAAGGGAGATCGACGATGCGCCGATCCCGTGTGCTCGCCGCCGCCGCGATCGCGGTGGCGGTGCTCGTCGCCGGAGCGGGGACGGTGTGGTTCCTGCGCCGCGGAGAGGACCCGGAGGACGCCGCGCAGCGGTTCCTCGCGGCCTGGAGCGGCGGCGACCTCGCCGCGATGAAGGCGCTCACCGACCGACCGCCCGCCGACTTCGAGCAGCGGTTCACCCGCATGCGGGAGGACCTCGGCGTCACCGCCCAGCGCTACACCGTCGCCTCGGTGGGCAAGCCCGACGGGGGCAGGGCGGGCGGCTCCTACAGCGCGGAGCTGACGCTCGCCGGCGACCGGAAGTGGACCTACGAGGGGTCGCTGCCGCTCGTCGAGCGGGACGGCGAGTGGCTCGTCCGCTGGTCGCCGGAGGTGATCTTCCCGACCCTGCGGGAGGGGCAGCGGCTGCGCGCGGCCCGCGCCTGGCCCGGCCGCGCCGCCGTCCTCGCCGCGGACGGCAGCGATCTGGGCGCTTCGCCGTCCGGGTCCGCGCGGCAGCTCGCCGGGACCGTCGCCCCGGCGTCCGCCGAGGTGGCGAAGAAGCTCGGCGCCCCCTACCGCAAGGGCGACCTGGCGGGCGCGGACGGGCTGCAGAAGCAGTACGAGCGCCGCCTCGCCGGCACGCCCGCCCTCACCGTCCAGATCGTGGACGCTGACGACAACCCGGTGAAGACGCTGAAGCGGTTCGGCGGCACCGACGGGCAGCCGCTGAAGACCACGATCGACCCGAGGGCGCAGGCCGCCGCGGGCAGGGCCCTCGGCGACGTGGACAAGCCCGCCTCGATGGTGGCGCTGCGCCCGTCCACCGGCGAGATCCTCGCGGTGGCGAACAAGCCCGGCGGCTACAACCGGGCGCTGATGGGCCAGTACCCGCCCGGCTCCACCTTCAAGGTCGTCACCGCCGCCGCGCTCGTCGCGGGCGGCGTGTCCCCGTCGACGAAGGTCGGCTGCCCCGCCACCACCGACGTCGGCGGCCGGTCGTTCCACAACTACCAGCACGAGGACTTCGGGACGATCCCGTTCCGCGAGGCGTTCGCGCACTCCTGCAACACCACGTTCGCGCGCCTCGCCGTGGACAAGCTGGGCGAGAAGCGGCTCGCGCAGGTCGCGGCCCAGTTCGGGTTCAACGTCCCGATCATCGCCGGGCTCCCCGCCGTCCGGGCCGCGTTCCCCGACAACCGGGACGACACGGCGTTCGCGTCCGCGTCCTTCGGCCAGGGCAAGGTGCTGACCAGCCCGCTCAACATGGCGAGCGTCGCCGCCGCGGCGGCCGACGGGACCTGGCGGTCGCCCCGCATCGTCGACGCCGCCCTCGCGAGCAGGGCCGCCGACGCCGGGGGCCGCAAGCCGGAACCGCCGAAGAAGCTGGAGCCCGCCGTCGAGAGGGCCCTGCACTCCCTGATGCCCGCCGTCGTCAGCGAGGGCACCGCGTCCGGCGTCGGGTTCCCGCCTGGCACCGCCGGCAAGACCGGCACCGCCGAGTTCGGCTCGGGCAAGAACCCGCCCACCCACGCGTGGTTCATCGGCTACCGCAAGGACGTCGCCTTCGCCGTGATCGTCGAGGGCGGCGGCACGGGCGCCGAGGCCGCCGCCCCCATCGCCGCCGAGTTCCTGAGGGCGCTGTCCTGACCGGTCACCGCACCAGGGCGCGGGCCAGGACCGCGGCGGTGCGGGCGATGGCCCCGTCGTCGGCTGCGGCGTCCGCCCGCCGCTTGTTCGTGGTGATGACGATGATGAGCGGCGCGCGGGACGGCGGGTAGGCGACGGCGATGTCGTTGGCCGTGCCGTAGGCGCCGCCCGTGCCGGTCTTGTCGCCGACCGTCCAGCCCTCCGGGAGCCCCGCGCGGATGCGCTCGTCCCCGGTCACCGTCGCCTTCATCCAGCCGATGAGGCGCGTGCGGTCGGCGGGGGCGAGCGCGTCGCCGGCGGTGAGCGCGCGCAGGTCGTCCGCCCAGGCGCGCGGCGCGGTCGTGTCGCGCTGCTCGCCCGGTCTCCAGTCGTTGAGGGCCGTCTCCCAGCGGTCGCTGCGGCTGACCCGGTCGCCGAGCGAGCGGAGGAAGGCGGTGAGGCCGGCGGGCCCGCCGATCTGCTTCAGCACCAGGTTCCCGGCGGTGTTGTCGCTCTCGGTGATCGCCGCGCGGCACAGGTCGGCGACGGTCATGCCGGTGCCCACGTGCTTCCCGGTGACGGGGGAGTGGTCGACGAGGTCGTCCTCGGTGTAGCGGACCACCTTCTCCAGCAGGCCGGGGGCGGAGCGGCGCGCCTTCCGCAGGACCGCGCCGCACGCCATCGCCTTGAACGTGGACGCGAACGGGAACGTCTCGTCCGCCCGGTGGGAGACGGACCGGCCGGTGCCGGTGTCGATCGCGTACGCGCCGATGCGGGCGCGGTGCGTCCGTTCGAGGCGGTCCAGCCGCCTGGTCACGTCCGCCTGCGGCGCGGTGCTCTCGGACGCGGTGATCCGGGACGGTCCGCCCTGCGGCGCCGCGTCCTGCGCGCCGGGTTCCGCGTCCGCGGCGCAGCCCGCGGCGGCGGACACGGCCAGGACGGCGGCGAGCGCCCGGAGACGGGGAGCCTGTTTCGTCATGCCGCCGAGCAGACCAGAGCGGCGAAGCCGATGTCCAATATCGATATCGATCGCGGACCGATACGCCTTCTCATATGCGTGCGCCGCGACGTGCGCCCGCGCGGGCCTCACAGCCAGTCGCGGAGCTTGAAGACCGCGTAGAGGACGGTGCTGCAGACGACGATGATGACCGCGCTCGCGATGAAGCCGCCGTGCTGCGAGAAGCCCGGGTAGGGGACGTTCATCCCGTAGAACCCGGTGACGGCGGTCGGCACGGCGATGATCGCCGCCCAGCTCGTGACCTTCTTCATCACCTCGTTCATCCGGTTGCTCTGCAGCGCCAGCCGCGTGTCGAGCAGGTCGGCGACGAGGTCGCGCAGGCCGTCGGTCCACTCCCCGACGCGCAGCGTGTGGTCGTAGACGTCCTGGAAGTAGGGGACCAGCGGCGCGGGGACGAGCCCCAGGTCGCGGCGGAGCAGCGTGTTCAGCACCTCCCGCATCGGCAGCGCGACCCGCCGCAGCTTGGCCAGGTTCTTGCGCAGCCGGTAGCTGCGCCGCTGGATCTCCTTCACCGGGAACTCGTCGCCGAAGACCAGGTCCTCGACCGCGTCGGCCTCGTCGTCGAGCGCCTGCACGGCCGCCAGCTGCAGGTCGACGACGAGGTCGAGCATCCCGTACACGAGGAACGCGGCGGTGGGCTCGTCGTAGCCGGAGCCGGGGCTCTGGTCCCAGCGCTCGATGAGCGCGCCGACGTCGAAGCCGTGCTCCTGCCGGACGGTGACCAGCGCGCGTTCGGCGATGAAGGCCGACAGCTCGTGCATGGCCATGTCGCCGCCGTCCACGTGCGGGACGTAGACGTTGAGGAACGCGTACCCGTGGTACCGGTCGAGCTTCGTCCGCTCGTGCCGGGACACCGCGTCCTCCACGGCGACCGGGTCGAGGCCGAGCTCGTCGCCGATGATGCGCAGGTCCTCGTGGCGCGGCGCGCACAGGTCGACCCACACGACGATGCCGGGTCGCGCCAGGTGGTCGCTCACCTCCGCGACGGGGAAGTCCTCCGCCACGATCCGGCCGCCGCGCCAGGCCCGCGTCCGCGGCGGCGAGACTCCCGCCGGCCGCCCCGGCGGCCCGTCGGCGCCGCTCTCGGGCGGCTGGGATCCCATGCGCCCCTTATACCCCTGTTCTCCGGAAGGCCGAGGAGAAAGGGACGCTCAGCCGCTGCGCGGGGCGGCCGTGGACGCGCGGACGACGAGTTCGCCCGGCAGGACGCGGGAGGCGGGTCGGCGGCCCTCCAGCAGGCCGAGCAGCGCCGTCATGCCCTGCGCGCCCAGCTCCTCCGCCGGCAGGCGGACGGTGGTGAGCTCCGGTTCCAGCGCCGTCGCGAGCAGCACGTCGTCGAACCCGGTGACCGACAGGTCGGCCGGGACGTCCAGGCCGAGCGCCCGCGCCGCCTTGTAGGCGCCCGCGGCGATCAGGTCGTCGTCGCACACCAGGGCGGTCGGCGGCCGCGGGCCGGACAGCAGCCGCAGCGCGGCGTCCTTCGCGGACGCGACGTCGATCGCGCAGGCGCCGCGGGCCAGCGCGCCGCCGGGCAGCCCCGCGACGACGGCGGCGAGGGCCTCGGCGCGGGCGCGGAACGTCCACTGGTCGACCGCCGCGGCCACGTGCCCGAACCGCCGGTGGCCGAGGCCGGCCAGGTGCCCGGCGATCGCCCGCATCCCGTCGGCGACGCCGAAGTCGACCGTGGGCACGCCTCCGCCGGGGCCGCTGTCGAGCATCACGGCGGGCGTCTCGCGGAAGCGGCCGAGCACGTCCACGGGCATCGAGGACGCGAGGATCCCGTCGATCGCCTCCTCCGACCCGAACGGGCTGTCGGCGGGCCCCTCCGCGTCGTCCGGCCACGTGGACACGACCACCCCGAAGCCGTGCCGGGCCGCGACCCGCGCCGCGCCCGTGTAGACGGGGCCGAAGAACGGCGCGCTGAGGGTCGGGACCATCAGCAGGACGGTCCGGGTGGTGCCGAGCCGGAGGTTGCGGGCCGCCTGGTTGGGCCGGTAGCCGAGCCGCTCGGCCGCGTCCCGGACGCTGCGCGCGGTCGCGGGGGAGACGCGCCCGCTCCATTTGCCGCCCAGCACGAGGGAGACCGTGGACTGCGAGACACCCGCCTCCTGGGCCACGTCCTTGCTGGTGGGACGGCTGATCGCCGGCACCCGCACCTCCCTGGGCGGCCTTCTCGCGGACTCGCTGACGGACACGTACCGGAAACAGACTAGAGCGGAGGCCCCCGGAAGTGGTACGTATGACGGGTCGAGTAATACGTATGACTGGGGATCTTCGGGGGCCATCGGATGCGCGGCTACGTCGTCTTCCTGCGCAGGCCGCACGCGGCGCGGCTGCTCGGCGGCACCCTGCTCGGCCGGCTGCCCAACGGGATGGGCATGCTCGCCGTGGTGCTGCACGTCCGCGCCGACGACGGCGGCTACCCGCTCGCCGGGACGCTCGCCGCGGTCTTCGGCCTGGCGACCGCCGCCGGGCAGCCCGTCCTCGGCCGCGTCATGGACCGCTACGGCCAGCCGCCGGTCCTGCTGCCCGCCGCCTGCGCCGCCGCCGCGGGCTTCGCGCTGCTCGCCGCGGTCGGCGCCCACCCGCTGCCGGCGGCCGTCGCCGCCGTGGTCCTCGCCGGGTTCGCCACCCCGCCGCTGGAGGCGGGGCTGCGCGCGCTCTGGCCGGACGTCCTGGACGGCCAGGAGGAGGTCGACGCGGCGTACGCGCTCGACGCCGCCGCCCAGGAGATCCTGTTCACCGTCGGGCCGCTGCTCGTCGTCGCCGCGGCGGTGGTGAGCACCGAGGCCGCGCTGCTGCTCACCGGCGCGCTCGGCGTCGCCGGGACGCTCGTCGTCGCGCTGTCCGGGCCGTCCCGCCGGTGGCGGAGCGCGCCGCGCGCCGCCGACTGGGCCGGGCCGCTGCGCTCGCCCGGCCTGCGGGTGCTGCTGCTGTCGCTCGCGTGCGCCGGGATCGCGCTCGGCGTCTACGCCGTCGCCGTCGTCGCCTACGCCGAGGAGCAGCGCAGCGACGTCGCGTCCGGGCTGCTGCTGGCGTGCATGGCGGGCGGCGCCCTCGCCGGCGGCATCGGCTACGGCGCCCGGCCGTGGCCGGGCGAGCCGCACCGCCGGCTGCGCTGGCTGCTGGCCGCGCTCGCCGCCGGCTACCTCCCGCTCATGCTCGCGCCCGGCCTGCCCGTCATGTCGGCGCTGGCGTTCGTCTCCGGCGTCTCGCTCGCGCCGGTGCTGGCGTGCAGCTTCTCGCTCGTCGACCGGCTCGCGCCCGCCGGGACCGTCACCGAGGCGTTCGCGTGGATCGTCGCCGCGATCGGCGCGGGCGGCTCGCTCGGCTCGTTCGTCGCCGGCATCGGGCAGGACGCGGCGGGCGTCCCGGGCGCGTTCGCCGGCGCCGGGATGGGCGGCGCCCTCGCGCTGGCCCTGTGCCTGCTCGGCGGCCGGGCGCTCCGCCCCCGCCCGCGGGCCGTGACCGCCACCGCCGAGGCGGCGGCCTAGCGGCCCGTCACACCCAGGACTGGAACCAGATCCGCGCGTGCCACTCGTCGTACGGGAGCGTCTGCGCCGCCAGGATCGGGTAGAAGTACGCGAAGTTCGCCAGCACCACCAGCAGGAACGCGCCCGCGGCGGCGGAGCCGACCAGCCGCCGCATGCCCGCGCCCTGGACCGCGCCCTGGACCGGCGCCGGCGTCGCGTGCGCCCCGCCGCCCCCATGGGGCCCGGCGTCCCGGTAGGGCTCGCCGGGCAGCGGGTAGCCCTCGCCGCCGCGGCCCGTCTCCCCGGGGCCTGTCTCCCCGAGGCCCGTTCGCCCGGGACTCGCCTCCCCGGGGAGCGCCGCGTGCGCCCCCGCCGCCCCGGCGGGCGCCGGGCCGATCAGATACCCCAGGACCAGCACGACCGCCAGCACCATGAACGGGATCAGCGGCGTCGCGTAGAAGAGGAACATCGTCCGCTCCGAGAACGCCGACGGGAACCAGGTCAGCCAGCCCGCGAGGAAGCCCAGCAGGATCGCGCCGGCCCGCCAGTCGCGCAGGACCAGCCACAGGAACACCACGGCGACCAGCGCGACGAGCGCGCCCCACCACAGCGCGGGCGTGCCGATGCCGAGGATCTCCCGCGAGCACCGGGCCGCGCCGCCGCAGCCGCCCTTCGGCTCGGTGTAGAAGAACGCGACGGGGCGGCGCAGGATCGGCCAGTCCCACGGCCACGACTGGTACGGGTGCTTCGCGTGCAGCCCGGTGTGGAAGCCGAGCATCTGCGAGTGGTACTCCCACAGCTTCGGCATGGCCTCGAACGGCCGCCACAGCAGGTGGTCGGACACCGTGCCGCGCCCCCAGCCGCCCGGCTTGAAGATCCACCCCCACCAGGTCGCCAGGTAGGTCACCAGCCCCACCACGACGAGCTGCACGAACGCCGGCACGGCCTCCAGCAGCATCGTCCCGGCGAACGGGGCCCGCACCCCGGCCGCGCGGCGGGCGCCGTAGTCCCACAGGACGACCATCAGCCCGAACGCGGCGACGTAGAAGATCCCCGTCCACTTGGTGGCGCAGGCCAGGCCGAGGCAGACGCCGCCCGCCCACCGCCAGCCGTGCGCGAGGAACGGCCCGTACACCGACCGGTCGCCGCGCTCGATCTTCTCGGCGAGGACGCGCCGGGACCGGTCCCGGTCGTTCACCAGGCACGCGAACCCGGCGAGGATCCAGAACATCACGAAGACGTCCAGCAGCGCGGCCCGGCTGGTCACGAACGCCAGCCCGTCCACCGCGAGCAGCAGCCCGGCGGCGCAGCCGAGCAGCGTCGACCCGGTCATCCGGCGGGCGACCCGGCACAGGATCAGCACCGACAGCGTCCCGATCAGCGCGGGCATGAACCGCCAGCCGAACGGCGTCGCGCCGAACATCCACTCGCCGACCGCGATCATCCACTTGCCGAACGGCGGATGCGCGACGAACGCGGGCCCGCTGCCCCAGATGTGCGCGTCCGGGTCGGCGATCAGGAGCTTGTCGGCGTTCTCGACGGTGTTGTGCTCCCAGCCGAACTTCAGCAGGGCGAGCGCGTCCTTCGCGTAGTACGTCTCGTCGAAGACCACCGCCTTCGGCGATCCCAGCCGGTGGAACCGCAGGTAGGCGGCGAGCGCGGTGACCAGCAGCGGGCCCAGCCAGGACAGCGGCGCCCCGCCCGGGATCGCGGGCGCGAGCCACTCCCGCAGCGAGGGCGGCCGGCGCCGGGACGCGACGGCTGGGGCGGGGACCAGGTCGGTCGTCATCCCGTCATCGTACGGGCGCGGCCGCCCGCTGGGAGAATGACCGGGTGACAGGGACTCTGGTGCTGGCGGCGGCGCCCATCGGGCGGGCCGGGGACGCGTCGGCCCGGCTGCGGGAGGCGCTGGCGGACGCGCCGGTGATCGCGGCCGAGGACACCCGGCGGCTGCGCCGGCTGGCCGCCGATCTCGGCGTCGAACTGACGGCGCGCGTCGTGTCCTACAACGACGTCAACGAGCAGGCGCGGGCCGCGGGGCTGGTGGAGGAGCTGCTGGCCGGGCGGGACGTGCTGGTCATCACCGACGCGGGCATGCCCGGCGTCTCCGATCCCGGATACCGGCTGGTGCGCGCGGCCCTCGCCGAGGGGGCGCCGGTCTCGGTGCTGCCGGGGCCGTCCGCCGTCACGACCGCGCTGGTGGTGTCGGGGCTGCCCACCGACCGGTTCTGCTTCGAGGGCTTCCCGCCCCGCAAGCCGGGGGAGCGGGCCCGCCGGTTCGCCGCCCTCGCCGGCGAGCCCCGCACGATGGTGTTCTTCGAGTCGCCGCGGCGGCTGGGCGCCACCCTCGCGGCGATGGCGGACGCGTTCGGCGCGGACCGCCCCGCCGCGGTCTGCCGCGAGCTCACCAAGACCTACGAGGAGGTCCGGCGCGGGACGCTCGGCGAGCTGGCCGCGTGGGCGGAGGGCCGGGTGCTCGGCGAGATCACGGTGGTGGTCGGCGGCGCGCCCGAGCGGGCGGGACTGACCGACCCCGCCGAGCTGGCCGCGGCCGTCGCCGTCCGCGAGGAGGCGGGCACGCCGCGCAAGCAGGCCATCGCGGACGTGGCCAGGGAGAACGGCGCCCCGAAACGCGTCGTTTACGACGCCGTTGTCAAGGCCAGGAAATAGTCACCGCCATCGGACCGGTCCAACCAGTTCTTTCTGGGAATAACTCCGATCGGTGGCGGACAACGGGGGCACCATGGGCTCGGCGAGGCCACCATGGAACTGGATGCGGTGAACCCGACCCGCGCGAGGGGGTGATAGCCGTGCAGGAAGCATGGTCGAGCCACGAGGTATGGGTCTTCGAGTGCCTGAGCTGCGCGACGACCTGGAACGAGGAGTTCGACGTCCGGCACGCCGGCGACGGGCACGGCAACGAGGTCGTCGTCTACGAGCGCGGCGGGCAGCCCTGCACGACGCCCTGGATGGACCGCTCCTGCCCGAAGTGCCAGAGCCAGAACGTGAAGGCCCTGTCGGCGCTCCGCGGCAAGGAGGGCGAGGTCCCCAAGGCGCGCAGCGGCAGCGACGTGGCGATGGTGTTCCACCTCCGCCGCATGCACGCCTGGTAGGGCGGCCGGCGGGTCAGGGCGGCGCGGGACGGCCGGCGGCGGAGGCCGGGCCGGCAGCGGGTCAGTTCGCCGCGACCTCGGGGACCTTCGCCTCGATCTCCGGCGCGTCCGGCACGGGGACGTCCCGGCCGCCGGACCCGCGCCGGAGCCGGCGCCCCCACCCGGCGACCGTCGCGCGCGCCTCCGGCGAGAACGCCGCGCCGGCGGCGAGCGCCGCCAGCGGGACGGCCGGCAGCACGTACCGGTAGTCGAACTCCGCGGTCGCGGCCGGTGCGAGCAGCAGCCCGGTCGCGAGCGTCCACGGCAGCAGCGCCTCGCCGCCGAACCGCCGCCACAGCGGGACCATCCCGGCCAGGCCGAGCAGCAGGATGGCGCCGACCATCGTCCCGCGCAGGTAGAACACGTCCTGGTAGCCGCGGGCGACCCCGGCGAACGGCTCCACCACCTGCGTCTGGGCGTTGCCGCGCTCGTACGCCCTGGCCTCCTGGGACGCGACCCCGCCGCCCGGCATGTGCCAGTCGGGCAGCTTCCGGCTCTTCTTCTCGAACTCGTACTGCGAGTATGTGGCCGCGTCGGGGAAGACCGTCCGCTCCCATCGGAAGACCCGGAAGAAGTCGTGCGCGACGACCCCCAGGTAGTCGCCCGGCTGCGCGATGATCGCGCGCTTGGCGAAGTCGTTGCCGAGCGCGTTGTTCTCCGGGCTGAACCGGGTGCCGGTGTAGCGGTTCAGCGGCGACTGGGCGTTCCAGATGCCGTCCTGGGAGTTGGGCAGCCGGTTCGCCGGCTCGGTGCACAGCGGGTACTCGCGGACCGGCAGGTCCTTCATCCGGTGGCAGTCGGCGAACTTGTAGACCCGCGCGTACAGGAAGATCCCGTTGCTCTCGGTGATCGCGAACTTGCCGCTGTCGACCTTGTACCAGCCCATGTACGCCAGCACCGGCAGCATGCAGGCGGCGAGCACGACTGCGATCGGCTTCCAGCCGGCGCGCCGGATGAGCAGGTAGACCAGCACGCCGAGCAGCACCGGCATGCCGACCGAGCGGGTCAGCCACGCCATCCCGACGATCAGCCCGACCGCCGCGGCGATCTTCCAGGTGGGGCGGTCGTGCCACAGCAGCAGCGTGACCGCGCTCAGCACCAGGAACGTGAACAGCGTGTCCGACAGGACGAGGTGCTCCAGCTGCAGCTGGTAGGCGTCCAGCAGGAACGGCGCGGCGGCGAGCGCCGCGCCCCAGCCGGGCAGCCCGAACCTGCGCCGCAGCAGCGCGTAGATCATCACGCCCATGGCCAGGCCCATCAGGTGCTGGAGGGCGGCGATGAGCACGAAGCTGTGGAACGGCTTGAGGACGTAGAGGAGGAACGCGTAGCCGTCGGGGCGCAGCGGATGCGGATAGGGGTCGGTCGCGACGTGCAGATAGTCGAAGCTGTCGTTGAAGAACATCACCGGCTGGTAGCCGAGCATCGCCATCAGCCGGAGCAGCGCCGCTGTGGTAATGATCACACTGAACGCCGGGTGGCGGCGCGCCAGTGTCCACAACCCGCGCGCGCGGCGCTTACCACTCGAAACCGCCTCATCTTCGGCGGTTTCCCCTATCGACGGCGTGTCGCCGCCCTTTTTCCGGGCGGCCGCGGAGTCGCCGGCGGGAGTGCCGGCGGGGCTCTCAGCGGGCGTGCGGCCGTTCTTCAGGCTGTCCTCAGCCGGGGATTCCGGGCCGCCCGCAATCCCTTTGCCGGGATTTGCCGCGGTGCTCGTCCGGCCGGGCGTGTCGGCCGCGGTTCCGCCGCCCGAGGGGGCGTCCCGGGCGCCCCGCCCGGCGGCGCCGGCCTCGGCGGAAGTGCCGTCCGAGGCGCCCGCGGAACCGCCGGACGGGCCGCCCGCGGCGGCCTCCGGCGCGGTGCCGGGCGCGGTGGAGAGTCCAGTGTCGAGCGCGGTGCCCTGCGGCGTTTCCCCCGCCACTGCCGCACCTCCCCTTCGGTGTCCGGCCCCCTGTCCGGTGGCACTGCTCTTTCCGGCGCGCGTCACAGCCGACCCACCCCTTCCGGGCCGCCGTGCCCGTATGCTTGACGTCCTAGCCTGCCGCCCGCGACCGTTCCGGAGAGGGTTTTTCGGTTGCAAGTGGGCAACACGATACGGGTGCTCTTGACGAGAGCGGCCATCATGGCCCGTCCTCGGCAGGCATCATGAACGACGATGGGCCGCCCCGCGGAACAACTGAGATTAGTGGAAAACGCCGCAGACGGTCACCAGGGGTAACGAAGGAGATCGCGTGGAACTCTCCGTAGTGATGCCATGTCTGAACGAGGCTGAAACGGTCGAGACCTGCGTCCGCAAGACCATCGGCTTCTTTGAGGACAACGGCATCGACGGCGAGGTCGTCATCGCCGACAACGGCAGCACCGACGGCAGCCAGCAGCTCGCCCGGGACGCGGGCGCGCGCGTCGTGCCGGTGATCGACAAGGGCTACGGCAACGCCCTCATGGGCGGCATCCGGGCCGCGCGCGGCAAGTACGTCGCGATGGGCGACGCCGACGACTCCTACGACTTCACCACCCTCGGCCCCTTCCTGGACGAGCTGCGCGACGGCGCCGACCTCGTCATGGGCAACCGGTTCAAGGGCGGCATCGCCGACGGCGCCATGCCGCCGCTGCACCGCTACCTCGGCAACCCGGTGCTCAGCTTCGTCGGCCGGCTGTTCTTCGGCAGCAAGATCGGCGACTTCCACTGCGGGCTGCGCGCCTTCGACAAGGACGCCATCCTGCGGCTCGGCCTGCAGACCGGCGGCATGGAGTTCGCCAGCGAGATGGTCGTCAAGGCGACCCTGCAGGGGTACGACATCCGCGAGGTGCCGACCACGCTGTCGCCGGACGGCCGGTCCCGCGCCCCGCACCTGAACACCTGGCGTGACGGTTGGCGTCATCTCCGCTTCCTCATGCTCTACAGCCCGCGCTGGTTGTTCCTCATCCCCGGATTGGTCTTCATGACTCTCGGCCTCGTCGCCGGGATCGCGCTGTCGACCGGTCCGGTGACCGTCGGGGAGATCGCGTTCGACGTCGACACCCTGGTCGGCGCGTCCGCCGCGCTGGTGATCGGCTTCCAGGCGGTGCTGTTCGCGCTGCTCACGAAGGTCTACGCGATGCAGGAGGGATTCCTCCCGCACGACCGCCGGGTGCAGAAGATCATCGACTGGTGGAGCCTGGAGCGCGGCCTGCTCATCGGCGGGCTGCTCGCCCTCGCCGGCCTCGGCGGCCTCGCCGCGTCGCTGCTGCACTGGCGGGTCAACAACTTCGGCGAGCTCGACCCGCGGCACTCGCTGCGCATGGTCGTGCCCGCCGCCACCGCGCTCGTGATGAGCTTCCAGGCCATCTTCGCGTCGCTGTTCGTCAGCATCCTCGGCATCCGCCGCCGCCAGCACCCGCCGCTCACCGACCCGGCCGAGGAGGCCGCCGGCGTCGTGGACGCCGCCGCGCACAAGGCCAGGCGCGCCGCCGAGCAGGCGGAGAAGGCCGGGCAGGCGGAGAAGGACGACGAGAGCGCGGGAGAGAAGGCCGGGGAGAAGGTCGCCGCCGGCAAGGCGGAGACCGCGGCCGCGCGGGACGAGACCGGCGGCGAGGAGGCCGCCGAGACCACCGGCGGGGTCACCGGCAAGGGCGGCGCGGCCGAGCGCTGACGCCCGCCCCGCCGAGAAGTTGCCGAGCGTTTCCGGGCCGGGGCCCGGCGCCCCGCCCGCACTGTGACAGGCTTGTCCTGCGATGGATCTTCGTTCACCGACCGCCCGCGCCCGGCGCGCCGCGCGCCGATGAGCGCCCGCCCGCCGGCGGACGCGCGGCCCGCGTCTCGGACCGCCGCGCGGCCCCCCGCCGCCCCGGCGGAGCCGCGCGCCGTCCCGTCCCCGGCGGACCGCCGCCGCTGGGCCTGGCTGTTCGTGCTCGGCTGGGCGGCGCAGGCCGCGCTGCGGCTGTGGCTCGGCTCGGGCCAGACGATCCCGGTGGCGACGCCGGACGAGTCCGGCTACCTGTTCGCCGCCCGCGTGCTCACCGGCGGCCCCGACGCGGACATGTCGTTCGGGACCGTCTACCGGGGCGGCTACCCGCTGCTGCTGCTCCCCGCGGTCTGGCTCGGCGACGGCCCGGTCGCCGTCTACCGGATCGCGCTCGTCATCAACGCGCTGATCAGCGCGTCGATGCTGCCGCTCGGCCACCTGCTGCTGCGCCGCCTCGGCGTGCGGCCCCGCTGGTCGTACGTGTTCGCGCACGTCACCGCGCTGCTGCCGTGCGTGCTGTTCTACTCGGCGTTCGTGCTGACGGACGCGATCCTGCCGGTCGTCTTCACCGGCTGGCTGCTGCTGGCGCACACGTGGCTGACCGCGCCGCCCAGGCCGCTCGGGCGCCGCTTCTCCGCCCGCCCGGCGCTGTGCGGGGCGGGCGCGTCGCTGCTCGTCGCCTACGCCGCCGCCTGCCACACGCGCGGCATGATCCTGCTGGCCGTGCACGCCGTGCTGATCGCCGCCGCGCCGCTGCTGCGCTGGCGGTCGTGGCGGAACGCGTGCGGCGCCGGGCTCGTCCTCGCCGCCGCGACGGGCGCGGGGACGCTGCTGAACCGGTCGCTGCTGCCGCACATGTACCCGTACGGCGACAACGACCTCGGCGGCAACGTCGTCCGGCGGCTCACCTCCCCCGACGGGTGGGGCTGGACGCTGTCGCTCGGCACCGGCCAGGTCTGGTACCTGGCCGTCGCGACCGGCGGCGTCGCGGCGGTGGGCCTGCTCGCCGCCGGTTACGCCGCGATCCGGCCGCCGATCACGCTGCCGGGCTCGCCGGGCCGGACGCGGGCGCTGGCCCTCGCCGTCCTCGCGGTCGCGGCGGGCATCGCGTTCGCGACGTCGGCGGCGCTGCCGGTCGAGTACCGCGTCGGCAACTACGTCTACGGCCGCTACCTCGCCTGCGCCGCCCCGATCCTGTTCGCCGCGGGGGTCGCGGTGCTGCTGCGCGCCCCCGCCCGTACGCTGCTGCGGGCGGCGGCCGCGGCGGCCGCGGCGACGGTCGCCGCCGCGTGCGTCGTCCAGTGGTACGCGGGCGACCTGCTCAGCCGGTACACCTTCACGGTCTACGACTTCCCCGAGACATCGCTGCTCACCTGGGACTGGACGGCGTTCCACCTGTGGCGCGCCACCGCGGCCGGGCTGGTCCTGCTGGGGCTCTCGGTGGCGGCCGCGCGGCTGCGCCGGCGCGGCCCCGCCCTGCTCGCGGGGCTGCTCGCCGTCGTCGCGGTCGCGATGTGCGCCACCGCGATCGACCGGATCGCGCAGCCGCTGGTGCGCGCCACGACCGCGCACGCCGACCTGCGGGAGCGCGTCGACCTGCGCGCGCAGCGGTCCATCGCGGTCGACTGGAACGTCCCGTGGACGATCCGGCTCTCCCAGTTCTACTGGGCGTGGTGGAGCGAGGGCACCGTCTTCGACGCCCGCTGGACGGCGCCGCCGCAGGACGCCGACCTGGTGGTGCTGGCGTGGCCGAAGGACGTCCCGGCGACCGCGTCCTGGCCGAAGGGCGCCCCGCCGGGCTGGCACGTCGCCGACAGCCGCCGCACGATCGAGGGCGACTGGGTCGCCTGGACCCGCTGACCCCCGGCCTCAGCGCCGCGCCGCGGTCACGGGCCGGGCGGGAGGGGCGGCGGGTTCCACAGCTGGAGGATCCCGTCGGAGGAGCGCCACATGAGCGTCCAGCCCTCGGCGGGGGACGGTCGCCAGCCGCCCGCGATCTGCGACTCCATGCCGCGCCACCGCGTGTAGAGCATCGGCCCCTCCATCGCGTTGCGCGGGACCTGCGGCATGTAGTGCGGCCAGTCGCGGATCTCGCCGCGCCAGACCCGGTCGCCCCACATGTCGCGGGTGTAGAAGGTGAGGGTCTGCGCGAGCCGCCGGTCGGCGCAGATCAGCGTGATGCCGCGGTGGTCGCCGAGGTAGCCGCGCAGCTCGTTCCACGCCTTGTCGCGCGGCAGGTCGGGCACGGCGCGGACCGCCGCGACCGCGTACCACCCGCCGAGCGCGACGGCGAGGACGGGCACCGCGACGGTCTTCAGCCGCAGCCGGGACACCCACCCGGCGGGCAGCATCCGGAACATCAGGATCAGCGACCCGGACCCGCCGGCCAGCAGCGCGGGCAGCACCGCGAACCAGTACCGCTGCAGCCAGGCGCGCAGCTTGATGTCGTTCGGGTCGAGGACGCCGGAGAAGACCGTCAGCGGGACGGCCAGGGTGAAGAACCACACCAGGACCAGCGCGAGGCGCCGGTCGCGGGTGACGGCCCAGCCGACGATCGTGAGGGCGAGCGCGGCCGTGAAGATGAGGCCGAGGGGGTTCCAGTCGTGCATCGCGCGCAGGAACGAGCGGGCCGCGAGCTCCCGGGTGACGTAGTCGCGGGACTGGCCGCCGTGCTCGGCCGCCGACACCAGCCCGGCGAGGGGGCTGCCCCAGACGAGCTGGTTGTGGACGAAGTTGAACACCAGGATCGCCAGCATCGGCGCGCCGACCGTGATGTTGCGCCGCCACGGGATCCGCAGCAGAGCCAGGTAGGCGGGGATGGCGAGGAACAGGAACGCCAGGAACTCCCGGATGAGGAACGACGCGCCGAGGAGCACCCCGGCGGCGAGCAGCATCCGGGTCTGCGCCCGGCCCGTCCGGCGGCTCGCGACGACGAGGCCCGCCATCCCGATCGCGAACAGCCCGGCGCCCGGCATGTCCGGCAGCATCACCCCGGTCGACCAGGTGATCTCGTGGCCGAACGGGTTCGTCATCGTGAAGAACGGGTGGACCAGCAGGATCGCCGCCGACGCGAGGCCCGCGACGTCCCCGAACAGCGACCGGACGACCAGGTACGTCCCGGTGAAGAACGCGATGCCGCCGAGCGCCGCGACGGTGAAGTAGGCGGCCTGGCCGGGCCCGAGGACCTCCTGGACGAGCCGCGCGGGCAGCACCAGCCCGATCCGGGTGACCTGGTGGGGGACCTCGTCGAACGGCCACTGGGTGAGCGGGATGTCGGGCCAGTCGCGGGCGGCGAGCCACACGTAGTACGGGTCGAAGTACAGCGGCGGCGGCATGATCACCCACTGGGCGAGCACCGCGGACGCCGCGACCAGCAGGGCCAGCCACACCACGCGCCGCGTCCGCCGCACCCGGCCGGCCAGCCGCGCGGCGCGCCCGCGGGAGGGGGCGTGCGGGCGGGCGCCGCGCGGACTCCGGCCGACGGTCTCGCCGGACGTGGTCTGGGCCATGCCTGGGCTCCCCCGCCTCCACTGATCAACCTGCCCCGGAACCCGGACCACGTTACTCGCGTGCCGGGGCCGCCGTGACGCGACTACCCTTGATTGCATGTCCTCGTCAAGCCGTCACATCTTGACCGCGCCCGCCTGGCCGTACGCCAACGGGCCCCGTCACATCGGGCACGTCTCCGGTTTCGCGCTGCCCGCCGACATGTTCAGCCGCTACCAGCGGATGTCGGGCAACAAGGTCCTGATGGTCAGCGGCACCGACGAGCACGGCACGCCGATCCAGGTGCAGGCCGACAAGGAGGGCGTGAGCGCCCGCGAGCTGGCCGACCGGTACAGCTCCGTGATCGCCGAGGACCTGCACGGCCTCGGCATGACCTACGACCTGTTCACCCGGACGACTACGCTGAACCACTACGCGGTCGTCCAGGAGATCTTCAAGGGCCTGTACGACAACGGGTACATCTTCCCGACCACGACGATGGGCGCGATCTCGCCGTCCACGGGCCGCACCCTGCCGGACCGCTACATCGAGGGCACCTGCCCGATCTGCGGGTACGACGGGGCGCGCGGCGACCAGTGCGACAACTGCGGCAACCAGCTCGACCCGATCGACCTGATCAACCCGGTGTCGCGGATCAACGGCGAGAAGCCGAAGTTCGTGGAGACCGAGCACTTCATGCTCGACCTGCCCGCGTTCACCGACGTCCTCGGCGAGTACCTGCGCAGCAAGCAGGGCCAGTGGCGCCCGAACGTGGTGAAGTTCTCGCTGAACCTGCTGGACGACCTGCAGCCGCGCGCGATCAGCCGCGACCTCGACTGGGGCGTGCCGATCCCGCTGGACGGGTGGCGCGACAACCCGGCCAAGAAGCTGTACGTGTGGTTCGACGCGGTCATCGGCTACTTCTCCGCGTCGGTGGAGTGGGCGAAGCGGGCCGGCGACCCGGAGGCGTGGCGCGCCTGGTGGCAGGACCCGGACGCCCTGTCCTACTACTTCATGGGCAAGGACAACATCGTCTTCCACACCGAGATCTGGCCGGCGATCCTGTTCGGCTACAGCGGCCGGGGCGACAAGGGCGGCACGCCGGGCTCGCTGGGCCCGCTGAACGTCCCGACCGAGGTGGTCTCGTCGGAGTTCCTGACGATGGAGGGCAAGAAGTTCTCCTCGTCGCGCAACGTCGTCATCTACGTGAAGGACTTCCTGGAGCGGTACGACGTCGACGCGCTGCGCTACTACGTCGCGGTCGCCGGGCCCGAGAACCAGGACACCGACTTCACCTGGGCCGAGTTCGTCCGCCGCAACAACGACGAGCTGGTCGCGGCGTGGGGCAACCTCGTCAACCGGTCGGTGAACATGGCGGCGAAGAACTTCGGCGCGATCCCGGAGGCCGGCGACCTCACCGACGCCGACCGGGCGCTGATGGAGCGCAGCCGCAACGCGTTCGCCGCCGTGGGCGCCGAGCTGGGCCGGTCCCGGTTCAAGAACTCGATCACCGAGGCGCTGGACGTCGTCCGCGACGCCAACCGGTACCTGTCCGACCAGGCGCCCTGGAAGCTCAAGGACGACCCCGAGCGCGTCAAGTCGATCCTGCACACCGCCCTCCAGGTGGTGGACGACGCCAAGACGCTGCTGACCCCGTTCCTGCCGAACTCGTCGCAGAAGGTCTACGAGATGCTCGGCGGCGAGGGCGTGTGGAGCGGCATGCCGCGGCTGGAGACGGTGTCGGAGGAGGGCGGCCCCGACTACCGCGTCCTCACCGGCGACTACGCGACCGAGGCGCGCTGGGAGTCCAGGCCGATCAAGCCGGGCGTGCCGCTGTCGAAGCCGACCCCGCTGTTCAAGAAGCTCGACGCGTCCGTCGTGGACGAGGAGCTCGCCAGGCTGGAGAACACGTGACCCGAGAGGGGGACGGGCAGGCCTCGCGTTCCTATCCGCCGCTGCCCGAGCGCCTGCCCGTCGACGTCTTCGACAGCCACTGCCACCTCGACATCGTCGAGACGCCGGTCGACGAGCAGCTGAAGGCGGCGAAGGCGGCGGGGATCGCGCGGATCGTCACGATCGGCTGCGACCTGCCGTCCTCCCGGTTCGCGGTGGAGGCCGCCGCCGAGTTCGACGACGTGTACGCGGCGGTCGCGATCCACCCGAACGAGACCACGGGCGTCTCCGGGGCCGTCCTGGAGGACGTCGCGCGGCTGGCCGCGCACCCGAAGGTCCGCGCGATCGGCGAGACCGGGCTGGACTACTACCGCGACTGGGCGCCCAAGGACGACCAGCACCGGTCGTTCCGCGCGCACATCGAGATCGCCAAGCGCACGGGCAGGGCGCTGGTCATCCACGACCGCGAGGCCCACGACGACGTCCTCGCGATCCTGGCGGAGGAGGGCGCGCCGGAGAGGGTGGTCTTCCACTGCTTCTCCGGCGACGCCCGGATGGCCGAGATCTGCGCCGAGCACGGCTATGTGATGAGCTTCGCGGGGAACATCACGTTCAAGAACGCGGAGCCGCTGCGCGAGGCGCTGCGGGCCGCGCCGCTGGACCTGCTGCTCGTGGAGACCGACGCGCCGTTCCTCACCCCCGTCCCGCACCGGGGCAAGCCGAACGCGTCCTACCTGATCCCGCACACGGTCCGCGCGATGGCCGAGGTCAAGGGCGTGGACGTGGCGGAGCTGTGCACGGCGATCGCCGCGAACGGGGAGCGCGTCTTCGGCCCCTGGTGAGCCGCGGCCCAGGGGCGCTCGGCCGCGGCCGATCACGATTCCGGTGGGGACGGATCCGCCTGCCGTGACGGTGCGTCGGAGCCGGGACGCATCACCCGCATGGGGCTTCTGAGGGCGATGAGGTGGCGGACGACGCCCGGTGCCTCTAATCTCTGGCCCATCGAGCGGGCGCCCCCGAGCCCGGCCCCCCTGGAGGAAACCCCCGTGCTTCCGAACGCAGTCCGTCGCGCACCCATGCTCCCGGCCGTGTCCGTCGTGCTGGCGGCGGCGATGCTGGCCACGGCGTGCGGCGGGGACGGCTCGGCCGGGCCGAAGGGCACCGCGCCCGCCGCGGACGCGCCGGACGCGGGCACGCCCCAGCCGCGCAAGATCCTGATCGTCGTCGACGGCAAGAAGGCCGAGACGATGACGACGGGCGGCACCGTGCAGCAGGTCCTCGAACAGGCGAAGATCGCCCTCGGCCCGTACGACCTGGTCAAGCCGGCCGTCGACCAGCCGCCCGGGGACGTCATCAAGATCATGCGGCTGCTGTCCGCGCCGAAGCTGAAGGTCGTCAAGACGCCCGCGAAGACGATCCGGAAGAACAGCTCGTCGGTGCCGCCGTGGAGCGAGAAGGTGCTGCGGGAGGGCCGGGACGGCATCAAGATCGTGAAGTGGGCGTACGTGCGGCGCAAGGGCAGGAAGGTCCCCAAGATCATCGCGCAGAAGGTGAAGCGCAAGCCGGTCGCGCGGATCCTCGCGGTCGGCCCGAAGTCCGCGGGCACCGGCGCGGCGGCGAAACTGAACTGGGCGGGGCTCGCCAAGTGCGAGTCCGGCGGCAACCCGAAGGCCGTGAACCCGGCCGGCTACTACGGCCTCTACCAGTTCTCCCTGGCCAGCTGGGCGTCGGTCGGCGGCAAGGGCAAGCCGTCCGACGCCAGCGCCGACGAGCAGACCTACCGCGCGCAGCTCCTCTACAACAAGGTCAACGGCCGCTGGCAGGGCCAGTGGCCCAACTGCGGCAAGTACCTGTTCTCCTGAGCCCCGGCCGAGCTGGGACAATCACCGGATGGGGGAGACACGGGGGCTGCTCGGCCCGGCGGACGTCCGGGAACTGGCGGCGCGGCTCGGCATCAGGCCGACGAAGACGCTCGGGCAGAACTTCGTCATCGACGCCAACACCGTCCGGCGGATCGTCCGGGCCGCCGGGCCGTCGCCCGACGACGTCGTCATCGAGGTGGGGCCCGGGCTGGGGTCGCTCACCCTCGCGCTGCTGCCGGAGGTGCGGCGCGTCGTCGCGGTCGAGATCGACCCGGCGCTCGCCGCGGAGCTGCCCGCCACCGTCGCGGCCCGCGCCCCCGGTCTCGCGGAGCGGCTGGAGGTGGTGCGCGCCGACGCGATGAAGCTCGCGGACGTGCCGGGGCCGGCCCCCACCGCGCTCGTCGCGAACCTCCCCTACAACGTCGCCGTGCCCGTCGTCCTGCACCTGCTGGCCGCGCTGCCGTCGCTGCGGACCGCGCTGGTCATGGTGCAGGCCGAGGTCGCCGACCGGATGACCGCCGCGCCCGGCTCCAAGATCTACGGGGTGCCGTCGGTGAAGCTCGCCTGGTACGGGGAGGCGCGCCGCGCCGGGGCCGTCGGCCGCGCCGTGTTCTGGCCCGCGCCGAACGTCGACTCCGGGCTCGTCGCGTTCACCCGCCGCGAGCCGCCGCCGACCGCGGCGTCCCGGGAGGAGGTGTTCGCGGTGGTCGACGCCGCGTTCGCGCAGCGCCGCAAGACGCTGCGCGCCGCCCTCGCGGGCTGGGCGGGCTCCGCGGCCGCCGCGGAGGAGGCGCTGCGCGCCGCGGGCGTCGATCCGCGGGCCAGGGGCGAAGCGCTGGACGTGGCCGCCTTCGCCCGGATTGCCGAGTATGGTCCTTCACGCCGGGGAGATCGCTCCCCGAACCCCTAGGCGGACGTTTCCCCCGGGGCGGGCCCCGCGCGGAGCGGGCGGCACAACACCAGCACGAGCCGGAGGTCGATGTGAAGGCGCGTTCGCGGACGGCGCGGACCAGGATGCCCCTCCTGGGGAGGCGGGCGTCCCTCGCGGGGACCGCGCTGCTCGCGGCCGCGGGCATGATCGCGACGGTGGCGGCCGGGTGCCGGGACGGCGCGGGCGCGGCACCGAAGATCACCACGACGGCGCGGGCCGGGGTCGCGCCGGTCCCGCCGAAGGAGGGCGCCTACTTCGGGGCCTGGGTGCCGCCCGAGGGCACCGGGCGGCCGCCGGCGTCCGGGAGCCCGTCCGCGCGCCCGTCCGCGCCCGGGGCGTCCTCCGGGCCGGCGTCGGCGTCGCCGTCCGGCAGGGACGCGGGCAAGCCGGGCATGGCCCCCGTCGTGGGCTTCGAGAGCCGCCTCGGCCGCCGGCTCGACATCGTGCAGAGCTACCGGAGCTGGAAGGGCGACTTCCCCGGCGACCTGGAGAAGTCCGTCGCGGACGGCAACCGGTACCTCCTGCTGACCTGGGGCGGCGCCGACACCCGGAAGATCGTCCAGGGCGAGTACGACGATCTCATCGCCAAGCGCGCCCGCGCCGTGAAGGCCCTCGGCAAGCCCGTGTTCCTGCGCTGGTCGCGGGACATGGACCGGGCGTCCGCCGGGAAGCGCGTCCACTCCCCGCAGGACTTCGTCGCCGCGTGGAAGCACCTGCGGGAGGTGTTCAAGCGGGAGAAGGTCGACAACGTCGCGTGGGTGTGGTGCCCCACCGCCCGCGGGTTCGGCGGCGCCGACGCCGGCTCCTTCTACCCGGGCGACGACCAGGTCGACTGGATCTGCGCCGACGCCGAGCCCGGCGCCGACTACGACTACCGCGACCTGTCCGAGGCCGTGAAGCTGTTCATGCAGTGGGCCCGCAAGCACAAGAAGCCCATCATGATCGCCGAGTTCGGGGTGCCGAAGTCCTACGGCCCGCGCCGCGCCGAATGGCTCCGCGAGGCCGCCAAGACCCTGCAGGACCCGCAGGTCAAGGCCGTCGTCTACTTCAACTCCGACGAGCAGGCCGAGAACGCCCGCGACAAGCGCCGCGCCTACTCGGTGAACGGGGACAAGCACGCGATGTCGGCGCTCCGCGAGCTGGCGACGACCCCGTACTTCAACCCGCGCAACCTCCCGGTGACCAGCGGCGGGTGATATGTCCACCCGGCGGGGACGCCCCACCTGCCCCCGGCAGGGCCATTTGCCAATAGGGTTTCCGACGTGAGCGCAGTGAGGGTACGCGTCCCCGCCAAGGTCAACCTGCAGCTCGGCGTGGGGCCGGTCCGCGACGACGGCTACCACGACCTGGTCAACGTCTTCCACGCCGTGTCGCTGTTCGACGAGGTGACGGCCGAGCCGGCCCCGCGGCTGGAGGTGCGCGTGCAGGCCGCGCCGCACTCGCGGGTCGACGTCGGCGGCGTCCCGGCCGGCGACGGCAACCTCGCGGTGCGGGCGGCCCGGCTGGTCGCCGGCCGGCTCGGCGTCGAGCCGCGGGTCGCGCTGCGGATCCGCAAGGCGATCCCCGTCGCGGGCGGCATGGCGGGCGGCAGCGCCGACGCCGCCGCCGCGCTCGTCGCCTGCGCGCGGCTCTGGGACGACCGGGAGCAGCCCGCGCTGTCCCGCGACGACCTGATGGAGATCGGCGCGGACCTCGGCAGCGACGTCCCGTTCGCCGTCCTCGGCGGCACCGCGGTCGGCGTCGGCCGCGGCGAGCGGCTCACCCCCGCCCTCACCCGCGGAACCTTCCACTGGGTGTTCGCCACCGCCGACGGCGGCCTGTCCACGCCCGCCGTGTACGGCGAGTGCGACCGGCTCCGCGCGGAGGCGGGTCGGGCGGCCCCGCGGCCCGAGGTGTCCGAGGGGCTGATGACCGCGCTCGCCACCGGCGACGCGAAGGGGCTCGGCGCCGCGCTGTACAACGACCTGCAGCCCGCGGCGCTGTCGCTGCGCCCGTCGCTGCGCCGCACCCTGGACGCGGGGCGCGACCTCGGCGCGGTCGGCGCGCTCGTCTCCGGCTCCGGCCCCACCTGCGCGTTCCTCGCCGAGACCGCCGAGGACGCCGCCGACCTCGCGGACGCCCTGGACGGGGCGGGCGTCGCCGAGCAGATCGTCCGGGCGTTCGGCCCGGTCCCCGGGGCCACCCTGATCTGAGCCGGGGGCTGCGGCCGGGGCCTGAGCCCCGGGGAGCCCGCGCTGTGAACCTCCTGTGCGCGACGGGCGTCCCACTCTCCGTGACAGCCATTTCCTGCCGCACCGATCCCCCCGGCGAGGTGGAGCGATGACGATCCTGTCCGGCCTGCTCGGTCTGGTCGCGCTCGTCATGATGGCGACGCTCGTCGTCCTGGCCGTGCGCCGCGACCGTGACATACGCCACAACGCCCCTGGCGCCACCGCGCGGGCCGCTACTGTGCGAGGCCGTGCCGGGGACTGCTCCGCACCCCCGGCCGTCCGCTGAACCACGGCGACATGCGAGGCCGGCCATGCGAGGCCGGCCATGAAGGGAGCGCGGGGATGAGCCTGCTGTTCTTGCTGGTGCTGGTGGGCCTGGTCCTTCTCGTGCTGGCCGGGGTCGTGATCGTCTTGGTCGCAGCCGTCAGCAGGAGCCGTGCCTCCGCCCCGCCCGCCTACGGGCAGCAGGCGTACGGCCAGGACCAGCAGCCCTATGGGCACGGCGGGCAGGGGTACGGCCAGCCGGGACATCCGCCCGCGCAGCCGCCCCCCGCGCCGCCGCAGGGTCCGCCGGACGCGCCGCAGGGCTGAGCGCGCGGCACGGGCGTTCGAGCGGCCCGGCGGGGGCAATAGGGTTGACGGTGCCGTGAATCTGATCAACCTTGAGAACGTCGCCAAGTCCTACGGGCCCCAGCCGCTGCTCGACTCGGTGTCCCTCGGTCTCGACGAGGGCGACCGCGTCGGCGTCGTCGGCCGCAACGGGGGCGGCAAGAGCACCCTCGTCTCCGTCCTCGCCCGCGAGACCGAACCCGACGCCGGGCGCGTCACCCACGCGCGGGGGCTGCGGCTCGGCTACCTGACGCAGCGGGACGCGTTCCCGGAGGGCGCGACGGTCCGGTCCGTCGTCCTGGGGGACCGCGCCGAGCACGAGTGGGCGGGGGACGTCCGCGTCCGCGACATCCTCGCCGGGCTGCTCACCGGCCTCGACCTGGACGCGCCGGTCGCCGGCATGTCCGGCGGCGAGCGCCGCCGCGTCGCGCTGGCCCGGCTCCTCGTCCCCGAGTCCGACCTGCTGATGCTGGACGAGCCCACCAACCACCTCGACATCGAGGCGATCGACTGGCTCGCCCGCCACCTGAAGGACCGCAGGGTCGCGCTGCTCGTCGTCACCCACGACCGCTGGTTCCTCGACGAGGTCACCGACCGGACGTGGGAGGTCGTCGACGGCCGCGTCGAACGCTACGAGGGCGGCTACTCCGCCTACGTCCTCGCCAAGGCCGAGCGCGCCCGGATCGCCGCCGCCACCGAGGCCAAGCGGCAGAACCTGCTCCGCAAGGAGCTGGCGTGGCTGCGCCGCGGCCCGCAGGCCCGCACGTCCAAGCCGAAGTTCCGGGTCGACGCGGCGCAGGCGCTCATCGCCGACGAGCCGCCGCCGCGCGACTCGGTGGAGCTGACCCGGTTCGCGACCGCGCGGCTCGGCAAGACCGTCTACGACGTCGAGGACGTCACCGTCGAGCTCGGCGGCCGTGAGCTGTTCCGCCGCATGACGTGGCGGCTCGGGCCCGGCGACCGGGTCGGCCTCGTCGGCGTCAACGGCAGCGGCAAGAGCACCCTGCTGCGCCTGCTCGACGGGACCGTCCGGCCCGTGTCGGGGGAGGTGGTGCAGGGCAGGACCGTCCAGCTCGCGCACCTGTCGCAGAACCTGGAGGAACTCGACCCGTCCCGGCGCGTCCTGGAGTCGGTCGAGGAGATCCGCCGCCGCATCACCGTCGGCAAGCGCGAGTGGACGGCGAGCCAGCTCCTCGAACGGCTCGGCTTCCCCGGCGACCGGCAGTGGACGCCCATCGCCGACCTGTCCGGCGGGGAGCGCCGCCGCCTGCAGCTGCTCCGGCTGCTGATGGGCGAGCCCAACGTCCTCCTGCTGGACGAGCCCACGAACGACCTCGACATCGAGACGCTCACCGAGGTCGAGGACCTCCTCGACGGATGGCCGGGCACGCTCGTCGTCGTCAGCCACGACCGCTACTTCCTGGAGCGCGTCACCGACCACGTGGTCGCGCTGCTCGGCGACGGCCGCGTGTCGCTGCTGCCCGGCGGGGTCGACGAGTACCTCGAACGGCGCGCCGCCGGGACGGCGCCCGGGCCGGGCGCCGCGCCCGCCGCCGAGAAGAAGCCGGCGCCGGCGAAGCCCAAGGGCGGGCAGGACTGGAAGGCGCGCAAGGAACTCGACCGGCTCGAACGGCGCCTGGAGAAGCTCGCCGCGCAGGAGGCCGGCCTCCACGAGCAGCTCGCCGCGCACGCCACCGACTACGAGAAGCTCCAGGAGCTGGACGCCCGGCTGCGCGAGATCCAGGCCGAGGCCGCCCGCGTCGAGGAGGAGTGGCTGATGCTCGCCGAGGATCTCGGCTAGCAGGACGGCCGCTGGAGTAACCGGCCCCGACCGGGGATCATCCCTCAATGACGACTTGGATCATCAAGACGGACGCGCCCGGCGACGGCCCGCGGCTCGCCGTCAAGGACGCGGTCGACGTGGCCGGGCTGCCCACCACGGCGGGCTGCCGCGCCGTCGCCGAGCGCGCCGGACCCGCCGCCGCCGACGCGCCCGTCGTCGCCTCCGCCCGCGCCCAGGGCGCCCGCATCGCCGGCAAGGCCAACCTGAACGAGCTGTGCATGGCCGCCGACGGCGTCAACCCGTGGTCCGGGACGCCGGTGAACCCGCTCGACCCGTCCCGGGTGCCGGGCGGCTCGTCCAGCGGCTCCGCCGTCGCCGTCGCCACCGGCGAGGCCGACGTGGCGCTCGGCACCGACACCTCCGGGTCGATCCGCATCCCCGCGGCGTGCTGCGGCGTCGCCGGGCTGAAGACGACCGCCGGGCGGGTGCCGCTGGAGGGCGTCCGCCCGTTGTCGCCGACCCTGGACGTCGTCGGGCCCCTGGGACGCGACGTCGCCGCCGTCGTGCTCGGCATGGGCCTCATCGAGCCGGGTTTCACGCCCGTTCCGTACGACGGGTCATTGCCGGTCGCGCGGCTCCGCGTGCCGGGCGTCGAGCCCGCGATCGACGCGGCCGTGGACGACGCGCTGCGCCGCCTCGGGCCCGTCGCCGACGTGACGTCCGCGCACTACGAGGAGGCCGCCACCGCCAACGGCGTCATCGTCAGCGTCGAGGGCTGGGAGCAGAACGGCCACCTGCTCGCCGATCCCGGCAAGCTGAGCGGGCGCATCCACCGGCGCATCCAGCAGATGAAGGACGTGTCCGAGGCCGGGATGACGGGCTGGGCGCTCGGCGTGCGCAGGTCGCTGCGCGCCGAGCTCGACGCGATCCTCGCCCGGTACGCGGCGATCGCGCTGCCGGTGCTGACCTGCGTCGCCCCCGAACCCGGCGAGGCGGACGAGTCCGACCTCCGGCTGACCGCGCTGACGGGACAGGTCAACGTCGCCGGGCTGCCCGCGTTCGCGCTGCCCGTCCCGCTGCCGGGCTCGCACCTGCCGGCGTCCGTCCAGCTCGTCGGCCCGGCCGGGGGCGAGGAGCGGCTGTGCGGGCTGGCCGCCGCCCTGGAGGCCGCGCTCGCCTAGTCCCGGTCGAACGGGACCAGGAGGGTGCGGAGGAGGCCGGCCAGCACGTCCCGCTGCTCGGGGCTGAGGCCCTCAAGGATCGCCTGCTCCCGTTCGAGCAGGTCGGCGAACGCGGCGTCGACGCGGGTCATCCCCGCCTCGGTGAGGCGGACCTGCACGCCCCGCTTGTCCAGCGGGTCGGGATGCCGCTCGACCAGGCCGGCGGCCGCCAGCCGGTCTATGCGGTTCGTCATGGTGCCGGACGTGACCAGCGTCGCCCGCAGCAGCCGCCCGGGGCTCAGCTGGTACGGCGCGCCCGCGCGGCGCAGCGCGGTGAGGACGTCGAACTCCCACGACTCCAGGTCGTGCGCCACGAACACCGCGCGCCGCGCGCGATCCAGATGCCGGGCCAGCCGGGACACGCGGCTGAGAACCTGCAGCGGCCGGACGTCCAGGTCCGGACGCTCGGTCTGCCATGCCTCGACCAGCCTGTCGACCTCATCGCGCATCCCGCAAGCCTATCTGTCTCGACATCAAGACACGCGCCCCGGATCAGCCCGGCAGCGCCGCGCTGATCAGCTTCGCAGCCTCCGGCGCCTGCCGGTACCCCTCCCGGTAGGCCGGCGGCCAGCGCGCCAGGTCGCCCACGTCGTCGCCGAACGCCTCCAGCGCCCGCTCGTCCGGGACGATCCGCACGTCGGCCCCCGCGCCGTCCGACATGCGCGCGAGCGGCTCGACCAGCACGATCGTCCCGGCGCCCGCCGCGAGGGCCGTGTTCGACCCGCCGGCGAACGCCCCGTCCATGTAGGGGCGCCCGGCGATCGTCACCGGCCGGGCGAAGCCCGGCGCGGCGCTGCTCGCCGCCACGGCCGCCGACAGCGGGACGCCGCCGGCCGCGTCCCACACGACCGGCTCCCCCGACGCGACGTCGACGGCGGTGACCAGCAGCCGCCCGGCCGGCCACTCGTCCGTCCCGACCAGGAAGCGCATGCCCGCCCGGTGCCGCTCCTCCGGCAGCGCCCTCGCCTCCAGCGCGAGCCGGCCGATCCGGCGCCTGGCCTCGTCCGGCGCCAGATCCGGGTCGGCGCCCAGCTCGAAGGCCCGCGTCATCGCCGAGAGGTCGGCCGGCGGGCGCGGCCCCCTCGGCGGCAGCTCCGCCAGCTCCGCCAGATCCCGCCGCGTCCTGATCGCGGCCCCGGCGATCGCGCCCGCCGACGTGCCCACGATCAGGTCCGCGCCCGCGGGGTCCGCGCCCGCCTCGCGCAGCCCCGCCGCGAGGCCGAGCAGCCACGCCGTCCCGACCGGGCCGCCGGGGCCGAGGACCAGTGCCCATCCGTTCGCCGTCATGAGGGCGAGCCTAGGAACCCCGGGCCGCGCGGTACATCGGCCGCTGGACGTAGGCCGCAGGACTCTTGACATCAAGATATGGGGCCGGGCATGCTGTGTCTTGATGTCGAGAGAAAATGGCGCCGTGTGGGATCCCGCGCAGTACGGGATCTTCGGCGGTGAGCGCGCGAGGCCGTTCGCCGAGCTCATCGCGCGCCTCGACGCGCACCTCGGCGGGGCCGAGCCGGCGCGCGTCGCCGACCTCGGCTGCGGCAGCGGCGAGCTGACCGCCGCCCTCGCCGCCCGCTGGCCCGGCGCCGTGATCGACGCCCTCGACAGCTCACCCGAGATGATCGGCGCGGCACGCGAGCACGAGATCCCCGGGCGGCTCCGCTTCCGGGTCGGGGACGTCGCCGCCTGGGAACCCGACGGGCCCGTCGACGTCATCGTGTCCAACGCCGTCCTGCACTGGGTTCCCGAGCACCTCGACCTGCTGCCCCGATGGGTCGGCGCCCTGGCGCCCGGCGGGCACCTCGCCTTCCAGGTCCCCGGCAACTTCGGCGCGCCCAGCCATGCCCTGCTGCGCGAACTCGCCCGCTCCGACCGATGGCGCGCCGAGCTCGGCCGCCTCCAGCGGGACGCGCCCGTCCTCGACCCCGCCGGGTACCTCGACCTCCTCGCCCGCCACGGATGCTCCGTGGACGCCTGGGAGACCACTTACGCGCAGGTGCTGCAGGGTGACGACCCCGTCCTCGAATGGGTCAAGGGCACCGCGCTGCGGCCCGTCCTCACCGCCCTCGACCCGGACGAGACCGGCGAGTTCCTCGCCGCCTACCGCGAGCGGCTCCGCCGCGCGTACCCCGCCGCACCGTACGGCACCGTGTTCCCGTTCAGGAGGATCTTCGTGATCGCCACCCGGAACACCACCTAGACGGGATGCCGCCCGCCCGACGAGGGAAGCGACTCGTTCCCCTGCGGTGCCGACTCGGACGGAAGGGCGGCGTCCGCAGATCCCGGACTCGCGACCCGAGCCCGGCGACCCCTGGCCGGTGGCCGGCCGGATGAACTCCGGGCGGCCACCGGCCGCCGCGTCCGCGTCAGGTCGAGGCTTCGGCGACCCCGTCCAGGTCGCGGCGCGCCCGCCGCCGCTCCTTCTCCGCCTTCGCCGCCGCCTTCTCCTCGGCCTTCACCAGCTTCGCCGCGGCCTTCTCCGCGCGCCGCTCCTGCCGCTCCCGCTCCTTGCGGCGGCGGCGCGGGTCCAGCGACGGCTTCGGCTCCAGCGCCGACAGCCCGTTCCACGCGAGGTTCACCACGTGCGCGGCGACCTCCTCCCGGCGCGGCTTGCGGACGTCCAGCCACCACTGGCCCGTCATCGCGACCATGCCGACGAGCATCTGCGCGTACATCGGCGAGAACTTCTCGTCGTAGTCGTGCCGGTCGAACTCCTGCGCGAGGACGTACTCCACCTCGCCCGCGATCTCGCTCAGCAGGCTCGCGTAGCTGCCGGTGCCCGTCCCGCCGTGCGAGTCGCGGACCAGGATCCGGAACCCGTCCGGATGCTCCTCGATGTACTCCAGCAGCGCCAGCGCGGCCTTCTCCAGCTTCCCGCGGTAGTGGATCGCCGAGGCCAGCGAGTCCGTGACGAGCTTCAGCAGCCGCTCGAACTCCCGGTCGACGACGACCGCGTAGAGGCCCTCCTTGCCGCCGAAGTGCTCGTACACGACGGGCTTCGACACGCCGGCCGCGGACGCGATCTCCTCCACCGAGGTGCCGTCCAGGCCGCGCTCGGCGAACAGCGAACGGCCGATGTCGAGGAGCTGCTCGCGGCGTTCCTTACCGGTCATCCGCTTTCTGCGCGGTCTGGGAGCGGGTTCTGTCACGGGATCAATTGTGACGGTCAAACCGGCTGCTTCGCGCGTTTCGCCGCCAGCCTGTCGCTGTTCGGCCACCGGACGTCGTACGCCCAGCCCGCCTTCTCGAAACCCTGGATGATCCGCGCGCTGATGTCGACCTGCCCCTTCAGCACCCCGTGCCGCGCGCACGTCGGGTCGGAATGGTGCAGGTTGTGCCACGATTCGCCCAGCGACGGGATCGCCAGCCACCACACGTTGCGGGACTTGTCCCGGACCTCGAACTCCTCCTTGCCGAAGGTGTGGCAGATCGAGTTGATCGACCACGTCACATGGTGGACCAGCGTGATCCGGACGAGCCCGGCCCAGAACAGCGCGGTCAGGAAGCCCGCCCACGACATCGTGATCAGCCCGCCGAGCACCGCCGGCAGCAGGAACGACACCGCCACCAGCCCCGGGAACGCCCCGTGGATGCGCCGGATGTCGCGGTCGTTCAGCAGGTCCTTGGCGAACCGCTGCTTGGACGTCCGGTTGGCGTCGAACAGCCAGCCGTAGTGCGCCCACAGCAGCCCCTTCGTCAGCGCCTTCCAGTCGTCGCCGAACCGCCAGGGCGAGTGCGGGTCGAACTCCTTGTCGGAGTGCTTGTGGTGCCGCCGGTGGTCGGCGACCCACGTGATCACCGGCCCCTCGATCGCCATGCTGCCCGCCAGCGCCAGGAAGATCTTCAGGCCCCGCCGGGCCTTGAACGACCCGTGCGTGAAGTACCGGTGGTACCCGACCGTGATGCCCGCGGCGGACAGCAGGTAGAACACCGCCGTCAGGACGACGTCCGTCCAGCCGAGGAACCGGCCCCAGGCGAGCGGGACCGCCGCGAACAGCGCGAGGAACGGCACGCCGGTGAACACCGCGATGAGCACCCGTTCCGCGTTGCCCCGCGATACGGGCTGGATCTCGGGCCGCGGCCGCCGGCGAGGAGGATCCACGGTTGGAGCAGTTGTCATGCGTCACCACTTCCTGTGACTAGAGGCAGTCCTTACCTACGCCAACGTAACCTACGGAACCGTAGGTTGGACAGGTTCGACCGGTAAAATCGGGGGGAAACTGCCTCTCAGGCCATAAACCCCTCCCGCACCCCGCCCCCGGAGCGCTGCGGAAACACTCCGTGGCAGGGACGAGCCAGGGCGGGCCGAGCCTGCGCCATGAGCTTGCTCGCAGACCCGTGGCTCGAGGTGCTCTGTGGTGGACGTTCTAAACCGATTCGGGTAATTCGGTCAGGATGCCCCGGCGGGGGAGTCGGCGCTCCGCCGCCCGGAGTCCGCTCTCGCGTCACCGGGAATCAAGTGGGTCTCGATGTGCGCGTGTCGGTATCGTTGAGCCCGGTCGGCTCGGGCTGCTGTCCGAACTGTCCGCATTGATCCGGCGTGGTGTAATCGGCAGCACAAGGGTTTTTGGTGCCCTTAGACAAGGTTCGAATCCTTGCGCCGGAGCCGTGTGGAGCGTCCCCCCAGGTGCGGGCCGGGAGCGGGGGACGGGGTGACAGGTCGCAGGTGGGCGGTATCCTGCCCGTGTCGGGTGCGTTCCGGCCTGCCGTGGTTCGATCCCGCAGGCGGGCGCGTCCGAGACCGATCCCGTCCGCGATGCCGAGGAGCCTCCTTGTGAGCGCTGCGAGCCGACCGGCCGCCGTCATCGTTCTCGCCGCGGGCGAGGGCACCCGGATGAAGTCCCGCAAGTCGAAGGTCCTGCACGAGCTGTGCGGGCGCAGCATGCTCGGGCACGTGCTGGCCGCCGCGCGGCACCTGGAGCCGGAAAGGCTCGTCGTGGTCGTCGGGCACCGGCGCGAGCAGGTCGTCGGGCACCTCGCCGAGCACGCCCCCGACGCCGAGGCCGTCGTCCAGGAGCACCAGGGCGGCACCGGGCACGCGGTGCGGATGGTGCTGGAGGAGACCGGCGCGCTGGACGGCACCGTCGTGGTCACCAACGGCGACCACCCGCTGCTGCGCGGCGAGACGCTGCGGGAGCTGGTGCGGGTGCACGAGAGCGAGGGCAACGCCGCGACCGTCCTGACCACCGAGATGCCGGACGCGACCGGGTACGGGCGCATGGTCCGCGCGGCGGACGGCAGCGTCGAGGCGATCGTCGAGCACAAGGACGCCACCGAGGCGCAGCGGGCGATCAAGGAGATCAACGTCGGCATGTACGCCTTCGACGGCGTCCTGCTGGCGGACGCCCTGAAGCGGGTGACCACCGACAACGCGGGCGGCGAGGAGTACCTCACCGACGTGGTGGCGATCGTGCGCGGCGACGGCCACCGCGCCGGCGCCCACCTCGTCGCCGACTGGGTGGAGACCCAGGGCGTCAACGACAAGGTCCAGCTCGCGCAGGCGCGCAGGCAGCTGAACGACCGCATTCTCGAAGCGCACATGCGGGCCGGCGTGACGATCGTCGATCCGGCGTCCACGTGGATCGACGTCGATGTGACGGCGGAGCCCGACGCGGAGGTCCTCCCGGGGACGCAGCTGCACGGGAGGACCCACCTGGGCGAGGGCTCGCGGGTCGGGCCCGGGTGCACGCTGACCGACACGCGGGTCGGCGCGGGCGCGACCGTGATCAACGCCGTGTGCGTGGAGGCGGAGATCGGGCCCGAGGCGTCCGTGGGGCCCTACGCCTACCTGCGGCCGGGCACGCGGCTCGCGCGGAAGGCCAAGGTCGGGACGTACGTCGAGACGAAGAACGCCGACATCGGCGAGGGCACGAAGGTGCCGCACCTGACCTACGTGGGCGACGCCGAGATCGGCGAGGGCTCGAACATCGGCGCCAGTTCGGTGTTCGTGAACTACGACGGCGTGCGGAAGCACCGCAGCGTGATCGGGTCGCACGTGAAGATCGGCAGCGACAACATGATCGTCGCGCCGGTGGCGGTGGGCGACGGCGCCTACACCGCGGCCGGGTCGGTGATCGTCCAGGACGTCCCGCCGGGGGCGATGGCGGTCGCGCGGGCGCGGCAGCGCAACGTCGAGGGCTGGGTGGAGCGGAAGCGGCCGGGGACCCCGGCGGCGGAGGCGGCCCGGCGCGCGAAGGATGAGGGCGCGCCCTAGCGCGGCCCGGTGAGGACCTCCCCGCCGCCGAGGCGGGGACGTGGAGGACAGCGGCGTCTTCCGAGGACAACAGAGCGACCCCGTGTGCCGGACTCTTGCGTGCGCGGGGAGTGGGGACAACAACCCACATGTAAGGCACAGTTCCATTGAGGGGGAGTTGTCAGAGGTGAGTGGGATCAAAGCGAGCGGTCAGAAGAAGCTGATGCTCTTCACCGGCCGAGCCCACCCGGACCTGGCCAGGGAAGTCGCCGACAACCTCCACATCGAGCTGACTCCGACGTCCGCGTACGACTTCGCCAACGGTGAGACGTTCGTGCGCTTCCTGGAGTCCGTCCGCGGCTCGGACGCCTTCGTGATCCAGAGCCACACGGCTCCGATCAATCAGTGGATCATGGAGCAGCTGATCATGGTGGACGCGCTGAAGCGGGCGTCCGCCAAGCGGATCACCGTGGTGGCGCCGTTCTTCGGGTACGCGCGGCAGGACAAGAAGCACCGGGGCCGCGAGCCGATCTCGGCGCGGCTGATGGCGGACCTGTTCAAGACGGCGGGCGCCGACCGGCTGATCACCGTCGACCTGCACACCGCGCAGATACAGGGCTTCTTCGACGGCCCGGTGGACCACCTGTTCGCGCTGGACCTGCTGGCCCGGCACTTCGAGAGCCGGCTGGACACCTCGCAGGTGACGGTGGTCGCGCCGGACGCGGGCCGGGTGCGGGTCACCGAGCGGTGGTCGGACCGGCTGGGCGGCGTGCCGATGGCGATCATCCACAAGAAGCGCGACCCGGACGTGGCGAACGAGGTGAAGGTCTTCGACGTCGTCGGCGAGGTGGAGGGCCGCACCTGCGTGGTGGTCGACGACATGATCGACACCGGCGGGACGATCGTGAAGGCGGCGGACGCGCTGTTCGAGCAGGGCGCGGCGCGGGTCGTGGTCGCGGCGACGCACGGCGTGCTGTCGGGTCCGGCGGTGGACCGGCTGAAGAACTCGCGGATCTCCGAGGTGGCGCTGACGAACACGCTGCCGATCCCCGAGGACAAGCAGTTCGACAAGCTGACCGTCCTGTCGATCGCCCCGCTGGTCGCCCGTGCGATCAACGAGGTCTTCAGCGACGGCTCGGTCACCAGCCTCTTCGGCGGGCACAGCTAGCCGGCCGCGAAGGCGGGGCTCTGGCTTGGGGCGCGGTGCCGATCGGCTAGACTCTGTGAATCGCGCATGCCTCCGGGTCGTTTCAGTGCGGTGCCGACGCAGGAGCCGCACTCCCCGGGGGACGCAACGAATCTTTGAGGTCGCCCGCCCGTGGTCGGCGTGCGAGGATCGCAACTGTCCGTAGCGGACGTCCGGGCGCCGGACGGCCGTGGATCGCAACAAGCAGGGAGTTTTCGCCGTGTCCGAGGTACGCATCGCCGCCGAGCCGCGCACCGAGTTCGGTAAGGGTGCCGCGCGGCGCACCCGCCGGGCCGGCAGGGTGCCCGCCGTCCTCTACGGTCACGGCACCGACCCGCAGCACATCTCGCTGCCGGGCCACGATCTGATGCTGGCGCTCAAGACCCCGAACGTGCTGCTGACCATCGAGGGGCTCGGCAACGGGACGGAGCTGGCGCTGCCGAAGGACGTGCAGCGCGACCCGATCAAGGGGTTCCTGGAGCACGTCGACCTGCTGCTGGTGAAGCGCGGCGAGAAGGTCGTCGTCGACCTGCCGGTGAACGTCGTCGGCGACGTGGTCGCGGGCGGGCAGGTGGCGCAGACGGCGGTGGAGATCTCCGTGGAGGCGGAGGCCACCCACATCCCGGAGTCGGTCGACCTCGACATCACCGGCCTGGAGATCGACACGCAGGTGCTCGCGAAGGACTTGAAGCTCCCGGAGGGGACGACGCTGGCCGCCGACGAGGAGACGCTGATCCTGCAGATCTCCGACGCCACGGCGGCGACGGAGCCGGAGACCGCGGCGGAGGCCGCGGAGGGCGAGGGCGCGCCGGCCGCCGAGGGCGAGGCCGAGCCCGCCGCCGAGTGACGCAGGCGCGGCCGCGCTCAGCCGGTCGCAGTGGTTCTTTCCATGGCCCCCGCGGGTGTGCGCACCGGCGGGGGCCGTGCTCGTGCGTGAGGAGTTCGGGTGAGCGCGGATCTCTGGCTGGTGGTGGGGCTGGGCAACCCGGGCCCGTCGTATGCGCGGAACCGGCACAACGCGGGGTTCATGGTGCTGGACGTGCTGGCGGCGCGGGCCGGGGGCCGGTTCAAGTCGCACCGGGCGCGGGCGGAGGTGCTGGAGGGCCGGCTCGCGGGGGCGCGGGTGGTGCTGGCGAAGCCGCGGTCGTTCATGAACGAGTCGGGCGGGCCCGTGAAGGGGCTGTGCGACTTCTACAAGGTCCCGGTGGAGCGGCTGATCGTCGTCCACGATGAGCTGGACATCCCGTTCGGCGCGGTGCGGCTGAAGCGGGGCGGCGGTGACAACGGTCACAACGGGCTGCGGTCGGTGACGAAGTCGCTCGGGTCGAGGGAGTATCTGCGGGTGCGGTTCGGGGTGGGCCGGCCGCCGGGGCGGATGGACGCGGCGGCGTTCGTCCTGAAGGACTTCTCCGCGGCGGAGCGCAAGGACCTCGACCTGGAGCTGGACCGGGCGGCGGACGCGGTGGAGGCGCTGATGGCGGACGGGCTGGCCGTGGCGCAGAACGTCTTTCACGCGAGCTGACCGGATCCGGCCACGGATCGCTCTGGACAGACGGCGGCCATACCCCCGGTCGCATTCCTTTTGTCCGGATAAGCCCAAATTCCCGGACGTTGCCGGGGCGATGGCCGCGTTCCCGCCGTGACCACGGCAAAGCACCCGTAAGATGCTGCTCGAACGAGGTTCCAGGTGCATGTGAACCTGAGGCGACGTTCAACCGTCTTCGGTGTGAATCGCGCTGACGGGGCGCGTGTTACAGGGGATTGGTGAGTGGTCTATGGCCGTCGTTGACAAGGTTCAGGCCGAGTCATCGACCCGCCATGAGCAGGGGCGCGCGCCGTCGCAGAACTGGAGTGTCAGATACCGCCGGGTCGCGAAATGGCTCGACGTCCTCAGCATGCTGATGGCCGGCGTGATCGCGTTCGTGCTGCGGTTCCCGGGCGTCCCGACGGAGCTGAACGCGCCGTACGTGGCGCTGACCGTCCTCCTCCCCGTCGTGTGGCTGCCGACGCTGATGCTGTGCCGGGCGTACCAGCCCCGGTACATCGGCGTCGGGTACGAGGAGTTCCACCGGGTGCTGCGCGCCGGGTTCATCCTGACCGCGGCCGTCGCGATCGTCGCGTACGCGACGAAGACCGAGGTGGCGCGCGGCTACGTGGTGATGGCGCTGCCGCTCGGCACGCTGCTCGCGCTGACCGCCCGGTACCGGCTGCGCAAGCGGCTGCACAAGAAGCGCTGGAACGGCGAGTGCATGCGGCGCGTGGTCGCGGTGGGGCACCGGACGTCGGTGGCCGACCTGATCCGCGAGCTGCGCAAGAAGCGCTACCACGGCATGGACATCGCGGCGGTGTGCCTGCCGCCCGCGCTCGCGTCCGGCGACGACGCGGTCGCCGAGGTGGAGGGCGTCCCGGTGATGGGCGACTTCGCGCAGGCCGCGGCGGTCGCCGAGCGGATCGGCGCCGACTCGGTGGCGGTGCTCGCCTGCCCGGAGATGGACGGGGTGGCGCTGCGCCGGCTGGCGTGGCAGATCGAGCGCGACGACATCGAGCTGGTGGTGGCGCCCGCGCTGATGGACGTGACCGGCCCGCGCATCTCGATCCGGCCGGTGTCGGGGCTGCCGCTGCTGCACGTGGAGCACCCGGAGCTGGACGGCGGCCGCAAGGTCTTCAAGAGCCTGTTCGACCAGACGGCCGCGCTCGCCGGGCTGCTGGTGCTGAGCCCGCTGATGCTGATCGTCGCGCTGCTGATCAAGCTGACCAGCGCGGGCCCGGTGATGTTCCGGCAGACCCGGGTCGGGCGCGGCGGCCGGGAGTTCACCGTGCTGAAGTTCCGCACGATGGTGCAGGACGCCGAGGCCCGCAAGGTCGAGCTGATGCAGCTCAACGAGAACGACGGCGTGCTGTTCAAGATCCGCGAGGACCCGCGGATCACCCGGGTGGGGCGCTGGCTGCGCCGCTACTCGCTGGACGAGCTGCCGCAGCTGTTCAACGTGCTGCGCGGCGACATGTCGCTGGTGGGCCCGCGCCCGCCGCTGCCGGAGGAGGTCGCCCAGTACGGCGGCGACGTGTACCGGCGGCTGGTGGTGAAGCCGGGGCTGACGGGCCTGTGGCAGGTGAGCGGCCGCTCGGACCTGTCGTGGGAGGAGTCGGTGCGTCTCGACCTGCGCTACGTCGACAACTGGACGTTCGCGATGGACCTGCAGATCATGTGGAAGACGTGGTCCGCGGTGTTCCGGGGCTCCGGCGCCTACTGAGGGGACCCGGGCATCGGGCCGGCTCGGGTATGCATGAGAAAGTAGATCGAACAGACCATTCGAGTCGGGAATGTGATCAGCGGATGACGGATGTGGACGACCACGCGCTGGCGGCGGAGCTCGCCGGCGCGGCGGGGCGGCTGCTGCTGGGCGTGCGGGACGAGGTCGGGTTCGCGGACGCGCGGGTCCTGAAGGACACCGGCGACCTGCGGGCGCACGAGTACCTCATGGCGGCCCTCGCGGAACGCTGTCCCGGCGACGCCGTCCTGTCCGAGGAGGGCCGTTCCTCCGTCGCGGGGAAGCGTTCGAAGGGCGACGACCGCGCGCCGACCCGCAACACGTCCGCGGCCGGGCGGCGCGCCGCCCGCCGGGTGTGGATCGTCGATCCGCTGGACGGGACTCGCGAGTTCTCCGAGGAGGGCCGCCGCGACTGGGCCGTCCACGTCGCGCTGTGGGAGCGGGACGAGTCCGGGCGGGGCAGGCTGGCCGCCGGCGCGGTGGCGCTGCCGGCGCAGGGCCTGACGCTGCGCACGGACGCGACGGGCGGCGCCGCCCTCGTCCGCACGGAGCCGGGGGAGCCCGGCCCGGAGGCGGGCGGCGCGGGCGCCGTGCAGCCGCGGGAGGTGCCGCTGCACGTTCCGGCGCCGGACGCGGGCAAGCTGCGCATCGCGGTGAGCCGCACGCGCCCGCCCGAGTTCGTCCGGCAGCTGGCGGAACGGCTCGCGGCCGCGGGGCCGGGGGGCGCGGGGGATCCCGCCGCGGGCGGCATGGACGTGGAGCTGGTGCCGATCGGCTCGGCGGGGGCGAAGATCTCCGCGGTGCTGCTCGGCGAGGTCGACGCGTACGTGCACGCCGGCGGCCAGTACGAGTGGGATTCGGCGGCGCCGGCGGCGGTGGCGCTCGGCGCGGGGGCGCACGCGTCCCGGGTCGACGGGTCGCCGCTGGAGTACAACCGGGAGGACCCGCGGCTCCCGGATATCCTGGTGTGCCATCCCGAGTCGGCGCCGACGCTGCTGACCGGCATCGCCCCTCTCCTCGCCGGGGGGCGCGGGGGGCCTTCCCCCCGCAAGGGGGAAGTGAGCGGCGCACTGCCCGGCTGAATCCGGGAGTGAATCGCGATCGGCCGCGGTTCGTCCCTGTGGGACGTCGCGTCCCGCGGCCACCGGTTGCATCTGCCAGAGAGCGTGGAGAGAGCCCCAGACCATGCAGCGTTCGGATTATCTGCTGTCCCAGTTGGACGTCCTTGAAGCCGAGTCGATCCACATCTTCCGGGAGGTGGCGGCCGAGTTCGAACGGCCGGTGCTGCTGTTCTCCGGCGGCAAGGACAGCCTGGTCATGCTGCGCCTCGCCGAGAAGGCGTTCTGGCCGGCGCCGATACCGTTCCCGGTGATGCACGTCGACACCGGGCACAACTTCCCCGAGGTGATCGAGTTCCGCGACCGGCGGGTCGCCGAGCTGGGCGTGCGGCTGGTGGTGGCGTCGGTGCAGGACGCGATCGACAGCGGCCGGGTGGCCGAGCAGAAGGGGCGCCGGGCGTCCCGGAACCGGCTGCAGATCGTGCCGCTGCTGGACGCGATCGAGGAGCACCGGTTCGACGCGGCGTTCGGCGGGGCGCGGCGCGACGAGGAGAAGGCCCGCGCCAAGGAGCGGGTGGTGTCGTTCCGGGACGAGTTCGGCCAGTGGGATCCGAAGAACCAGCGCCCGGAGCTGTGGAACCTGTTCAACACCAGGATCCAGCAGGGCGAGCACGTCCGGGTGTTCCCGCTGTCGAACTGGACGGAGCTCGACATCTGGGACTACGTCCGCCGGGAGCGGCTGGAGCTGCCCTCGATCTACTTCGCGCACACCCGCCGCGTGTTCGAGCGCGACGGGCTGCTGCTGGACGCCGAGACGGGCTTCGCGAACCGCGGCGACGACGAGCCGGAGTTCGAGGCGACGGTCCGGTACCGGACGGTCGGCGACGCGTCCTGCACGGGCGCGGTGAAGTCGTCGGCGGCGACGCTGGACGAGGTGATCGAGGAGATCGCGGCGACCCGGATCACCGAGCGGGGCCAGACCCGCGCCGACGACCGGACGAGCGAGGCCGCGATGGAGGACCGCAAGAAGGAGGGCTACTTCTGATGGCCGGGAACGAGCCCGCTCAGGCGGGGCCGGCGGGCAAGCCGATGGACCTGCTGCGGTTCGCCACCGCCGGCAGCGTGGACGACGGCAAGTCGACGCTGATCGGCCGGCTGCTGTTCGACTCCAAGTCGATCTTCGAGGACCAGCTGGAGTCGGTGGAGCGCACGAGCACCGAGCGCGGCGAGGAGTACACGAACCTGGCGCTGCTCACCGACGGCCTGCGCGCCGAGCGGGAGCAGGGCATCACGATCGACGTCGCCTACCGGTACTTCGCGACGCCGCGCCGCAAGTTCATCATCGCGGACACGCCGGGGCACATCCAGTACACGCGGAACATGGTGACGGGCGCCTCGACCGCCGACCTCGCGATCATCCTGGTGGACGCCCGCAAGGGCATCCTGGAGCAGTCGCGCCGGCACGCGTTCCTCACCACGCTGCTGCAGGTGCCGCACCTGGTCGTGGCGATCAACAAGATGGACCTCGTCGACTACGACCGCGCCGTCTACGAGCAGATCGTGGACGAGTTCACCGCGTTCGCCTCCAAGCTCGACATCACCGACCTGACGTTCATCCCCATCTCCGCCCTGCACGGCGACAACGTTGTGGAGCGCAGCGTGAACATGCCGTGGTACGAGGGGTCGTCGCTGCTGCACCACCTGGAGCACGTGCACATCGCGTCCGACCGGAACCTGATCGACGTGCGGTTCCCGGTGCAGTACGTGGTGCGGCCGCACGCCTCGACCGACCCCGAGCTGCACGACTACCGCGGCTACGCGGGGCAGGTCGCGGGCGGCGTGCTGAAGCCGGGCGACGAGGTCGTGCACCTGCCGTCCGGGCTGACCACGACGATCACCCATATCGACGGGCCGTCCGGGCCGGTGGAGCAGGCGTTCTCCCCGATGTCGGTCGTCCTCCGGCTCGCCGACGACATCGACATCTCCCGCGGCGACATGATCGCGCGGCCCAACAACCGTCCCGAGACCGCCCAGGACCTCGACGCGATGGTCTGCTGGATGACCCCGGACCGCACCCTCGCCCCGCGCTCCAAGCTGGTCATCAAGCACACCACCCGCACCGCGAAGACGCTGGTGAAGGACCTGCACTACCGGCTGGACGTCAACACCCTGCACCGCGACGAGGAGGCGGCGTCGCTCGGCCTGAACGAGATCGGCCGGGTCTCGCTCCGCGTCACCCAGCCGCTGTTCGTGGACGACTACGCCCGCAACCGGCTCACCGGCGGCTTCATCCTGATCGACGAGGCCACCAACAACACCGTCGCCGCCGGCATGATCATCGGCGCGCGCTGACCGTACGCCGCGGGGCCGCCCGGCCCCGCGGCGCCGCCCTCCCCTCCGACCCCCGACCTAGGCAGGCCCTCGATGCCCCCATCCGTCGGCGTCGTCCTCCCGACGCACAACCGGCCGGAGCTGCTGCGCCGCGCGCTGGAGTCCGTCCTCGCGCAGGACTACGAAGGCGAGCTGCGCGCGGTGGTCGTCTTCGACCGCGCCGAGCCGGACATGTCGCTCGCGGGCGACCGCGTCGAGGTCATCGCCAACACCCGGGAGCCGGGCCTCGCCGGCGCCCGCAACTCCGGCATCCTCGCGCTGGACACCGACCTCGTCGCGTTCTGCGACGACGACGACCAGTGGCTGCCCGGGAAGCTGGCCGCGCAGGTGAAGGCGCTCGAAGGCGAGCCGGACGCGGTGCTGTGCAGCTCCGGCATCCTCATCGACTTCGACGGGCGCGAGCTGCCCCGGCTGGCCGGAACCGGGCGCGTCACCTACGACGCGCTGATCCGCGACCGGATGATGAGCGTCCACTCGTCCACCTACGTGGCGCGCCGCGAGCCGCTCATCGACATCGGCATGGTGGACGAGACGATCCCCGGCAGCCAGGGCGAGGACTGGGACCTCGCGCTGCGCGCCGCCCGCCGCCACCCGGTGGTGAACGTCGACGAGCCGTACGTCCGGGTCCTGTGGGGCCTGACGTCGTACTACGCGCAGGCGTGGGAGACGAAGGTGGCCGCGCTGGAGTGGTTCCTGGAGCACTACCCGGAGATCGGGAAGGTGCCGGGCGCCGCCGGGCGCGTCTACGGCCAGCTCGCCTTCGGCTGCGCGACCGTCGGCCGCCGCAGGGACGCGCTGCGCTGGTCGGCGCGCGCCATCAGGGCCAACCCCGCCGAGCGCCGCGTGCCGTTCGCGCTGGCCGTCGCGTCCGGTGTCGTGTCCGGCAAGCGGGTCCTGCTCGCCCTGCACACCCGGGGCCGCGGCATCTGACGCGAGCCGTACCGATTCCCGGGCTTTCGCCACCTTTCCCCACGTCGCGCCGGTACTGTCATCACCCGTCGCAGTGCTAGAAGGAGCCTCTCCGTGAACAACTCTTCCCGCCGCATCGTCGCGTCCGGGACGCTGGCGCTGGCGCTGGCCCCGGCGCTCGCCCTGACCGCCGCGCCCGCGTCCGCGGGCACCGATCTCGACGCGGTCGCCGAGGGCATCACCGAGAGCGGCTACTACGTCGACTCGCACGCCAAGTACTACCAGACGGACGGGGCGCAGGAACTGCTCCGCACCGCGCAGGGCCGGTCCGTCCCGGTGTTCATCGCGATCCTCCCGGCCGGGGACGACGCCGGCCAGGTCCTCCAGCAGCTGCCCGGCCTCATGAAGCGCAAGGGCACCTACGTGGTGCTGGCCGGCAACGAGCTCAAGGCGACGTCGAACACGCTGCCGGCGAGCCAGGTGAAGGCCGTCTACACCAAGGCGGTGAAGGGCAGTAAGGGCAAGCCCGACCTGGCGCTGCTGAAGTTCGTCCAGACGCTGCCGGAGTCGAAGTACGCGCCGCCGAAGCCCGGCAAGCCCGGCAACAACGGCAAGCCCGCGCCCGAGTCCACGAAGCAGAAGGAGCAGGAGGAGGAGCGGACGCTCGCCCAGAAGCAGCCGACCGCGCCGGCCGCCGGGTACGAGCCCGTGCGGAAGGACGACGGCGGCTCCATGACGCCGTTCCTGCTCGGGGGCGGCGGCCTGGTCGTCGTCGCGGCGGCGGCCGGGGCCAGGTTCCTGCTGTGGCGCCGCCGCTCCGCGGCTCCCGCGCCCGCCGGAGCCGCCGCGAGCGCGGCCCCCGCCCCGCCCGCCCCTCCGGCCCCGCCCGCCCCGCAGGCGCCCGCTGAGGCCCCCGAGGCGGCCGAGGAGCCCAAGGGCGGCGCCACGGCCGCCGACGGCGAGCCGGAGCCTCCCAAGGACGCCTAGGAGCCCGGGGAGCTCATCAGCAGGAGGAGATGGCGTTCACCGGCGCCCGCCGACAGGGCCTTGCCCGGCGCGGCGCCGTGTGCCATCACGACGGTGCCCGGGCGGCTGCGCGGCACCCGGTTCCCGGAGCCGAGCTGGCCGCTGCCGCCCGCGCCCCACGTGAGCGGCGTCCCGTCGGTGAGGATCGCGGCGCCGTACGCCTCGCCCGCGAACACCTGCGCGACGCCGCGCAGCTTCGCGCCGTGGCTGCCCGCGACCGTCACCGGGGCCGCGCGGAGCTTCACCGTCCGATCGCCGAGCTGCCCGGCCGTGTTGTTGCCCCAGGCGACGACCGTGCCGTCCTTGCGCAGCGCGTAGTTGTGCTTCTCGGCCGCGCTGATCCCGGTGACGCCGCTGAGGACGCCCTTGCCGCCGACGCCGGACACGAGGGCCGGGACGAGCCGGTCGCGGCGGGTGCCGTCGCCGAGCTGCCCGAGGTCGTTGTGGCCCCACGACGCGACCCTGCCGTCCTTCAGCAGCGCCAGCCCGTGCTGCCCGCCGATCGCGATGCGGGTCACGCCGGTGAGCCGGCGGGCGCCGTCCAGGCCGCGCACCGGCACCGGCAGCGCCCGGTCGCGGCGGGTGCCGTCGCCGACCATGCCGTAGTCGTTGGCGCCCCACGCGAGCACCTGCCCGTTGCGGCGCAGCACCAGCTCGGTGTGCCCGTCGGCGGAGATCGCGGTGACGCCGGTGAGCGGCCTGCGGCCGTCCGGCGCCTTCACGGTCGTCGGGACCCGCGGGGCGGCGCGCCCGCCGTCGCCGCGCTCGCCGTTGCCGCGCTGCCCGTGGTCGTTGGCGCCCCACGTCACGACGGTTCCGTCGCGGCGCAGCGCCATGGAGAAGTCGTTGTTGGCGCTGACGGCGACGACGCCGTCCAGCCTGCCGGAGCGCCCGTCGGGGGCGCGGACGGGGACGGGCGCGCGGCGGTCGCGCAGGGTGCCGTCGCCGAGCTGGCCGTGGTCGTTGGCGCCCCACGCGACGACCTCGCCGGCGCCGACGACCGCGAGCGAGTGCCGCCCGCCGCCGGCGACGGCGCGCACCCCGCCGAGCCGGCCCTGCCCGCCCACCCCGGTGACCGGGGCGAGCTTGAGGTCGATGCCGGGGCCGGGGCGGCCGAGCTGCCCGTGGTCGTTGAGGCCGCTCGTCCAGACGACGCCGGTCTCGGTGCCCGCCGACCCGGCCGCGGGCGGCGGGGACACCGGCGGCGCCGCCGTGCCGTCCGCCGCGGACCGGTCGCACGCCGCCGCCGTGAGCAGCGCGGGGGCGGCGAGCAGCAGCGCGGTGAGCGAGCGGCGCGCGGGCGTCATGCCGTGCGGACGCAGGCGAACAGGTGCCTGGAGTAGTTGTCCTCGTAGGGCGGGCGCGCGTCCTCGTCGGGGCCGAGGTCGACGATCTCGTCGAAGCCCGTGTTCTCGCGCAGGAACCGTGCGACGCGCGGCGGGTCCCAGCCCCGCAGCGACTCGGCGAACCACGCCTCGTTGTCCTGGCCGGTGTCGAAGAACAGCACCCGGCCGGTGGCGCGGTCGAGGAGCCGGATCAGCTCCTCGGCGCTGACCGAGCCGCGCCCGAGGACGAAGTGGTGCAGGAGGCTGAAGCAGGACACCACGTCCCATCGGCCGGCGTCGTGGCCGCCGAGGAACTCGACGCAGTCGCCGGTGGAGATGACGCCGTCGGGCAGCCCGTAGACCGCCTGCCCGAGCGGGACGGCGAGCGGGTCGCGCTCGATGCCCTCGGCGTCGAAGCCGCGCTGCGCCATCTGCGCCACGAACCAGCCGTAGCAGCTGGCGACGTCGAGGTAGCGGCCCCCGGCGACGCCGCGCTCGGCGAGGAACGCGTCCATCTTGGCGAGCCGGTCGGTGCACTGCCGTACGGTCGTCCAGCCGGACCGCAGCTCGGGCGCGTCGATCGGCTGGTACAGCTCGTGGGTGCCGTCGAGCCAGCTCATCTTGAGCAGCAGGTCCTGCAGGGGGGTGGTGACGGGCAGCCACTTGGCGACGACGTTGGCGCCGTCGGCGCCGCTCATCGCGGCGATCGCGAGGCGGTGGTGGCCGTCGAGGATCTGGTACTGGTCGGAGCCGCGGACGGGCGCGACGAGCACCGGGTCCTGCGGGCCGCTCTGCTGCGGGCGGGGCGCCGCGCCGGGCGCCGCCTCGCCGCGGTAGCGGGCGATGAACGCGCGCGCCGCCGCGAGGACGCCGGCCGGGTCGGTGCCGCCGAAGTAGTTGCCGCCCGCCTCGATGCAGCGCAGCCCGAGCCGCCCGTAGGCGCTGCCGAGGATCTGCTCGTCGGACAGCTCGCCGTGCTCGTCGGCGAGGCGCAGCAGGGCGACGTGCGGGCCGTCCAGGAACGGGGTGGACGGCCACAGCAGGTCGCCGGTGCGGTCGGCGAACTCGCGGGCCGTCCAGCCGCCCTGCGCGCCGACGAGGAGCTGGTCGAACCGGACGGGCACCTTCCACGGGCGGCGCAGCACGGCGGTGGACACCGCGACGCGCGCCGCGGCCGGGATCGGAAGGGAGCGCCCCGCGTCGACCAGCCGCCCGTACACCGGTCCGCTCGGCGCGAGGCCGGTCTTGCGCAGCACCGCGCGGGACTTGCGGCGTACTTGGTCAATTCCCGTGGGCATGCATGCTCCTGGCAGGTGTCGTTTCCGTGGCCGCCGTTCCCGGGGCCGTCGTGTCGGGGGCCGTCGTGGGGGCCGCCGCGCCGGAGGCCGAGGGGACGGCGGCGCCCGCGGGCCCGGCGCCGGCGCGGCCCCGCCGCCCCGGCAGCAGGGAGGCGAAGGCGGTGAGGGACAGCCGCTCGCGACCGCCCCAGAGTAGGGCAATGTACAAGATCGCGCCGGGGATCAGCCCGGCGGCCAGCGCGGCCGGGCTGGAGCCGGCGACGAACCGGACGGCCAGCGGGATCGCGGCGAAGCTCAGCAGCGCCGATCCGCCCGCCCAGAACAGCCCGGCGCTCGCCGGGGACATCCCGAGGATCCTGCGGACCTGGGTGAGGGCCAGCAGCGTCCGGACGAGCAGCCCGCACGCCCGCGCCGCCGCCGCCCCGGCGATCCCGAACGGCGGGATCAGCAGCACGTTCAGCACCAGGTTCACGCCGAGCGCGGCGCTCTGGTTGACCAGGCTGAGCCCGCTGCGGCCCGCCATCAGCAGCATCACGTCGCGGGCGCCGGTCGCCGTCGCCACCAGCATCGCCATCGCCAGGATGACGGTGACGACCTCGCCCGTCCCCCGGTAGCCGTCGCCGAACGAGCCGACGTACACCGGCGCGCCCACCGCGATCGACAGGTGCACCGGCCAGGCGAGCGCGAGGTTCCAGGACGCGCACACCGCGAAGACCCGCTGCGCGCCGGCCCGGTCGGCGAGCGCCATCAGCCGGCTCACCGCGGGCTGCATGACGTTCTGCACCGCCTGGGTGGCGAGCTGGCTGATCACGATGAACCGGGTCGCGGCGGTGTAGACGGCCGCCTCGCGGGGCGAGCTGAGCGCCGCGACGAGCACGATGTCGGCGCGCTGGAACGCCGTCTGGCAGATCTGCGCGAACGCGCGCGGCGCCGTGAACCGCCAGAAGTCGCCCGCCAGCGGCCGCAGCCGGGCCGGCGGGGCAGCCGCGGGCGCGGCGCCGCCCGCGCGGCTGATCTTCCGGTACCACAGCGCCGCGACGACCAGGCACGGCAGGTAGGGCGCCGCCCACGCCGCCGCGAGCCACACCGCGTCGTCGGACAGCACCGCCGCCGCGACCACGCCGCCGACCTGCAGCGTCTGCCGCAGGATCTTGTCGACGAGGACGGTCGGGCGCATCGAGCCGTAGCCGCGCGTCGCCGCGAGCAGCGCGTCGTGCGCGCCCGCCAGCGGCAGGAACAGCGCCAGCACCCGCACCATGCCGACGGCCTGCTCCGCGTCGTCGGCGCCGATGTGGCCCGCCGTCCACGGCGCGGTGGCGAGGAGGACGAGCGCGCCGATCGCCGCGGTCGCCGCGACCGGGACGAGCGCCACCGGGACCGTCCGGCGCGCCGCGGCCCGGTCGCCGAGCGCGAGATGGCGCGGCAGCCAGCGCAGCAGCCCCGCGTCGGTGCCGAGGCCGGACACCGCCTGCAGGATGATGAACAGCGACGTCGCCGCGAAGAACGTGCCCGCGATCCGCTGCGGGTACAGGTGCGCGACCAGGAACACCAGCGCGAGCCCCTGGACGCCCGCCACGGCGGCGCCCACGAGGTTGAGGGCGCCGCCCCTGGCCAGCCTGTTCAGATTGGGCCCGCCCGGCGCGGCCGGTTCAGGACCCGGCATGCCGCCCCGCCTTGTGCGGCTTCTTCCCGTAGCGCGGCAGGACGTCGCCGACCGGGGCGGCCGGCGCGCTCTTCTGCGCGGGCGCGTCCGCGGGGTCGTCGGCGAGTTCCGGCGGCACGTACTTGGAGATGTCCTCCTGGGTCCGCGTGGCGGCGGACTCCAGCGCCTGCTCCGTCTCCGCCTGCTCGGCCACCTCGGCCGGCTCGGGGGGTTCGGCGGGCTCGGCGTCGGACGGCCGCGCCTTGCGCGCGCCCGGCCGCGGGCCGGGGGCCCGGCCGGTGCCCTGGGTGACGTCGGTCGGCGAGACCGGCTTGGGGGCGACGGGCTTGCCCGGCCCCGACGGCGGCTCCAGCGACGCGGGAGTGGGGCGGCGGCGCGCCGCGGCGCCGCGGCGGGCGGTGGCGGGCCGCGGCTCGGCCGGGCGCGGCGGCTGGCCCACCTTGGGCAGCGCCTGCGTGGTCAGGGTCGAGGCGTCGCCGGCGTCCTGGTCGTCCTCGTCGTGCGGCATGCCCGGCCAGTAGCCCTTGTCGTCGTCGCGCTCGGCGCGCCTGGCCGGGGTCGGCTGCTCGTCCGCCCACGCGGGGGAGCCCTCGGACAGCGCGCGCCGCTCCCCGCTGCCGCGCGGGTCGGCGGCGCGGACCTCGGCGGCGGCCCGGCCGCGCGGGGGCTGCGGCGCCCGGCCGCCCTGCCGGGCCGGCTGCGGCTGGCGCGCCGACCGGCCGCCGCGCTGCTCCGGCGGCTCCAGCACCACGCCCAGCACGGTGCATCCGGCGCGCTCGGCCTCGACGTACGCCTGGCGCAGCTCCTCCCGGGTCGTCACGCCCTGGTTGGCGACGAGGACGACCGCGTCCACGAACGTGCACAGCGCCTGCGCGTCCGCGTCGTGCAGGCTCGCCGCGTTGACGACGAGGTACTCGCTGCGGCGGCGCAGCACCTTCACGGTCTCGCGCATCCGCGGGCCGCTGAACCGGTGCGCGGCCTCGGCCGCGCGCGGGCCGCGCGGCAGCAGCCGCAGCTGCGAGTCGGTGTGGATCAGCAGGGTCGCCGGGTCGGTTCCGCTGAGCAGCGTGTCCGACAGGCCCTTGCCGCCGGGGCGGGCGCCGAACAGCGTGCTGACGTCGGTGTCCTCGGTGGTCGCGTCGATCATGATCGTCTTGGCGCCGGCGAACGCCAGCGACACCGCGAGGTTGGCGCTGGCCATCCGGGCGCTGCCGCCCGGGGTGGCGCTGCTGACCAGCAGCGCCACCGGGGTCTGCGGCGCGGTCGCCACGACCGCGGCGCGCAGCCGCCGGTAGGCCTCGCCGGGCGGGCTCTTCGGCGCGGCGACCAGGGCGAGCGTGTCACCGGGCGGGCCGCCCGCCGGGATGGTGGCCAGGGTGCGCACGCCCATGCCCTCGACCGCCTCGGCGTTGCGCAGCCGCTGGTTGAGCCGCTCGCGCAGCAGCACGATCGCGATGCCGAGGACGATGCCGCCGACCAGGCCGCCGAAGCCGAACATCGCGGTGCGGATCTGGCCGGGCCCGTCCGGCGCACCGGCCGGGGTGATGACCTGGCCCGGATTGATCGGGGTGCTGCCGATGTCGTTGGTCTGCTCGTCGATCACGCCGAGCTGGTTGGTGTAGGCGGTGACGCGCTGCTGCAGCGTGGCCCGCTTGGCGCCGGACGCGGCGGCCATCTCCCGGTTGGTCTTCAGCAGCTGCCGCTGGACCTTGTCGGACTGCGCCTTCAGCTTGGTGAGCTGGTTGTTCACCACCTCCTGCGCGCGCTGCTGCCGGTAGGCGAGGTAGGCGTCGGCGAACGCCTGCGCGCCGGCGCGGGCGTTCGCCGAGTTCTTGGCCGTGTAGGTCAGGTTGAGCACCTGCGTGTTCGGCGGGACGTCGACGACGACCGTCCCCTCCGGCTCGTGCCCGAGCTTCTCCCCGGCGATCTTGGCGACCCGGTCGGTGGTGACCAGCTGCGCCTCGGTCTGCAGGTTGACCAGGTCGTCGCCGCGGCCGTCCGGCGAGTACGGGTTGCCCTGCAGGGGGCTGACCAGCACGGTCGCGGTGGCCTTGTACGGCGCGGGCAGCACGATCGCGGCCCCGACGCCGGCGCCCGCGCCGAGCACGGCCAGCAGGATCAGCAGCGGCACGTACCGCCTGAGCACGGACAGCAGCTGACCCTGCTGCGGGTCGGCCGTCTGGTCAGCTCCCACGACGATCCCCCTTGACGATCCGGGTCGTGCTGGACGGACACATGGTCACGACTTTATCCGCGCTTGGCGCGGGACCGGTTCGGTTCATCTCAACCTCGTGGGGAGCCGGTGCCGGGAGCTGCGGCCCGGCGGACGGGGGTGCCGGGGCTCTGCCTGGTCAGCACGATGCCGCGGGCGGGGTTGGCGGACTGGTCGAGGGCGAGGACGCCGCTCGCCACCTCGCGGTCCAGGGCCCGGCCGCGCTCCACCACGACCAGGGTGAGGTCGCTGGCGGCGGCCGCGCTGATGGTGTCGGCTGCGTTGATGTCGGGAGTGGTGATCACGACGATACGGGATTCGCGGCCCGCCTTGTCGACGGCGCGGGTGAGCTGCCGGTCGTCGTCGCTGCGCACCAGCCGGACGCCGAAGGTGCGGGGCCGGGCGGCGTCGGCGGAATCGCGCTCCTCGCCGTCCTTGCGGATGCGCAGCACGGTGGTGGCCGAGCCGCCCTCGGTGCACAGCTCGGCGAGCTCGTAGGCGACGGCGGTGCCGGCGGCGGCGGGGACGCCGGTGACCAGGACGGTGGTGGCCTCGGCGTCGAAGACGAGGTTGCGCAGCCGCCGGCAGATCTCCCGGTGCCCGCCGCCGAGCGTCCCCGACTCCACCATGATCGGCAGCTGCGCGTGCAGCCGGACGTCGGCCGGCCGCCGGATCCTTCGCGGCCGCCGGTCGATCAGCAGCACGAACGCGACCCAGCCGAGCAGCCCGACGCCGAGGCCGCTCGCGACCGCGACGTCCCGGCCGGCGTCGTCGCGGGCGGTGGGCAGCGCGGCGCCGCGCAGCACCTCGCCGGGCTGCACGACCTTGCGGTCCAGCGCGGAGATCTGCTTCTGCACCTGCTTGATCTGCTGCATGATCTCTTCGCGGCGGGTGCGGGCGGTGTCGCCGGTGAGGTCCTCGTCGTCGCCCGGCAGCGTGTGCAGCTGCTTGTGCAGCAGGGTGAGGTACTTCTCCAGGGCCTCCCGGTTGCGCTGCTGGATGCCGCCGAGGATCTGCTGCCGCAGGTCCAGGTACCCCTCGGCGACCGCCTGCGCACCGCTCTGCGCGGTCTTCGGCGTCCCGGCCCGCACCCCGATCACCAGCACGTGCGTGGCGTTCGGCACCGACAGCTCGATGCGGTCGCGCAGCTCCGCGCGGGGCGCGTCGAAGCCGGGGAAGGTGGCGAGCCGGCGCAGCACCTCGTCCGACCAGACGAGCTGGGCCTCGGTGTCCATCGTGGTGTCCCGGGGCTCGCGCTCCTTCGGGTTCAGCGGCCGCCCCGGCGTGTATCCGGGGTGCAGCGACACCGGCGGCGCGAGCACCGAGATGTGCGAGGTGTACGTCGCCGGGGTCAGCGCGATCTTCGCGACGCCGAGCCCGGCCCCCGCCACGACCGCGACCAGCAGCGCGGCGAGGTGCCGGCGGACGGCGCCCGCGAACCGGGTGACCGGGATCGAGTCCGGGGCGAGCGGCGGTTCCGCCTGCACGCTGGACGGGCCGAGAGTGCGCTTCTTCATCGCCGGGTCATCGCCGCCCGTCCCGCCGCCAGGCCGGCTCGGTGCCGAGGAGGGCGGCGAGCTTGTCGTCGTAGGGGGCGAAGTGGTCGGCGAGGCGGCGCTGCAGGCGGTCCGGCAGCGGGGACCCCGGGCGGGCGTTGTGCCGCTCGAACGACGCGGGCCGCCAGTGCGGCAGGCCGAGGAACTCCAGGATGGAGTCGTAGCAGGGCTCCGGCTCGGAGAAGAAGTCCTCCGCGAACAGCACCAGCACCCGGTCGCGCCCGAACAGCTTGAACAGCCGCTCGATCTGGTCGGCGTACTGGCTGCGGTCCACGTAGGAGTGGTGCCGGTGGCTGTGGCTCACGTACCCCGGGTCGGCTTTGATCTTCTCGACCTCGCCGGCGAGCCGCTCGGCCTCCAGGTCCAGCGCCCGCTCGAACGGCTCGGTCTCGAATCCGCGGGCCAGCTCGTGCTTGTGCGCCGAGTAGGTGCGCACCACCGGGTCGCGCAGCAGCACGATGAGCTTCACGCCGGGCAGGTCGCGGGCGATCCGCTCCGGCGCGAGCGGGTGGTGCATGTAGTAGCCGGCCGACTCGAACGCCATCGGCGCGGCGCCGTCCATCGCGGCGGCGGCGCGGCGCTCGGCGAGCTGCCGGACCGGGAAGTGCCCCCGGTACCAGGACAGGCCCCGCGGGTAGTTGACGTCGAAGTAGTGCACGCCCTTGTGGAAGTTCGGCTGGACGACCGCCGGGTGCGCGGCCAGCGCCCGGAACAGCGAGGTGGTGCCGCCGCGCTGCGTGCCCACCATGAGGAAGTCCGGCAGCATCCGGGCGCCGGCCGTCAGCCGGCCGCCGGCGCGGGTCGCGGCCCGCCCGGCCTCCTTGACCCACTGCGGGGCGTCACGGCGTGAGATCACGAGATCCTCCGGAGGTCGGTGTGCAGGAGGGACAGCAGCCGCTCGGCGTCGGCGCGCAGCGGGCCGCCGATCGGCTCCTGCGCGGCCAGCAGGTAGCGGCGGCACAGCTCCAGCAGGTAGAGGCGGACGGTCGCCTCGGCGGCGGCGCCGGACAGCCCGAGCGGCGCCAGCGCGGCGGCGGCGCCGTCCGGCCAGGCCGCGTAGGGCGGGCCGGGCGCGGTGCGCATCGCCTCCTGCAGCCGGTAGTGCAGCAGGTCGAAGCCGTCCGGGACGCCGCGCGCGAAGCGCTCCCAGTCCCAGAGGCGCAGCACGCCGCGGTGCCAGGCCATGTTCCACGGGGTCCAGTCGCCGTGCCAGGCGCCGAAGTCGAGGGGCAGGTCGCCGTGCGCCTTGCCGACGCCCTCGACCACCTCGCCGAAGACGGCGCGCTGCCGCTCGTCCGCGATGCCGGCGGGGCTCGCGGCGATGCCGTCCCAGAACGCGCTGCCGCGCAGCGGCGCCCGCTCGACGCCGCCGACCTCGAACAGCGTCCGCATCTCGGCGACCGGGGCCCGCCCGCGCGGCCGCCAGCCGAGCGCGCTGGTCGGCAGCGGCTCCAGGACGAGCAGGTCGAGGCCGCGCCACGTCCCGTGGTGCAGCACCTCCGGGACGTGCAGCCGCGCCCGGTCGAGGCGGGCGCCGAGGTAGGCGAGCGCGGCGGCCTCGCCGCCGAGCAGGCCGCGGGCGGTGCCGGTGTCGCCGACCTTCACGAACGCGACGGGCTTGCCGCGCGGCGACAGCACGTGCAGGATCGGCTTGCGGTTGGCGCGGGCGCTGCCGAGGCCGATGCTGACCACGACTCGGCGGCCGAGCAGCTCGGCGAGCCGGTCTTCGACGGAGGGCCCGCCGCCGGTGACGCGCAGCCGGTCGCGCAGCCTCCGCTCCGGCAGCCCGGTGCGGACGGCCGCGGCGGTGAGGCCGCGGGAAGCGCGCTGCCGGACGCCGAGGTCGTGGCTGTAGCGGCGCAGCGCGGCCGCTGCGGCGCGGGGCAGGCCCGCCGGGACGAGCAGCCGGGGGTGCCTGGCGTCCGGCAGGAACGCCAGCTCGCGCCGCGCCCCCGCGGACCGCCCTGGGCCGACGGCCTCGACCGCGGCGTCCGGCCACAGCTCCTCGACCGCGGCGATCCAGGCGGCCCGCGTCTCGGCGGCCCCGCTCGCCGCCCGCCCGGTCACTCGGCCTCCTCGGCGGTCAGCGCGCGGGCGCGCGGGCGCGGGTCCGGCAGGCCGCGCTCGTCCCGCTTGGCCCGCCACATCAGGGCCACCGCGATCATCACCGTGTACAGCGGTACCTCCACCATGTCGTAGGTGATCATGAATAGGGTGCACGCGATCAGCACGCAGCAGCCCGCCAGCGAGTAGGCGCCGCGGTCTCGCCAGTGCCGCAGGAACCGGACGGTGAAGAACGCGCAGAACGCGATCGTCCCGACGACGCCGTTGGCGAAGATGAGCAGCCACACGTGCCCCTGGGTGCCGAGCGGCGGCGACTCGCACGCCTTGCAGCCGACCCGCGCGCCGCCGGCGACCTGGCCGAGGTCGCCCTGGACGTTGCGGGTGGAGCCGAAGCCGACCAGCGGGGAGCCGGTGAGCGCGCTGCGGGTGGTCTCCTCGGCGAGCAGCGTGCGGCGGTTGTTGCTGTGCGGGTTGTTCAGCCGGTCCTGGACGAGGCCGGGCAGCGGCGACAGCGCCACGACCAGCGCGCCGGCGGCGGCCATCCCGGCCGTCCAGGCGATCACCCGCGGCCCGCCGACCTGGAGCAGCTTGAGGACGCCGAACAGCCCGATCGCGCCGAGCGCGCCCCACAGGCCCCGGTTCAGCGAGTACACCACCGGCCACAGCGATGCGGCGAGGATGAGCAGCCCGAAGACGCGGCGCCGCGTCCGGGCGCGGACGATCCACGTCAGCACGAAGTAGGGGAGGAAGAACGCGTAGGCGGCGCCCCAGGTGTTGGCGTACGCGAACGGGGCCATCGGCCGGGACTGCTCGAAGCCGAGGATGGACTCGATGTCGGCGACCTTCGGGTGGACGATGTCGCGGACGAACGAGTTCCCGGTCAGCCCCTGCGGCAGGAGCATCTCCACCGGCGAGGTCAGCTGGATCGACGGGAAGAACGAGCCGATCAGGCCGCCGGCCGTCGTCACGACGAACATGAAGCCGAGCAGCCGGCCGATCTTCCCGGACGGCAGTTCCCGCTCGCTCATGTTGCCGATGTAGAGCAGGACGATGGTGAACGACAGGTACCAGGCGAGCCGGTAGCCGTACACGAGCAGCCGGCTGAACCCTCCGCCGGGCTCGGCGAGCGGCGCGTCCGCCCACAGCACGAGGACGCCCAGCACGACCCAGACGAGGAAGAACAGCCAGGCGCCGAAGCCGCTGGGCGCGACGAGGGTGCCCCGGCGGCGCCACAGCGTCAGCGCCATCGGCACGCTGATGAGCAGCAGCACCACGTTGGCCAGGCCGAGGATCCACCACAGCGGGAAGCCGAGCAGGGCGACGCTGAGCGGCCACCCCGGACGCAGCCGCCACGGCAGCAGCCGCGGCGGCGCGAGAGGCGTGCTCCCCGCGATCCCTCGCATCCCGGCCAATCAACGCTCCGTTTCCCCTGGACGCACCGTCGGGTGCGCGGACCGCGCCGCCCGTGCACCGGGCGCACGCCGCACGGTGGAGGACGCCCGGCCGCCCGCCTGGGGGGACGCCGGGCCGTGGCCGTTTTCGGCCATCCATTCCGGTCGTCCGGTAAGGCCCGTGGCGCGTCCTTCCGAGGTGCGCAGCGTACCCCGCCGCCGTGCCGAGCGTGTCCCACGGCGGTGCGGGGCGGGCGCGCACCGGCCGGATCCGAACGTCGATCGGTAGTTGAAACCGAAACGTTAACGATCAAATCGGCAGGTCATGCGCCACACGGCTACGATTGCCCGGCGCTGCGCGCCTTTGCGCGCACAATACGGTGGTTTACATCAACTTGGCACGGAGGGGTCGATGGGCAGACGCAGGTGGGGGGCGCTGGCCGCGGGGGCCGCACTGGCGCTGGGCACGCTGGCGGCGAGCTTCGCCGTCGCCGTCCCGGCGCACGCCGACCAGCGGGGATCCGAGCCGGAGCACGGGCGCATCGTCAACCCCGACCCGGCGAACTACACGCCGAACGTGGTGGACGGCGAGGTCAAGTCGATCATCAAGATCGGCGGCAAGATCTACGTGGGCGGCTCGTTCACCCAGGTGAAGGAGCCCGGCGCGAACAAGCCCACGCTGACCCGCAACCGGCTGTTCGCCTTCGACGCCTCCACCGGCGCGATCGACCCGAACTTCACGCCCAGCCTCAACAAGGGCGAGGCCAGCGTGCTGCTGCCCGCCCCCGACGGCCAGTCCATCTACGTCGGCGGCAACTTCAGCGAGATCAACGGCGTCCGCCACTTCGTGCTCGCCCGGATCAACGCCCAGACCGGCGCGCCCATCACCTCCTTCAACCCGCAGCTCGACGCCCGGGTCCGCGACCTGCGCCTCGCCGGCGGCCGGCTGTACGTCGCCGGCACCTTCGCCACGGTGGGCGGCGCCCCGCGGGCCGGTCTCGCGACGCTGAACCCGCAGACCGGCGCCCGCGACGACTTCGTGGACATCGACCTCGCCGGCACGCAGACCGGCGACGGCGTGACGCAGATCTACAAGATGGACATCAGCCCCGACGGCTCCAAGCTCGTCGGCGTCGGCAACTTCAACTCCGTCCTCGGCGCCACCCGCCGGCAGATCGTCATGCTGGACCTCACGGGCGCGTCCGCGCAGCTCGCGAACTGGGACACCACCCGCTACGCCGCGCAGTGCTCGCAGTCGTTCGACACCTACATGCGCGACGTCGAGTTCTCCCCGGACGGCTCGTACTTCGTCGTCACCACCACCGGCGCCTACGGCGGCACGTCCAAGCTGTGCGACACCCAGTCCCGCTGGGAGAGCGGCGCGACCGGCGGCGGCCAGGAGCCCACCTGGGTCAACTACACCGGCGGCGACACCACCTACGCGGTGGAGATCACCGACAGCGCCGTGTACACCGGCGGGCACTTCCGCTGGGCGAACAACCCGTTCGCCGGCGACCGGCCCGGCCAGGGCGCCGTCTCCCGCGAGGGCATCGTCGCGCTCGACCCGGTGAGCGGCCTGCCGTTCAGCTGGAACCCCGGCCGCGACAAGGGCGTCGGCGTGTTCGACATGCTGGCCACCAGCGAGGGCCTGTGGATCGGCAGCGACACCGACAACGTCGGCGGCGAGTTCCACCAGAAGCTCGCGCTGTTCCCGCTCGCCGGCGGCAAGACCGTCCCGGCGTACAACACCGGCGAGCTGCCCGGGAACGTCTACTCCGGCGGCGGCATCGGCACCGGCGCGGCGAACTACCTCCGGCACCGCTCGTTCGACGGCACGACCACCGGCCCCGAGGTGGCCGACGGCACCGCCGGCGTCGACTGGCGCTCCGCGCGCGGCGCCTTCATGATCAACGGTGAGCTGTTCTACGGCGGCTCGAACGGCACGTTCAACCGCCGCACGTTCGACGGGACCACGCTCGGCCCGAACACGGTGATCGACACCGCGGACCAGCTCGTCAACATGTCGACCTGGCACTCGCAGGTCCCGAACATCACCGGCATGTTCTACGCCAAGGGCCGCATCTACTACGCCCGCGGCACGTCCGCGCTCTACTACCGGACGTTCAACCCGGAGAGCAACGTCGTCGGCGCGCAGGAGTTCACCGCCGTGGGCAACCTGCCCGGCATGTCGTGGAGCTCCGTCGGCGGGATGTTCGTCGACGGCGGCTACCTGTACTACGTGAGCAACAGCAGCGGCAAGCTGTACCGGGTCGCGTTCTCCGAGGCCGGGGTGCCCTCGGGGGCGTCCACCGAGGTGAGCTCCGCCGACTGGCGCGGCCGGACGGTGTTCCTGTTCAGCGGCACGCCGAACGCGGCGCCGCAGGCCGCGTTCACCGCCAACTGCGACCAGCTCGAGTGCGCGTTCGACGCGTCCGGCTCGACCGACCCGGACGGCTCGATCGCCTCGTACGCGTGGGACTTCGGCGACGGCGAGCACGGCACCGGCGCCACCCCGCAGCACACCTTCGCCGAGGCGGGCGAGTACACCGTCAAGCTGACGGTGACCGACGACCGGGGCGGCACGGGCACCAAGACCCAGACGCTCACCGTCGCGCCCAACCAGGCGAACATCGCCTTCCGCGCGGGCATCGGCGGCAACGCCAACGTCCAGACGGCCTACGCGCAGATCCCGCCGGCCGTCCAGCCGGGCGACGGCATGATCATGATGCTGACCTTCAACAACACCGCGTCGATCACGGCGCCCCCGGCGGGCTGGACGCAGGTCGACACCCAGACGGTCGGCGGTGCCACCTCCGTCCTGTGGAAGCGGGTCGCGCAGGCCGGCGACGCCGGAACCCAGGTCAACATCGGCCTGAGCGCCTACACCAAGGCCGACATCCAGCTGCTGGCCTACGACGGCACCAACACCACCGACCCGATCGCCGCCGTCGCGAAGGCCGGCGACGCCGACTCGGTCACCGCGCACACCAGCCCGGCCGCGCAGGTCGGCGACGCGGGCTCGTGGGCGGTCTCCTACTGGGCGGACAAGTCGTCCAGCACCACCTCGTGGACGGCGCCCGCCGGCGTGGAGACCCGCCGCATCGGCATCGGCTCCGGCGGCGGCCGCATCACCAGCCTGACCGCCGACAGCAACGGCACGGTCCCGACCGGGACCTACGGCGGCAAGACGGCCACCACCGACGCCGCCAGCCGGGCCGCGATGTGGACGATCATCCTGGCGCGGGGGTCCTCCGCCGCGACGAACCAGGCCCCGCAGGCCGCGTTCAGCCGCAGCTGCGACGACCTCCAGTGCACGTTCGACGCGTCCGGCTCGACCGACCCGGACGGCTCGATCGCCTCGTACGCGTGGGACTTCGGCGACGGCGAGCACGGCACCGGCGCCACCCCGCAGCACGCCTACGACGAGGCCGGCACCTACACGGTCAAGCTGACGGTGACCGACGACAAGGGCGCCGAGGACACCAGGACCGCCACGGTGACGGTCGCGCCGAACCAGGCGGACATCGCCTTCCGCGCGGGCATCGGCGGCAACGCCAACGTCCAGACGGCCTACGCGCAGATCCCGTCGGCCGTCCAGCCGGGCGACGGCATGATCCTGGTGCTGACCTACAACAGCAGCGACGCGGAGATCACCGACCAGCCGGCCGGCTGGACGAAGGTGGACGAGCAGAACGCGGGCAACGCGACCTCGGTCCTCTACAAGCGGGTCGCGCAGGCCGGTGACGCCGGAACCCAGGTCAACATCGGGCTGAGCGCCTACACCAAGGCCGACATCCGGCTGCTGGCCTACGCGGGCACCGACACCACCGACCCGATCGCGAAGGTCGCCAAGGACACCGACGACGACTCCGGCACCGAGCACACCAGCCCGGACGCCGACGTCGCCTCCTCCGGCAGCTGGGCGATCACCTACTGGGGCGACAAGTCGTCCAGCACCACCTCGTGGACGGCGCCCGCCGGCGTGGAGACCCGCGGCACCGGCATCGGCTCCGGCGGCGGCCGCATCACCAGCCTGATCGTCGACAGCAACGCCGCGGTCCCCACCGGCACCTACGGCGGCAAGACCGCCACGACGAACGCCGCCAGCCGGGCCGTGATGTGGACCATCATCCTCAAGCGCAAGTAACCGCCCCGACCTAGCAAGAACAGTGGCCCCGACCGGCACCCCGGCCGGGGCCACTGCCTTCACACCCCCACCCTCGCCCCCCGCCGCGGACCAACCCGTACCGCGAGCCGGAGAGCAGGCCGTGCTGTCAGGCGGACCGGTGCATGGCGGCTGTGTCATGTAAGAGTCGTGAGCCCCGCTGTCTCTTGGACGGGGCTGCGGCCGAGCGCGGGCCTGAGCTGGCGGCCGCGGGCATGCCAACGGGGTTCCAAAGAGCCAGCCCCACCGGCAGCGTCTATATCCCTAGTCTCACTGGGTTCCAGGGAGTCGCCCCCTGGGCAAACACAGACGCCTCTTGGATGAGCACGATTCATGCGCTCTTGGACTAGACCTGAGCCGGGGCGCAGACCGAAGCGACAGGCACGGGCAGGCACGCGGAGGGCGCTCTAGCGCCCGGAGCGGGCATGCCCGGCGACGCAGGCGACCGCAGCGACCCCGCACACGCCCGCACAGGCACGACAGACCGCAACAAAGGAGCGAGGATCGCCTGCGTCGCTAACGGGGGTTCCAGGGGGGTCGCCCCCCTGGGCTAGCAGGGCTAACAGAACTCCTGCCATGCCTTCCGGCTGTGGGTGTCGAGTAGGCGGAAGTCGCCGGTGGGCCAGTCCAGGTCGAAGTAGGCGACCCAGAGGGCCTTGTGCTTCTTCAGGTAGGCGTTGGTGGCGCGGAGCCAGGCGGCGCGTTCGGTGCCGTCGTCGTCGCCGACGAGGTAGCTGCCGGTCTCCGCGACGCCGAAGGGGAGGTTCTCGGCCTTGCTGACGGCGATGACGCGGTCGTACATGGTGGACGGCGAGTCGTACCGGCCCTTCTTCCAGCCGAGGTTGTAGGCGTCCCAGCCGAGGACCTGGATGACGTCGCGGCCGGGGTAGTAGTCGCGCCAGTCGCGGTGGGAGAGCGGGTCGAGGCTCCAGCTCATGAGGACGAGGGTGGCGTGCAGCCGCGAGTTGCCGGCCTTGTCGGCGAGGGCGCGGAGGCGGCGCCAGGCTGCGCGGTAGTCGGCCGCGGTGAACTCGCCGTTGGCGATGTTGTCCTCGGGCTCGTGGTAGTAGACCCAGTAGACGTCGCGGTCGCGGGGTGCGGTGGCGAACCAGTTCGTCATCGCCTTGTCGTACTTGCCGGCGAGGACGTCCTTGGGCGCGAGCTTGAAGGAGATGATCGGCGGGCGGTCGCCGAGGTTCGGGTTGCCGGGCCAGGCCGGCGGGACGCCCCGGTAGAAGAGGCGGACGGTCTCCAGGCCGCCGTAGCGGGCGTCCAGGCGGCTGAGGGCCTGCTGGAAGGTCTCACCCGGCTTCAGCTCCAGGGAGAGGCCGCAGAGGGTCCTGCTGCCGCCCGTGGACGTCTCGGGGGACTTGGTGGGCTCGGGGACGTCCCAGGTGGGTTCGGGACCCGGCGCGGGCAGCGCCGCCGTGGGGGAGGCGCTGGGGGTGGGGGACGCGCTGGTGGACGGCGCGGGCTCGCCGCGGCGGGTCTTCAGCACGAGCCTGGGGCCGTCGCCGGTCTCGCGGGAGTGCAGGGACGCCGCCGACCAGAAGTTCTGGTTGGTGATGGCGAACGCGTAGCGGCCGGGGCCGGTGACGACGGAGCCGACGTCGAAGGAGATCCGGTCCTTGGCGGACGAGGCGGTCGCGATGACGGGGCCGGCGGCGGGCCGGTTGCTCCAGGAGGTGCCGTTCTCCGTCCAGGAGCCGGGGAGGCTGCGCAGCTCGACCTGGCGGGGCCGGTTGCGGGGCCGGTCGAAGGTCACCTCGACCCGGGCTTTGGTGATCTTCGGGGTGCCGCGCGGCACGTCGAAGGCGATGTAGGCCTCGGTGTGCCATTCCGGCCACACCGAGGCGGTGATCTTCTTGTCGTCGCCGAACCCCTTGCCGGGCATCTCGCGTACCACGTAGGTGTCGGCGGACGCCGGGACGACGGTGCCGCCGCCGGCGGACGCGGTCCGGGCGTCGCGGGCGAGCCCGCCGCCGGTGAGCGCGATCGCGCCGGCGGAGCCGCCGACGACGAGGAGGGTGCCGGCGGCGGTGAAGTAGAGGGACGGACGCGGCCCGCGCCGGCGGGCCCGCCCGCGCGGCCTGCGGGCCGGCGGGACGGGCTGCGAACGGCGGGCATCGGGCCGGTGGTGACCACCGGGGAACGGGTCACGGGGGTCGCGGTCGCGCACGGACGGCCCCTTCCTCTCGCTGGTCGTCGCCCCTTTATCTCACATCCGCCCCAGGGCTCACTTGGCGGGGAACATCCCGAGCCTGCCGTGGTACTCGTGGCCGAGCTCCTCGGTGTCGCTGCCGACGAGCAGCCCGCTCGGGTGGGCGACGAGCGCCTCGACGCCGTGGCCGAGCGTCCGGGTGGGGTTCCAGGGGAGCGCCTTGCCGGTGGCCGGGTCGAGGGCGCCGATGCCGGGCCGCGACACGGCGCCGGGGCCGGCGCTGTCGTGCCCGTAGGGGTTGTCGAGCCAGCGCTGGTGGCCGCCGACGTAGACGGCGGAGCCGGTCACGGAGGTGGACAGCAGCGTGTCGCCGCCCGTGTAGTTCACCCACGTGGGCTTCTGCCCGGAGCCGGTGCGGGACGACTCCCAGCGGGCGGCCGAGTCGCACAGGGTGGTCCGGCCGTAGGGGCCGCCGGTGGTGACGACGACGAAGTACTTGCCGTCGGGGGAGAAGTCCATCCCGCGCGTGTAGGTGTCGAAGGCGTTGAGGTTGCAGGCGTCGGCGTACTCGTTGGTCGCCCAGGTCGACAGCTTCGCGGTGCCCGAGCCCAGGGTGATCATCGCGATCTGGGGCCGGCTCTGGCCGTTGACGCGGGTGAACGTCCCGTTGATGACCATCCGGGTGTCGGACGGGTCGACCGCGAGCTTGTAGACCTTGAGCGTGCCGGACCGCGGGTGCGTGATGCTGAAGTTGAAGGTGCCGTCGGCGGCGCCGGTGAGCGCGTCGAGCCGGGCGAGGGCGGTGCGCGACTTCCCGCCGGCCTTGGTGAACGAGCCGCCGATGTACAGCCGCAGGCCGCGCCGCACCATCGTGGTGACCCGGTAGTTCACGTTGGGCTTGAAGCCGGTGTGGACCTGGTTGGTGGTGGTCTTGACGGAGGCGACCGTGCCGGTCGCGCGGCCGTTGACGTTCTTGAAGGTCCCGGCCATGTAGACCCAGCCGCCCGTCCCGGCCTGGAGGGCGTGCACGGTGCCGTCGACCTTCGGCGTGAAGACCGTGCTGATCTTCCCGGTCTTCATGTCGTAGGCGAACAGGTTGTGCCGCTTGAGCTTCTTCGACGTGCCGGCTTCGCGCACTTCCTCGAAGTTGCCGCCGACGACGACCAGGTTCCCCACGACGGCGATGGCGCGGACGGTGCCGTCCAGCACGTGCGGGGTGTTGTTCACCGGGTTGGCCGAGACCACCGACGGCATGGCGATGTCGGCGGACGCCGCGCCCGCCGCGGCGGTCAGCGCCGACGCCGCGAGAGTGGTGGCCGTGAGGCAGGCGATGAATGGTCGCATGAAGGTGCTCCGGGAGACGGCCGGGGTCAGTGATGGCATCTTGTCCTACCACAAAGGCGAAAATCGGGCAGTGGTTCCCGGGAACCGCGGCCGGAAAGAGATGTCGGTCACGGCTCGGATCGCGACGCGGGCGCCTTTCCCTTCCGGATCCGGTGCAGGATGACGCGGCCCAGGTAGGAGCCCAGTTCGATGGTGTAGCGGCGCCACAGCCGGCGGGGCTCGCGGGCCAGCCGGTAGAGGAACCCGATGCGCAGCTTGAGGACCCAGGCCGGGTAGTAGTCGCGCCGCTCGGCGAGGTGCTCGAAGTACGCGCCGCACGTGATGATCACGGGTGCGGTGATCCGGTCGCGGTACTCGGTGACGAACCGCTGCTGCAGCGGGGTGCCGAGGCCGACGTGCAGGACGTCGGGGGCCGCCTCGTTGATCTCGGCGACGAGCCGCTCGGCGGTCTCGGCGGGGAGGCGGCCGTGCTCGTCCGCCCAGTGGCCGTGCAGCGTCCCGGCGATCTGCAGCCCCGGGTACCAGGCGCGGACGTTCGCGGCGGCGGCCTCGGCGACGCCGGGCGCGTTGCCGAACAGGAAGACCCGCCAGCCGTGCTCGGCGGGCTGCCCGAACAGGTCGTCGGTGAGGTCGTCGTTGGCCATCCGGCCGGGCACGGGGCGTCCGAAGATCTTCGCGGCGAGCACGACGCCCCACCCGTCCGGCAGGTTGAGGTCGAAGCCGTTCATGAGGTCGCGCAGCCCGGCGTCCTTCTGCGCCTTGAGCACGTAGTCCGGGTTGGCGAACGTGACGGTCAGCTTCGCGCGGTCCTTGACGGCCGCCTCCACGAACGACCGGAGCCGGGCGACGTCGATGCGGCTGACCCGCACGCCGAGGACGTCGACGGTGTCATGCGGCCATCGTTGGTCCACGCTGCTCTCCTGGTGCGCCGGCTCGGCCGGTGGCTGGGACGGGAGAGGGCAGCGTATCGAGGTTCCGGCGCGCGCGGTGGCGGAGGTGCACCGAGACGGCGAGGGTGCCGGCGGCGAGGACGGCCATCGTCCAGGCGAGCGGGACGGCGCCGACGCCGAACATCTTCAGCGACGACGCGACGAGGACGAGCGCCAGCACGCGGCGGATGAGCCCGCCGGGGGCGCGCGAGGAGATCCGGGAGCCGAGGTAGACGCCGGGGATGGAGCCGGCCAGCAGGGCGGCGGTGACCTCCATCCGGAAGTCGCCGAACAGCAGGTGGCCGATGGCGGCCGCGAACACCAGCGGGACGGCCTGCAGCAGGTCGGTGCCGACGAGCTGGTTGGCCTTCAGCGTCGGGTAGAGGGCGAGGAGCGCGACGATGATGAGGGAGCCGGAGCCGACCGAGGTGATGCCGACGACGAGGCCGCCCACCGCGCCGACCAGCACGGTCGGGACCGGGCGGACGGCGACCTCGGGCGCCTCGCCGTCGCCGGCGGAGCCGGCGCGCCCGCGGCGGCCCAGGTAGGCGCGCAGGACGAGCCCGCCCGCCGCGATCATCAGCGCGACGCCCATGGCCTTGCTGATGAGGTCTTCGACGGAGTCGCCGTGGCCGAGCGCCTTCGCCAGCAGGACGCCGGAGAAGGCGGCCGGCACCGAGCCGGCGCACAGCCAGCCGACGAGCCGCGTGTTGATCGTGCCCTGCCGGTAGTGGACGGCGCTGCCGACGGGTTTCATCACGGCGGCGGCGACGAGGTCGCTGGACACGGCGGCGAGCGGGCTGACGCCGAAGAACGTGACGAGCATCGGCGTCATCAGCGCGCCGCCGCCCATCCCGGTCAGCCCGACGATGACGGCGACGAGGAACGAGCCCAGCGCCATCGTCCAATCGAAGTCCATCGGCATGACCTACCTGCCATGTAGGAAAACTCGCGTACCACCCTAGAGGACGGCTTCCGGGTGGGTCTAACCCGGGTTTCGAGCGACAAACGGGACGGATGTTCTATTCGGGACGAACCCAGCCGCCGTCCACCAGCAGGCCGAGCACCTGGCCGACCGCCTCGTCCGGCGCCATCCGCGACGTGTCGAGCGTCAGGTCGGCGTCGTCCGGCTCCTCGTACGGGTCGGAGATGCCGGTGAACTCGGGGATGAGGCCCGCGCGCGCCTTCGCGTACAGGCCCTTGCGGTCGCGTCGCTCGCACTCCTCCAGCGGCGTCGCGACGTGCACCAGGATGAAGTCGCCCACGGCCGACACCATCCGGCGGACTTCGGCGCGGGTCGCCGCGTACGGGGCGATCGGCGCGCAGATCGCGGTGCCGCCGTGCCGGGTGATCTCGGCGGCGACGAACCCGATCCGCCGGATGTTGAGGTCGCGGTCGGCGCGGGAGAACGTCAGCCCGGCGGACAGCATCCGCCGCACGACGTCGCCGTCCAGCAGCGTGACCGTGCGGCCGCCGCGCTCGACCAGCGCGTCGGCCAGGCCGCGCGCGACCGTGGACTTCCCGGAGCCGGACAGCCCGGTGAAGAACACCGTGATGCCCCGCGAGTGCTTCGGCGGGCGCGCCCGCACCAGCTCGGCGGCCACGGCCGGCGGGGTGAACCAGTCGGGGACGGGCTCGCCCGCGTCCAGCAGCTCGGCCAGCCGCTCGGGCGTCAGCTCCGCCTGGACGTGGTCGGGCTCGATGCGCGCGACGGGCCGCCAGACCTCCACGTCGGCGTCGTAGGCCCACGGCTCGGGGACGACCACCGGGATCGCGGTGCCCTCCAGCTCCGCCTCCGCGAGCAGGTGGGTGGCGCCGTAGGACGCGGCGACGTGCGAGCGCAGCAGGACGTCGCGCTCGCCGTCGCCGCCGCGCGCGGGCAGCGGCACCGGGACGATGCGGGTGCCGTCCGGGAGCTCCTTGCGGACGCCGAGCAGCGCGCGGACGAGCGACTCGTCGTGTTCGCCGCCGAGCAGCGGCAGGACCAGCACGTTCGCGCCGAGCCGCTCGGCGACCTGGCGGAGCTGGCCGAGCTGCTTGCGGTGCAGCGGATCGCGCGTGGCCACCGCCAGGACCGGGCCCTCGACGGGGGTGAGCTCGTCGGGACGGCGGCGCAGCGAGTGGAACGGCCCGTGCGCGGGGGCGCGGAGCGCCTCCAGCGGGCCCGCGAGCCGCCACTCCTGGGTGGTCGGGTCCTGCCAGGCCTCGGCGACGTCCAGCACGGCGAGCGGCACGCCCTCCGGATCCTGCAGGACGACGCGCTCCTGGTCCGTCAGCTCCTTCGGGACGGTCAGCGTGACCGGCACCGGCCACGGGGTGCCGTCGGCGAGCCGCCCGCCGGCGACCACCATCGCGGTGTCGTAGGAGCCGAGGAACCCCGGCAGCGGGCGGTACACGCCGGCGAGGAGCAGCTCCAGGTCGGCGAGCTCCACCGGGCTCGGGGTCCAGGCGGGCAGGTCCCGCAGCGTGTCGGGAAGGCCGGCGTCGGCGGTCACCGCGATCTCCGATCCCGCCCGGCGGCGGGGGTACCGGGCTTGTCCGTGTGAGTGAGAGTCTCCGCAGCAGAAATTACTGCGTCGGCCCCGGCCCGCGCACGCCCGCCCCGGTCAGATGACCCTGGCGAAACGGTTCTCGGGTTTGCGGATGACCAGCGTGATCTCGCTGTGGTCGGCGGTGAGGCGGCCCCGGGTGACCGCCGACACGAGCCGGCACAGCAGGTCGGCGAGGCCGGTTCCGGCCCCGAGCGCGTCGATGGCCTGCCGGGACGTGTACTCCTCGGAGATCACCAGCCCGCGCATCACGCAGTACCAGCGCATGCCCGCCAGGGACGCGACGCGGCCGTACACCGCGCGCGGCGGGCCCGTCCGGACGACCGGCACCGGCCGGGACGGGGCCCCGGCCGGGGCGCTCGCGGCGGCCGGTGCGTCCGCGC
>NZ_JBEORG010000033.1:0-102957 GCF_040302145.1 Spirillospora sp. NPDC127506 | reverse complement strand
GAACCGGCCGCCGAGCCGCTCGCCGAGGTCGATGTGCTGCCCGCGTGGGCGGCCGAGCTGGCGGCCGGGCACGCCGATGTCCGCGCCGCCGTCGAGCGCCTGCGGGACGAGGCCGCGGCGGCGCTCCGCGCGGCCCGCGCGGCGCTGGAGGACGGCGAGGACCTCGCCCGGCGGCGGCGGGCGCACGCCGAGGCCCTCGCCCGGCGCGACGCGCTGGCCGAGCACGCCGAGGAGAGGTCCCGTACGGCGTCGCGGCTGGACGCCGCCGCCCGCGCCGACCGGGTCGTCCCCTGGGTGAAGGACGTGCGCGACCGGCACGGCCGGGCGGTGCAGGCCCGCCGCTGGGCCGAGGAGACCAGGTCCCGGGTCGCCGCGCTGCTGCCGCCGAAGGCGCCGGAGGACGTCCTCGCCAAGGCCGAGCGCGACCGCCGCGACGAGGCCGCCGCGCTGGAGGGCGTGCGCGGGAAGGCCGCCCGGCTCCGCGAGATCGAGCGTGACCGGCGGTCCCTGGCCGAGGAGCTGCGCGGCCTGGAGCAGCAGGAGGCGCGGGCGGCCGCGGCGCTGGAGGAGCTGCCCGGCATCGTGGCGGCCCGCCGCGCCGAGCTGGAGGAGGCCAGGCTCGCGGCGGCGGGCCGCGCCGGCGCGGAGGCCGCCGTCCGGGACGCCGAGCGCAGGCTCGACGCCGCGCACCGCCGCGACCGGGTCGAGGGCCTGCTCGCCGCCGCCGAGGAGGCGCAGCGCGCCGCGGTCGACGCCGCGCAGCGGGCCCGCGACCGCGTCCAGGAGCTCCGGCAGGCACGCCTGGACGGCATGGCCGCCGCGCTCGCCGCCGAGCTGCGCGACGGCGAGCCCTGCCGGGTCTGCGGCTCCACGGAGCACCCCGCGCCCGTCGCGTCCCTCGCCGTCGTCCCGACCGAGGGCGAGATCGAGCGCGCCCAGGCCGCCTACGACGAGGCGCAGGACCTGCGCGAGAGGCGGACCGGCGAGGTCGAGTCGCGGCGCTCCGAACTCGACCAGCTGATCGAGGCGGCCGGCGACGCGCCCGCCGCCGCGCTCGCCGCCGAGTTGGCCGAGGCGCGGGAGGAGTTCGAGGCCGCCATGGCGCGGGCCGCGGAGGCGGAGCGGCTGGAGGCCGTGCTCCACCGCCACGAGCGGGAACTCGACCTGGCCCGCGACGAGCACGACCGGGTCTCCCGGCGGCTCGCCGAGACCCGCGCCCGCGACGAGAACCTGGCCGCCGAGCGGGCCCGCCTCGCCGCGGAGCTGGACGAGGCGCGCGGTGACGACCCGACCCTGGAGGAGCGCATCGCCCGCCTCACCCGCGAGGCCGGCGCGCTGGGCGAGGCGGCCGAGGCGGCGCGCGACCGCGGCCGCGCCGAGGAGGAGCTGGCCGCCGCCCGCGCGAAGGCGCGGCAGGAGGCCGAGGAGCAGGGGTTCGGGACGCCCGACGAGGTCCTCGAAGCCGCGCTGCCCGACGAGGAGCAGGGCGCCCTCCGGGACAGGCTCCGCCAGTGGGACGTCGAGGAGGCCCAGGTCCGCGCCCTGCTCAAGGACCCCGAGCTCATCGCGGCCGCCGCCGAGCCCGCGCCCGACCTGCCCGCCCTCCGCGCGGCCGTCCGCGCGGCGGAGGACGCGCACACCGAGGCCGTGAGCGCCGCCGACCGCGCCCGGTACCGCTGCGAACGCCTCGCCGAGCTGCGCGGCCGGCTCGCCGGCGCCGTCGCCGCATGGCGGCCCGCCGCCGAACGCCACGAGGTCGCCGAGCGGCTCGCCGGGCTCGCGTCCGGCAAGCACCCCGCGAACCGGCACGCCATGTCGCTGTCGGCGTACGTGCTCGCCGCGCGCCTCGAACAGGTCGTCGCCGCCGCGAACGAGCGGCTGTCGCGCATGTCCGGGGGCCGCTACGCCCTCGCCCACACCACCGACCGGACGGCCGGCGACCGCGCGAAGGGCGCGGGCGGCCTCGGCCTCCGCGTCGCCGACGCCTGGACGGGCCTGACGCGCGACCCGGCCACCCTGTCCGGCGGCGAGTCGTTCATCACCTCGCTGGCCCTCGCGCTCGGCCTCGCCGACGTCGTCACCGCCGAGGCCGGCGGCACCGAGATCGGCACGCTGTTCGTCGACGAGGGCTTCGGCACCCTCGACGAGGAGACGCTCGACGAGGTCATGGACGTCCTGGACGGCCTGCGCGACGGCGGCCGGGCGGTCGGCATCGTCAGCCACGTCGCCGAGCTGCGCGCCCGCATCCCCGCGCAGCTCCGCGTCACCAAGGACCGCACCGGCTCCACCGTGAAGGTCGTCGTCTGACCTGCGCCTCCTCCGGCGGCCGGCCGCGCGTCAGGAGATGTGCTGCAAGATCACGTTGTGGACGTGGTGGCTCTTGTCGCTGCCGCGGAACTCGACCTCGTAGGTCTGGTGGCCGACGTGGATCGCGATCGACCCGGTGGAGAAGTACGACCCGGCCCACGACTTGTTGCTGACCACGCTCACCGAGGTGATCTTCGAGTACGGCACGCTGGTGATCGCGTACTTCTTGCCGGCGAAGCTCCGGTCCTGGATGATCACCCGCCGGTCGGTGAGGCCGATGAACCCGGTGCCCGTCCCGACCGCGTCGTAGACGGCGATGATCTGCTCGCCGGGGAGCAGCCCGCTCTCGATCTGCTTGAGCTGGCTCGACCTGTCGTGTTCGATCCCGTCGCCCATCGGTCCCTCCGGTGCTCGGTGTGCCGGTTCGACGGGCGCGCGGCCCGTCCCGTTCCGCAGGGCAGTGTCTCAGCCCGCCGCGCGGGGATCGCGCCGCTTCGGGGAAGCCGGTCCCTCCGCCGCCCACGGTGCCGCGCGTCACCGACCGCGAGTCCCCGGCCGGGACGCCTCGCCGACCGAAAAGACCAAAAAAAACTAGTGTATTTGGTTGAACCGGGGCCGTGCAGGCGGGGTGCGCGATGGCGGCACAGTCGCGCCCTCCCTCGCAAGTGAACCCCATCTGAACTGCATGAATAAGGCTTCCATCAAATCTGTGCGGCGCTTCACACCCCCCGCCTATAGACCGGGACCGGTGCGAACAATTAAACCTAATGCGCTCGTAAAAATTAGGACCCGGAAGGGGTCGACACGATGGATGGAGCCAGATCGAGGGCGCTGGTCGCCGCGATCGCGTTCGCGCTCGCGCTGACCGTGTCGCTGTGGACGATTCCACGCGGCAGCGGCGCGACCGAGGCGTCGCACGCGGCGGAGTCCGCGCCCGCGGCGGAGGCGGCGGCGCCGTCCGCCGCGGAGGACCACGGAACCTCGCACGACGCGTCCGCCGGCGGTGCGGGCGACTGGAAGGCCATGGACGAGGCCATGGCGAAGCGGGACAAGAGCTTCCCCGCGGCCACCAAGGGCCAGGGCGGGCAGGACCTCGTCCCGAAGGTGCTGGCGGACGGCACCAAGGAGTTCCACATGACGGCCGCGCCCCTGAAGTGGGAGGTGGAACCGGGCAAGGTCGTGGACGCCTGGGGCTTCAACGGCATGGTGCCCGGCCCGACGATCCGCGCGGACGTCGGGGACAAGGTCCGCATCGTGGTCAAGAACGACCTGCCCGAGCCGACCAGCGTCCACTGGCATGGAATCCAGTTGCCCAACAAGATGGACGGCGTCCCCAACGTCACCCAGGACTCGATCAAGCCGGGCAAGTCGTTCGCCTACGAGTTCCCGGTGACCCGGATCGCCGACACCTGGTACCACTCGCACTACAACGGCACCAAGCAGGTGAGCAGCGGGCTGTGGGGCGCGATCCAGTTCGGTGACATCCCCACCCCCCACAAGGAGAAGGTGGCGCAGAAGCAGATCATCCAGATCCAGGACGCCGGCGTGATCGGGATGACGCTCAACGGCAAGTCGTTCCCCGCGACCAAGCCGCTGAAGGCCAAGGTGGGCGACTGGGTGCAGGTCACCTACGTCAACGCCGGGACGATGGCGCATCCGATGCACCTGCACGGCGTGGACCAGGTGATCATCGCCAAGGACGGGTTCCCGCTGGAGCAGACCTACAAGGCCGACACCGTCAACGTCGCGCCGGGCGAGCGCTACACCGTCCTGATCCACGCCGACCAGCCCGGCAAGTGGATCTGGCACTGCCACATCTTCCCGCACGCCGAAGGCTCCCAGGGCATGTTCGGCCTGGTCATGGAGATGCAGATCACCTGAGCGCGGTACCCCCGAACCGCTCGGATCCCCCCCTTTCTCACATCTGGAGTGAGTCAATGTCCACAACCCCCGCGCCGGACGATCCGGCGTCGGGCGGGCCGTCGGCGCCCGCCCGCAGACACTGGACCGCGGCGCTGAACGGGTACCTGCCCGCCATCAGCGCGGCGCTCGCGCTCGGCCTCATCGTCGGGCTGCTCATGGTCGGCTTCGCGCCCGGCGACCAGCACGGCACGCTGGCCGCGTCGGAGGAGGCCGGCTCCTCCTCGTCCTCCTCCGGCGGCGGTGACGCGGCCCTGCCCGGGAAGGGCAAGAAGGTCACCCTCGAATTCGAAGAGGGCGACATGTACATCAAGCCGAACAAGGTCACCGTCCCGGCGGGCGCCGACGTCACGGTGAAGGTCGTCAACAAGGGCAGCATGAACCACACGTTCAGCCTGCTCGGCAAGACGAACAAGGAGCTCGAACCAGGCCAGTCCGAGACGCAGCACTGGGGCGTGCTCACCGAGTCCACCCAGGCGTGGTGCGTCGTCCCCGGCCACAAGGAAGCCGGCATGCTGGTCGACGTCACCGTGACCGGCGGCAAGACCACGTCGGCCGCGGCGGGCGACACCGGCGCGGCGGCGAGCGGCACCGCCGCCGGCGACTCCGCGAACGCCAAGATCGACCCGGCCGCCAAGCCCGCCGCCGGCTGGAAGCCGCACGACCCGACGGCACCCGCCAACGACGGCAAGGACGTCCACGAGGTCACCTTCACCGTCACCGAGAAGGAGATCGAGGTGGCCCCCGGCGTGAAGCAGACCCGGTGGACCTACAACGGCTCCGCGCCCGGCCCGACACTGCGCGGCAGCGTCGGCGACACCTTCCGGATCAAGCTCGTCAACAAGGGCTCGATGGGCCACTCGATCGACTTCCACGCCTCCAAGGTCGCGCCGAACGTCGAGATGAGGACGATCAAGCCCGGTGAGACGCTCGTCTACGAGTTCAAGGCGCAGTTCGCCGGCATCTTCACCTACCACTGCGGCTCCGACCCGATGATCTACCACATCGGCAACGGCATGCACGGCGCCGTGATCGTCGACCCGCCGAAGCTGGACAAGGTCGACAAGGAGCTGGTGCTCGTGCAGTCCGAGCTGTACCTCGGTCCCCAGGGCAAGCCCGGCGACATGGCCAAGATGATGGCCGGCGAGTACGACGCGGTCGTCTTCAACGGCTACCACAACCAGTACGTGCACGCCCCGATCAAGGTGAAGCCCGGCGACCGGGTCCGCGTGTGGGTGGACGACGGCGGCCCCAACGAGAACATCGCCTTCCACGTCGTCGGGACGATCTTCGACACGGTCTGGAAGGACGGCGCCTACCTGGTGCGCAAGGGCAACGCCGACAAGGGCGGCGCCCAGGTCCTCGACCTGCAGCCCACCCAGGGCGGCTTCGTCGAGTTCACCCTTCCCGACGCCGGCACCTACGCGTTCCTCGGCCACAAGATGAGGAACATGGCCGCGGGCGGCGTGGGCGTCTTCCAGGTCGGCTGACCCACCCTCAGGAGGTGACCATGACAACCATCGAGACCAGCGGCACGGCGACCGCCCCGGCGGCCTCGTCCGCGCTCACGGCCGGACGCGTCGCGGCGATCGGGTCGGTCCTCGCCGCGCTCGTCCACTACGCCGTCGTGCCCGAGCACCTGAGCGAATGGTGGGCCTACGGCGTCTTCTTCAGCGCCATCGGCATGTTCCAGCTCGTCTGGGCGGTGCTCGCCTGCACCGGGAGCGAGCGGCCGCTGCTGCTGTCCGGGCTCGCCGTCAACCTCGGCGTCCTCGCGCTGTGGGCGGTGAGCCGTACGGCCGGCCTGCCCTTCGGCCCGGAGGCGGGCGAGGCGGAGGCGGCCGGCGTCCTCGACGTGCTCAGCGGCCTCGCCGAACTGGCACTGGTCGGCGGAATCCTGCTCGCCCTTCGCGGCCCGCGTTCCAAGGCGCGGCAGACCGCGGCGAAGGACTCCGCGGTGAAGGATCCCGTGGCAGAGGGTTCCGCGGACGCCGCGGAGGAACCGGCGGAGCGGAGCGGCTGACGCCTCCCGGCCCGGCCCGTCGGCCCGCGGACGCCCGAAAGGGGTCCGCGGGCCTTCCGCGCGTCCGGGCCGTCAGCCCTCGGCTTCGCCGTCCGCCGGGGCGGTGCCGGCGTCCGCCCGGTCCGCCTCGCCATCGCTCCTCGGGGCGCGGCGCAGGTAAGCCAGGCAGAGGTGCGGCTCCACCAGCGGATCGAGCCGGTCCGCCGCCATCGGCACGTCCAGCTCCTCGAGCGCGCCCTGGATCAGGCCGAGATGCAGCCGGCACACCACGTCCGCGTGCTGTTCGGCGACCGTGCCGAAGGGGCAGTTCCGCACCCGGATGCGGACCTCGTCCGGATCCGTGTGACCGGTGTCGTGCTCGAACTCGGGGCTGAACCCGATGCCGGCCATCAGCCGGTTGAGGCGCTTCAGGGCCTCCGCCGGGTCGAGGCGCTGGAACGGGGCCGGCGCGTCGGCGAGATGGCGGCCCCAGGCGCGGCCCGCCTCCAGCGCGGCCCGCTCCGGATCGGGGAGCAGGCCCGAGACCAGGCTCGCCAGCATCTCGGCGAGCAACCGGTAGCTGTGCCTGCCGTCCGCGGCCTCCGCCCGGTACATCACGCGGGGGCGGCCGGGCCGGTCGCGGTCCTCGGCGACCCGCTCCACCAGGCCGGCCTCGGACAGCCCGTCGAGGTGGAAGCGGGTGGTGTTGGGATGCAGCCCGGCCCGCTCGGCGATCTCGCGCACGCCGAGCGGGGCGGCGCCCGCCTCGCGGACCACCCGCAGGACCCGTGCGCGGCTGCCGCCGAGCCCCGCCTCGGCCGCCGCGGGTTCCGCGTCGACCCATTCGCGGTCGTCCATGCTCCCGAGTTTATGCATATCGACTAGTGAAAACCACGGGCGGGAGCGGGACGCGATCCGGCGGCGCGGTCTAGAGGTAGAGGCCGGTGCCGTGCTCGGGGCGCTCGCTGGCGATGGCGTGCAGGTCGCGCTCGCGCATGACGAGGTAGTTCTCGCCCTGGATCTCGACTTCGTACTGGTCACCCGGGTGGAACAGGACCCGGTCGCCGGGCTTGACGATCCGCACGTGGTGGCCGACCCCGCAGACCTCGCCCCAGACCAGGCGGTTCCCCTGCTCCACGGTCGCGGGGATCACGATGCCGCCGGTGCTGCGGCGCTCGCCGCTGTCCTTCTCGACCTTGATCATGACGCGGTCGTGGAGCATCTGGACTTCGAACTTCGGCTCGGACACGCCGGCGAGTTTATCCGCCCGCGCGGAGCAGGGCGTCCCACGAGCCGGCGATGATCTCCGGCAGCGCGGAGCGCTCCGGCCGCCAGCCGAGCTCGGCCCGGATCGCGGCGGCGTCGCAGACCAGCACCGGCGCCTCCGGCCGGGCCGGGCGGCGGCGCGCGGGCACCGGCCGGCCGGTCACCTGCTCCACGGCGGCGACGACCTCGCGCACGGCCGCCCCGGCGCCGCTGCCGACGTTGTAGACGCGGTCCTCGCCGGGGCGGACGGCCTCCAGCGCCCGGACGTAGGCGGCGGCGAGGTCGTCGACGTGCAGGTACTCGCGGACGGCGAGCCCCTCGCCGTTGAGCTCGATGTGCGGGGCGCGCCCGGCGGCCACGGCGAGGGCCTTCGGGATCAGCCGGGTCTCGTCGGGGTCGGTGCGGCCGTCCACCGATCCCGCGACGTTGAACGTGCGCAGGACGACCGCGCCGGCCGCGCCCGTCCGCGCGTGCCAGCGGACGGCGTGCTCGGCGGCCAGCTTCGACGCCCCGTACGGGCTGGCCGGCGCGGGGGCCTCGCTCTCGGGGATCGGCTGCCGCTCCGGCGCCCCGTACACCGCCGCCGTGGAGCCGAGCACGATCCGGTCCGCCGCGACGGCCTCCAGCAGGTTCACCGTGCCCTGGACGTTGGCCGCGAAGTAGGGCAGCGGCCGCTCGAACGACTCCCGCACGCGGGTGAGCGCCGCCAGGTGGCACACCCCGTCGTACGGGCCGCGCGGGAGCCCGTCCGGGTCGAGCAGGTCGCCGCGCACGGGCCGCACGCCGTCCGGCAGCGCGGCGTCGCGCCGCACCAGCCCGTCCACCTCGTGGCCGGCCGCGACCAGCCGCCGCCCGACCGCGTATCCGATGTATCCCGCCGCCCCCGTCACCAGTACCCGCATGGGGCCAGCATCCAGGCGGGGCCGGGGCGGGGCAATGGCCGGTCAGGGCAGGGAGCCGAGCCTCGCGTACACGCCCGGGTAGCCGGGTTCGGCGCAGCCGCGGCCCCAGGAGGTCAGCGCGGCGACCCGGCCGCGGACGACCAGCGGTCCGCCGCTGTCGAACTGGCACGTGTCGGCCCGGTCCGATCCGGCGCACAGCATGTCGGACGGGTCGAACGAGCCGCCGTAGGCCCGCCGGCACGCCGCGTCGCTCCGCAGCGGGACGTCTGCGGCCCGCAGACGTGTGTTGAGCAGGTCGTTCTCCGACGTGAAGCCCCAGCCGAGGATCCGGCCCGTCCGGGCGGAGCCGGGCGAGCCGAGCGCGGCCACGGGCCGGTGCACGGGCCGCGCCAGCGTGAGGACCGCGATGTCGTGGTGCAGGACGGTCTCGCCCTTGAACGACGTCTCCCGGTAGTCCGGATGGATGCGCAGCGATGCCACGGGGACCGTCTCACCGCCATCGCCGGTCAGGTCGTCCCGGCCGAAAGTGGCCGTGAGCAGCCCCGGCACCGACCGGAACAGCGACACGCAGTGCCCCGCCGTGAGCACCCGGTCCGGCTTGATCAGCGCGCCGCCGCAGAACTGCCCCGACGGCCGGACGAAGAAGATCGGCGATCCGACCGCGGCGAGCCACGGGTACGCCGCGGACGAGGCCGGGGCGCCGCCCACGACGGCGGCTGCGGGGGCGGGCGCCAGCGGCAGCGCCGCCGCGGCACCGGCCAGCGCGAGGGCGGCGCCGAGCGCGGCCGTCAGGAGGGACCGGCGGGAGTGGAGGGCCATCTGGGCAATGTACGAGCATCGAAGGCCGGGTGCACGGTGTTCCGGGCGGCCGGTTCCGGCGCCCGCGCCTCCTCCCCGTACGGCGCCTGCTCCTCGTACCGGGGGAACAGCACGAGCGCGAGCAGCGCCAGCGTGAAGCCGCCCGCCCGCAGCAGGAACGGTCCGGTCTCGCGCGGCCAGTCCTCGCCGAACAGGACGCTGCCGGCGAGGAGCAGGTACGTGCGGCCGATGACGGTGAGCACGACCGCGACGATCGCGATCCGGCAGCGCTGCAGCGCGACCTGCAGCTGGCCGAGCGCGATCGCGGCGAGGCCGATCGTCAGGTACGGGTAGGCGGACTGCATGACCGCCTGGAGGCTCCCGGTCTCCTGGTACACGATCGAGATGCCGCGGATGCCGGCCTCGGCCAGCCCGGCGCACGCCCCGGCGCCGATCCCGTAGGCGACGCCGGCCGGCTTGCGGGCGTGCCGGCCGCTCGCGCGGCGGTCCCCGACCAGCCATACCAGCGCGGCGACGAGCACCGCCGGGGCGCAGACGGCGATCATCGTCCAGGGCCGGGCGAGCGTGCCCGCCGGCGTGGCGCCGGCGTGCAGGCCGCCCTCATCGGAGGCGGACAGCCCGATCAGCATCGCGGCGAGGACGAACAGCGCGACGCTCGCCCACTCGCGGGCGCTGAGCCGCTCGCCGAGGAAGCGCACCGCGTACCCGACGAGCAGCACCAGCGCCACCGCGAAGATCGGCTGGGCGAGGGCGAGCGGCAGCGCGGAGAACGCCACGACCTCGTAGCCGAGGCCGAGGAACAGCAGCAGCCCGCCGCCGAGCCACACCGGGTCGGTCAGCATGAGCCGGGCGACGCGGAACGGGCGGCTGCCGCGCAGCGGCTCCATCCTCCGCGCGGACGCGCGGAAGACCAGGAAGGCGATGTAGTAGACGGCGGTCGCGATCAGTGCGAGGGCGGCATAACCCAGGTCGGTACCCATCGGGAGTGGCCTCTCGGTGGACGGGGGCGGGGCATGTCGTTCGGCGCGCCATCGAATCGACCGGTGCTATCAGGGTGCCCCGCGCGGGCCGCCCTTGCAAGTGCTCGCTTACATGCGGCTCAGCCGTACCGGCGGCCGGTGGTGGACGAGAGGCGGGTGACCAGCCCGCGCGGGACGAACCGGGCGGCGCCGGCGAGCACCTTGTACTGCGCGCCCGGGATGCTGACCTCCGCCCCGCGGCGCAGGTCGCGCAGCGCGGCGTCGACGACGTCGTCCTTGTCCAGCCACATGAAGCCGGGCAGGCCGGACATGTCCATCCGCGCGCGCTCGTGGAACTCGGTGTGCACGAAACCGGGGCACAGCGCCATCACCCGGACGCCGCCGCGCGACCGCTGCCGCAGGTCGGCCGCGATGCCCCGGCTGAAGCTCACCACCCACGCCTTGGACGCCCCGTAGGTGCCGCGCGTCGCGAACGCCGCCATCGACGAGACGTTGAGCACCGCGCCCCGGCCGCGCTCCAGCATCCCCGGCAGCGCGGCGTGGGTGAGCCGCAGGACGGCCTCGCAGTGCACCTTCAGCATGGCCAGCTCGTCGGCCACCGGGACGTCCAGGAACACCCCCTTGTTGCCGAACCCGGCGTTGTTGACCAGCAGGTCGACGTCCTTGCGGACGCGTTCCTCGGCCGCCGCCAGCCCCTCCTCGGCGGACAGGTCGGCGGGCAGCGCCTCGGCGCGGACGGCGTACGCGCCGCGCAGCTCGGCGGCGGTGCGGTCCAGCCGCTCGGCGTCGCGGGCCAGCAGGACGAGGTCGAAGCCGTCGGAGGCGAGGCGGCGGGCGAACGCGGCGCCGAGGCCCGCGGTCGCGCCGGTGATGAAGGCGGTCGGCATGGCTCCGAGCCTAGGCGGCCCGCCTCGCGGTGAAGTGCCGCGGGTCGGGGCGGCGCGTCGCGCGGCGGTAGGCGAACGTGAACCCGGGCCAGTTGTTGACGACCTTGCCGTCGGCGGTCATGTACCAGCTCCGGCAGCCCGCCTCCCACACGGTGGTGCGCATCCGCTCGCGCATCTCCCGGGTGAACGCGTCCTGGACGTCCGGCTTGACGTCGATCCAGGCGAGGCCCGCGCCGCGCAGCGCCTCCACGCAGCCGAGCACGTACCGGATCTGCGACTCCAGCATGTAGATGATCGAGTTGTGCCCGAGGTTGGTGTACGGGCCGTACAGCAGGAACAGGTTCGGGAAGCCGCTGACCGTGATGCCGAGGTGCGCCTGCGCGCCGTCCCGCCACGCCTCGTTCAGCTCCCGGCCGTCCCGCCCGACGATCTTCATGGGGGAGAGGAACTCGGTGGACCGGAACCCCGTCCCGTACACGATGACGTCCACGTCATAGGCGCGGCGCGCCGTCTCGACGCCGGACGGCGTGATCCGCACGATCGGGTCGGTGATGAGGTCGACGTTCGGCCGGGCCAGCGCCGGATAGTAGTCGCTGGAGAGCAGGATCCGCTTGCAGCCCATCGGGTAGCCGGGGATGAGCGCCTCCCGCAGCACCGGGTCCCCGATGGCGTTCCGCAGCGTTTTCTTGAACCGCTTCTCCAGCATCGCCATCAGCTTGGGGTATTTGATGAACCCCAGCGCCCGCGCCTCGTACGCGAGGTAGACGTAGGCGCGGTTCAGCTCCCACAGGCCCGGCACGGCCTTCATGGCGGCCTGCTGCCAGGGCCGGTACACCCGGTCCGGCTTGTCGATCACGTACGGCGCGGACCGCTGGAACAGCCGCAGCTCCGCCGCCTCCTTGGCGATCTCCGGGACGAACTGGATCGCGCTCGCCCCCGTCCCGACCACCGCGATCCGCTTGCCGCGCAGGTCGGCGCCGTGGTCCCAGCGCGCGGAGTGGAAGCTCGTCCCGGCGAACGAGTCGCGCCCCTCGATGTCCGGCAGGACGGGCCGGTTCAGCTGCCCGCACGCCGACACCAGCACCCGCGCCTCCAGGTCGCCGTTCGTCGTGGAGATCCGCCAGAGCGCGGCGTCCTCGTCGAACCGCGCCTCGGTGACCTCGGTACCGAACCGCACCTTCTCCAGCACCCGGTACTTGCGGGCGCAGTGCCACAGGTAGTCGAGGATCTCGGCCTGCGGCGGGAACCGGCGCGACCAGTCGGTCTTGCGCTCGAACGAGAACGAGTACAGGTGGGACGGCACGTCGCACGCGGCGCCCGGATAGGTGTTGTCCCGCCAGGTGCCGCCGAGCCCCTCGGCCTTCTCCAGGACGACCACGTCGTGGACGCCGGCCTCCCGCAGCTTGATCGCCGTCCCGATCCCGCCGAACCCGCTACCGATGATCACCACGCTGTGCGCCATGGCCGTCCGAACCTCGTTCTACTCGGTGTCCACCGAGCCTAGGTGACCACGAGGTCACTGACCAGGTGCCGCAGCCGCCCGGTTTCTGCCGATCCGTACCGCTGATGCCCGTGATCTCCCCCAGAGCAAGCGCTGATCACCGGAAACGCCGGGAACCGTCGGCGGCGTCTGGAAAGATCACCCCATGTCCGACGACCTCCGGGCGCATCTGGACGCGCTCAACGCGCCACGGCCGACGCGCGCGTGGCGCCGCCGCACACTGGAACTCCTGGCCGCCCCCGCCGCGCGCGACGAGGTGCTGCGCAGGGTGCGCTGGTACGCGACGAAGGAGCCGGACCTCGCCGGCGGGCGGCCGTTCTCCGACCCTTCGCTGCGCGCCGAGCCGGGCGCGCGCGGCCGGGTGTGGGCCGCCGCGCTGCTCGGCGACCCCGGCGTGATCCCGCTGCTGGACGTCATCGCGCGCCGCGCCGCCGGGGTGACCCGCGAGTTCCGGCCGTCCGCCAAGCTCGCCGGCGCGGCGATCAACGCGCTCGGCGAGTTCGCCGACCCGCGCGCCCTCGACGTGCTGCGCGGGCTGAGCCGCGACGTCCGCTACCCGGGCCTCGGCCGGCGGATCGCGGCGGCCATCGAGGCGGCGGCGGCCCGCCGCGGCATCACCCCCGCGCAGCTGGTCGAGCGCGGGGTGCCCGCGCACGGCCTCTGCCGGGACGGCTCGCTCGCCCGCGACATCGGCGCCTACCAGGCGGTGCTCGTCATCGAGGACCCGCTGACCGTCCGGCTCACCTTCACCGGCGCGGACGGCCGGCCGCTGCGCACCGTCCCGGGCGCGCTCAAGGTCCCGTTCGCCGCCGAGATCAAGGAGCTGAAGACCCTGGTGAAGCAGGTCCGCGCGACGCTCGCCGCCGAGCGGACCCGCATCGAGGCGCTGATGGCGGTGGAGCGCACCTGGCCGTTCGCCGAGTGGCGCCGCCACTACCGCGACCACCCGGTCACGGGCGTGGTCGCCTGCGGCCTGATCTGGGAGTTCGAGGGACCGGACGGCATCTGGCACGCGGCCACCCCCGGCGAGGGGGTGCTGGTGACGGTGGACGGCCGCGCGCTGCCCGTCCCCGCCGATGACGCCCGGGTGCGGCTGTGGCATCCGGCGCGGGCGTTCCCCGGCGCGGTGCGGGCCTGGCGCGGCTTCGTGACCGCGAACCGGATGACGCAGTCGTTCAAGCAGGCGTTCCGGGAGACCTACCGGCCCGCCCCGGCCGGCGCCGGGCCGGTCCGGCGCCGCGGCGGGTTCGACGGCGAGCTGCGGCGCGTCTTCGCCGAGGGCGCCTGGCGCGTCAGCCACCACGACGGCACCCGGTTCGAGCGGAAGGTCGCCGGCCGCTGGCGGGAGGTCCACCCGGCGGACGTGCCGCCGCTCGTGTACAGCGAGGGCGCGCGGGAGGTCGACCTGTTCCTCCGCGTCACCTCGATCACCGAGGAGGCGCCGTTCGGCGAGCTCTCGGCGAGCGCCGAGATCCGCGGCGACGCGCTGCGCCGCATCCTGCCCGGCACGAAGATCGCCGGCCGGTGCTCGGTCGACGGCAGGTTCCTCGTCGTCCGGGGCGAACTGCGCACCTACAAGATCCACCTGGGGTCGGGGGGCGTGCTGATGGAGCCCGGCAACGCCCGGCTGCGCGCGGAACCGTCCCGCAGGCCGAGCCAGAAGGGCCTGTTCCTGCCGTTCGAGGACGAGCGCCTCACACAGATCCTCGGCACGGCGTTCCTCCTGGCCGCCGACCACCGCATCAGCGACGAGACCGTCCTCGCGCAGATCAAGCGGGGCGCCTGACGCCCCCGCCGCCCGCCTCGCCCCCGCCGGCGGAGACCTCGCCGCGTTGCGGAGCTAGTCCCCGCATCCGCCCGGACCGTCTACCCTGGACAGGTTTTTCGCGCACAGGGGGAGATGATGTCGACGACGCGGCTGCTGGTGCTCGGCGGGGTGCGGCGGTTCGGGCGGGCCCACGGCTACGAGGTGCGGCGCCAGCTGATGTCGTGGGGCTCGGACGAGTGGGCCCACGTGAATCCCGGGTCGATCTACCACGCGCTGAGGCAGCTCGCCAAGGAGGGCCTGCTGCGCGCCCACGAGGTGGAGGAGAGCGAGGCCGGGCCGCCGCACACCGACTACGAGATCACCGACGCGGGGCGGGAGGAGTTCCTGCGGCTGCTGCGCTGCGCCCTGTCGACCGTCGACATCCGGCATCCGGAGATGCTGACCGCCGGGCTCGGGTTCCTCACCGAGCTGCCGCGCGCAGAGGCGGTCGAGCTGCTCCGCCGGCGGCTGGACGGGCTGGCCGCGTGGCGCGCCTCGGTCGCCCCGCACCTGGACGAGCAGGACCCGTCCGACCACCTGCGGGAGCTGCTCGGCTACTGGATGCACTCCGCGGAGTCCGCGACGGCGTGGACGCGCGGGCTGATCGAGCGGCTGGAGTCGGGCGCCTACGTGATGGCAGGCGAGTCGGCAGGCGAGAAGGCCGGCGAGTCGGCAGGCGAGTCGGCAGGCGAGTCGGCAGGCGAGGCGGTCGGCGAGCGGTGACGGGTCACGTGTCGGCGAACGTGCGCGGGACGATCACCCGCAGCGCGTTGCCGCGCAGCCTGATCGACACCGGGGTGCGGCCGCGGATCTCGCCGTCCACGTCCACCTGCATCGGCGGGTCGGTCTCGATCTCGACCTGCGCGGTGGTGAGGAACGCGTCCTCGGCGAGGGACCGCCACTGGCCGGTGAGGACGTGCCGGGCCGTCGCCGAGGCCAGCCGCAGCCGGCGCTCGTCGCCCAGCCGGTAGACGGCGAGCAGCCGGTCGTCCGGGCTGGCGTCGCGGGCGATCCGCTGCCCGCTGTGGTGCGCGCCGTTCGCGATGTTCAGCTGGTGCGTCGCGACCTCGTAGGTCTTGCCGTCGATCGTGATGCGGGCGGTGAACGCCTCGTGCCGGGGCAGCAGCCCCGCCGCCGTCAGCGCGTACGCGGGGCGCCCCACGAACCGCTTCAGCGCGTGCGGGACGTGCTCGGCGACCTGCACCGACAGCCCGAGGCTCACCATGTTCGCGAAGATGTGCTCGCGGTCGGCGCCCGGCCCCTCGCCCTGCGGGTCGCCGGTCGACTCGAACCAGCCGACGTCCACGTCCGCGACCTTCCCGCCGTCCGGGCGGCCCACCGCGAGGGTGCGGACCGCGTCGGCCAGGTCGAGCGGCAGCTCCAGGCTGCGGGCGAAGTTGTTGGTGGTGCCGAGCGGCAGCACGCCGAGCGCGATGTCGCGGTGCGCCAGGTGCCCGACCGCCTCGGCGACCGTCCCGTCCCCGCCGCCGACGACCACGAGGTCGGGCTCCAGGGCGAGGACGTCGGCGAACAGCTCCCGCAGCCGGGTCGGGTCGGTGACCGGGAACACGTGCAGGAACTCCAGGCCGGACTCGCGGAGCAGCCGGCGGGCCGTGCCGAAGAGCCGGCGGCCCCGCCGGGACCTGGAGTTGATCACCAGCACCGCGCGCCCGCCGTCCGCGATGGCCGACTCCAGCTCCGCCTTGCTCCGCATCTCGACGCTCCGCATCCCGACGGGTCGCCCTCCCATCCGCGTCACCCTACAAGGAACGTAGACCGGCACGACCGGTCCGACACTTTATAAACCCATTGCAAAGCGTTGAAACATGGCGCCGAGTGGGGATCCTTACAAAGAACTCGCTGCTGATTGACCCGGGGCGGAAAACATGCGGCTGCGCGACATGGCGGGAGCGGGCGTGGTGGGCGAGCGCCGTCCGCGCCCCCGGGTGCTCGACCTCGCCGTCCGCTCCACGGTCCTGGACGACGTCGCCCGCGTCCGCCTGCTGCTGCCCCGCGGCTGGTCGCGGGACGCCTCCCGCACCTGGCCGGTGCTCTGGCTGCTGCACGGGTCCGGCGCCGGCCGGGACGGCCACACCGCCTGGACCGACCACACCGACGTCGAGGAACTGACCGAGGACGCCGAAGTCATCGTCGTGATGCCGGACGGCGGCCCGTGCGGCAATTACACCGACTGGTGGAATCGCGGCGCGGGCGGCGCGCCGAAGTGGGAGACGTTCCATCTCGCCGAACTGCGGCAGATCCTGGAACGCGGATACCGCGCGGGCGCGGACCGCGCCGTCGCCGGGAACGCGATGGGCGGCCTCGGCGCGCTCGCCTACGCGGCCCGGCACCGCGGGCTGTTCCGGGCGGCGGCGTCGTTCAGCGGGCCGGTGCACACCCTGCACCGCGACCCGGCCGGGCTCGACGTCGCCGACCTCGTCGAGCTGAGCGTCGCGGTCGGCGCACCGTCCCTCGACTGGACGGACGTGTGGGGCGACCCCGACGAGCAGCGCATCGTGTGGCGGCAGCACAACCCCTACGACCTGGCCGGCCGGCTCGCCGGCGTCCGCGTGCACGTCACCGCCGGCGACGGCGCCCCCGGGCCGTACGACGCGGGGTCCGGCCGGGACGCGCTGGAGGCCCTCGCCTGCACCGTGTCCCGGGAGTTCGCCGACAAGCTGGGCAGACTCGGCATCCCGGTCACGACGCACTTCTACCGGGGCACCCACACCTGGCCGTACTGGCGGCGCGAGCTGCGCGCGGCGCTGCCCGACCTGCTCGCCGAGATCATCTGACGAGCGGCTAGGGTCGGGGAGTGGCCGAACCTCGTTCTGATGCAGCCGTCCCCTCGTTCTGGCAGGCGCTCGGGCTCCCGGGCATCATCGACGTCCACGTCCACTTCATGCCGCCGCGGCTGATGAGCGCGGTCTGGGGCTACTTCGACGAGGCCGGCCCGCTGATCGGCACCGAGTGGCCCATCCGGTACCGGGACTCGGAGGAGGAGCGGCTGGCGTTCCTGCGCGGCCTCGGCGTCCGGGCGTTCACGTCGCTGTCCTACCCGCACCGCCCCGGCATGGCCGAGTCGCTGAACGAGTGGACCGCGCAGTTCGCCGCCCGCGTCCCCGAATGCGTGCAGACCGCCACGTTCTTCCCCGAGCCGGGCGTGGAGGACTACGTGGCCCGCGCCCTGGACTCCGGGGCGCGCGTCTTCAAGGTCCACCTCCAGGTCGGCGGCTTCGACCCGCGCGCCAAGGAGCTGGACGCCGTGTGGGGGATGCTCGCCGAGGCCGGGGTGCCCGCGCTCGTCCACGCCGGTTCGGGGCCGGTCGCGAACGGCTACACCGGGCCCGGCCCGTACGGGGAGGTCCTCGCCCGCCATCCGCGGCTGACCACGATCGTCGCGCACCTGGGCGCCCCCGAGTTCGAGGGCTTCTTCGCGCTCGCCGACGCCCACGAGCGCGTCCACCTGGACACCACGATGGTGTTCACCCGGTTCGCCAGCCTGGCCGCGTTCCCGGACGCGCTGCTGCCCCGGCTCCGCGAGCTGGGGCTGGAGGGGCGGATCCTGCTCGGCACCGACTTCCCGAACATCCCCTACGAGTACGCGCACCAGCTGGAGTCGCTGGCCGCCCTCGACCTGGGCGACGACTGGCTGCGGGCGGTCTGCTGGCGGGGCGCCGCCGAGCTGTTCGGGCTGTGATGAGGGGCCGGCCGCCCGTTTCATGGATTTTCACGCCCGGCGGCTGGTCATAACGGGACTCGATCCCCGATCTTGACACCCCCTGCGGCACTCGCGACCTTGGGAGCGCTCCCACACCGTCGAAGGGACCGGGAAAGAGGAGATCGAATCCCATGGCCGGATCCTACGGAACCAAGCGCACTCTCCTGATCATGCTGGCCGCGCTGCTGGCGCTCGTGTTCGTCCCCGCCGCGCCGCCCCGCGCGCTCGCGGCGGCCGGCACCGGGTACTGGCACACCGACGGCCGCCGGCTGCTCGACTCGAACGGGCAGCCGGTGCGGATGACGGGCATCAACTGGTTCGGCGCCGAGACGTCCAACTTCTCCCCGCACGGGCTCTGGACGCGCAACTACAAGGACATGCTCGACCAGATGAAGAGCCTGGACTACAACACGCTCAGGCTCCCCTACACCAACCAGCTGTTCGACTCCGGCAGCGCGCCGAACAGCATCGACTACGCGAAGAACCCCGACCTGCAGGGCCTCAGCGGGCTGCAGATCCTCGACAAGATCATCGACTACGCGGGGCGGATCGGGCTGAAGGTCGTCCTCGACCGGCACCGCCCCGACGCGGGCGGGCAGTCCGCGCTCTGGTACACCGACGCCTACCCCGAGTCGCGCTGGATCTCCGACTGGGAGATGCTCGCCCGGCACTACGCGGGCGACACCACGGTCATCGGCGCGGACCTGCACAACGAGCCGCACTCCCCGGCCTGCTGGGGCTGCGGCGACCAGGCGACGGACTGGCGGCTCGCCGCCGAGCGGGCCGGAAACGCGATCCTCGCCGTCAACTCCAACTGGCTGATCATCGTCGAGGGGGTCAACGACCACCAGGGCGACAACTACTGGTGGGGCGGCAACCTGCAGGGCGCCGCGCAGTACCCGGTGCGGCTGAACGTCCCGAACCGGCTGGTGTACTCGGCGCACGACTACGCCACGTCGGTGTACCCGCAGCCGTGGTTCGACGACCCGGGCTTCCCCGACAACCTCGCCGCGATCTGGGACAAGAACTGGGGCTACCTCTACAAGAACAACGTGGCCCCCGTCCTGCTCGGCGAGTTCGGGACGACGCTGACCGACACGCGCGACCAGGCGTGGCTGCGCACGCTGATGGCCTACCTGGGCACGGGGACCAGCGGGATCTCCTTCACCTTCTGGTCGTGGAACCCCAACTCCGGTGACACGGGCGGCATCCTGAACGGCGACTGGACGACCGTCAACACCGCGAAGCAGTCCTACCTCGACCCCTACCTGCTCGGCGCCTTCGACTCGGACGACCCGGGCGACGGCGATCCGGGCGACGGCGACCCCGGCACCCCGGACGTCTCCTGCACGGTCGACTACACGGTGCAGAACAGCTGGCAGGGCGGCTTCACCGCGCAGATCACCATCACCAACAGCGGCTCGGAGGCGCTGAACGGCTGGACGCTCGGCTTCTCCTTCCCCGGCGACCAGAAGGTCGGCCAGGGCTGGAGCGCGACCTGGTCGCAGTCCGGCGCCGACGTGACCGCGAAGAGCCTGGACTGGAACGGCGCCATCGCGCCCGGCGCGTCGCAGACGATCGGGTTCCAGGGCACCGGCTCCTCGTCCGGCGCGCCCGCCGGGTTCGAGCTCAACGACCAGCCCTGCGAGGCGTGACATGTCCCGCAAGGCACTGCTCGCCGCCGCCCTCGCGGCGGCGCTGCTCCCCTGGGCGGCGCCGGCCGCGCGGGCGGCGGACGGTCCGGCGCTGACCGTCGACCCGTCCGCGTCCCGGCACGCGATCAGCCCGTACATCTACGGCATGAACTTCGCGGACGAGGACCTCGCCGCGGAGCTGGGGCTGCCCGTCCGGCGGTGGGGCGGCAACGCGACCACCCGCTACAACTACCTCTACGACGAGACCAACCGGGGCTCGGACTGGTACTTCGAGAACGTGCCGGGCCCGGCCCCCGACCCGGACGCGCTGCCCGACGGGTCCGAGACCGACCAGTTCACCGAGCAGGACCGGCGGACCGGCACCGACACGATCCTGACCGTCCCGCTGATCGGCTGGACGCCGAAGGGCCGCGACTACAGCTGCGGCTTCAGCATCGAGAAGTACGGGCCGCAGGAGAGGGCCGACACCGAGTGGCGGCCGGACTGCGGCAACGGCGTCAAGACGGACGGCACGAGGGTCACCGGCAACGACCCGTCCGACACCAGCGTCCCGGCCGGGCCCGAGTACGTCACCGACTGGCTGGCGCACCTGACCGGCAAGTACGGCACGGCGAAGAACGGCGGCGTCCGGTTCTACAACCTCGACAACGAGCCCGACCTCTGGCACGAGACGCACCGGGACGTCCACCCGGACGGCGCGGGCTACGACGAGATGCGCGACCAGACGTACGCGATCGCGTCCGCCGTGAAGGCCGCCGACCCGGGCGCGAAGACGCTCGGCCCGGTCGGCTGGGGCTTCCAGTCGCTGACGATGTCGGGCCTGGACAAGCAGACGTGCGACCGCGACGGCGGCGACTGCTGGTCCGACCCGCCGGACCGGGCCGCGCACGGCGGCACGCCCTTCGCCGCCTGGTACCTGCAGCAGATGAAGGCGTACGAGAAGGAGCACGGCACCCGCATCCTCGACTACTTCGACGAGCACCTCTACCCGCAGCAGAGCGGGGTGGCGTTCGGCGAGGCCGGCGACGCGGCCACGCAGGAGCTCAGGCTGCGCTCCACCCGGCAGCTCTGGGATCCCGCCTACACGGATGAGAGCTGGATCAACCAGCCGATCCAGTACATCCCGCGCATGCGCGAGCTGGTGGACCAGAACTATCCGGGCACGAAGCTCGCCATCACCGAGTACAACTGGGGCGCGCTCGACCACATGAACGGCGCGCTCGCGCAGGCCGACGTCCTCGGGATCTTCGGACGCGAGGGCCTGGACCTCGCCACGCTGTGGTCGCCGCCGGGCTCCGCCGACCCGGGCGCGTACGCCTTCCGCATGTACCTGGACTACGACGGCGCCGGGTCCGCGTTCGGCGACACCTCGGTCAGCGCGTCGAGCGCCGACCAGGGCCAGCTCGCCGTGTACGCGGCGGAGCGGTCGTCCGACGGGGCGCTCACCCTGATGATCGTCAACAAGTCGCTGACCGACGACCTGACCAGCACGGTCTCGATCGCCGGGCGGTCGGGGCAGGCGACCGGGCACGTGTACCGGTACAGCGGCGCCGACCTGTCGTCGATCGTCCGGGCGCCGGACGTGCAGGTCGGCGCGGACGGGTTCACCTCGACGTTCCCCGCGTCCTCGATCACGCTGGTCGAGATCCCGGCGGACGGCGGGCCGGCCGCGTCCGCGTGCGAGGTCGGATACCACGTGGTGAGCCAGTGGGGGAGCGGGTTCACCGCCCAGGTCACGGTCGCCAACACCGGGACCTCGCCTGTCTCCGGCTGGACGCTGGGCTTCTCCTTCGCCGCCGGCCAGCGCGTCACCCAGGGCTGGAGCGCGACCTGGGCGCAGGAGGGCGCGGACGTCACCGCGCGCAACCTGTCCTGGAACGCCGGCATCCCGCCGGGCGGCTCGGTCACGATCGGCTTCAACGGGTCGAGCGGCGGGACGAACCCGGCCCCGGCCGCCTTCACCCTGAACGGAGCCCCCTGCAAGACGTGACGCCCGCATGAGGAGCGGCGGGCCGCCCCGGCCGTCCAGCCGGGGCGGCCCGCCGCGCGCCGGACGGGTCAGTGGTCGCAGGGGGAGTTGCCCGCGTGATCGTGGGGTTCGCCGGCCTCCGACATGTGGCGCGGGCCGTGCGCGTCGTCGCAGTGGCCGTTCCCGCTGCCCGGCGGGCCGGCCACGTGGTCGACCTCCAGCGTCGTGTGCGTGATCCCGTACGCGGCGCGCAGCACCTCCTGGAGATCGCGGCGGACGGCGTGGCAGTCGCCCTGCGTGTCGACGAGCACGTGCGCCGACAGCGCCGGGTAGCCGGAGCCGACCTCCCACACGTGCAGGTCGTGGACCTCCTCCACGCAGGGGCGGCGGACCAGCCGGGCGCCGAGCTCGGACGGGTCGATGCCCGCCGGCGCCGCCTCCATGAGCACCCGGCCCGCGTCCCGCAGCAGCCCGTACCCGGCCTTCAGCATCAGCGCCGCCACCACCAGCGAGGCGACCGCGTCGGCGCGGACCAGGTCCGCCGTCCACACCAGGAGGCCGGCGATCGCGGTCGCGATGAACGCGAACAGGTCGTTCAGGATGTGCTGGAACGCGCCCTCGACGTTCAGGCTGCGCCGGTCGGCCCGGCTGATCAGGTAGGTCGCCGCGACGTTGACGGCGATGCCGGCGAGGGCCGTCCAGAACACGAACTGTCCCGCGACGGGCGGCGGGTCGATCAGCCGCCGGACGCCCTCGTAGACGAAGTACGCCGCGAGCAGGATCAGGGTCAGCCCGTTCAGCTGCGCGGACAGGATCTCGGCGCGGCGCAGCCCGAACGTGTACCCGCCCTTCGGCGGGCGCGCGGCGATCCGCATCGCGACCAGCGCGAGCGCGATCGCGAACGCGTCCGTCATCATGTGCGCCGCGTCGGAGATCAGCGCCAGCGACCCGGACAGCAGCCCGATGACCACCTCGCCGGCCATGAAGGCGACGATCAGCGCCAGCGCGCCGGCGAGCAGCCGCCGGTCGGCCCCCGCCGAGATCCCGTGCCCGTGCCCGTGTCCGTGACCTTGGTCGTGCCCGTGTCCGTGCCCGTGCCCGCGGCCGTCCGGGGTCACGGGACGTCCCCGCCGTGGCCGACGTGGGTGAGGGCGAGGTCGAGCAGCATGCGGACGTGCGAGTCGTCCAGCCGGTAGTAGGCCATCCGGCCGGCCCGGCGGACCCGGACGACGCGGTTCGCGCGCAGCAGCCGCAGCGCGTGCGAGACCGCCGACTCCGAGTGCCCGCAGGCCGCGGCGATGTCGCACACGCACATCTCACCGCCTTCGAGCAGCGCGGTGATCACCCGCAGCCGCCCGGGGTCGGCGAGCAGCCCGAACACCTGGGCCAGTTCCCCGATCGTCTCCGCGCCCGGCATCGCGGCGGAGACGATGGCGACCTTCTCGGGGTCGACGACCCGGACGGCGCACGCCTCGGCGGGGAGGACGTCTGACTGACTGCTCATATGAGCAAATGTAGCGCACGTCCCGGATCAGGAGACGACCGGGTCCGGCTCCTCGGACGGCGGCAGCGAGATCGGGCTCTGCGGCTCCTCCCCGGGCGGCGTCATCCCGCCGGTCGCCGTACCCGAGTAGCCGTCCGTCACGCCCGGTGACTCACCCGAGGTCCCCGGGCCGGGCGACTCGGCGCTCGGCGACTGCGGGGCGCCGGGCGACTCCGCGCCGGGAGACTCCGGGCCCGGCGACTCGGGACCGGGCGAGTCGGGGCCGGGCGACTCGACCGGCGGGGAGTCCAGGCCGGAGTCGGACGGCGCCGGAGAGTCGCTCGCGGTGGCCTCCGTCTCCGTGGGCGGCAGCCCGGTCGGCGGCCCGTCCTGCTCGCCCCCGGTCGCGCGGGGCCGCTCGAACCCCATCGTCGCCTCCGGGTCGACGAGGACGAAGGCCGTGATCGTCCCCTTCCGGGAATCCCGCGGCCGGATCCTCGTCACATTCCGCTTCTCGAATCCCGGCCAGGACCGGCCAGTATAGATCGCGTTCCCGGTGGAGATCTTTTGCTCCGGCCGGGTCAGCGGATTACCGCAATTGCACTTCACCACCGGCACGCCGTAACCATTGACCAGAACGCCCATTCCGGCCTGCAGGACGGCGGGCGCGCTCGTCGCCCTCCCGTCGCGGTAGCCGTGGTTGGTCACCAGCGTGTCGGTGCGCAGCAGCACCGGCGTCAGCCGCGACACATAGCGCGGTATGTCGCTCACCGGGATGCCCTGGACCTCCGCCCACGCCCGCCCCTTGTCCGGGTTGGCCTGCAGGAACGCGATCAGCTTCCGCTGGTCGCAGGTCGACGCCTGCCGCGTCCCGCCGTACAGGCCGGGGGAGTCGCCGTCCTTCGTCCCGCCCGCCTGCGGCCGCTCCTTCACGTTCATCTCATCGGTGCCCGCCACCAGCGTGTACGGGTCCGGACCGGGCGACCCCACGGTCAGCCGCGTGATCGTCGCGCCGGCGTCCCCGCAGCCGGCCAGCGTGCCCGCCGTCAGCGCCAGCACCGCGACCGCCCCCGCGACCGCCCTGTGCCGGGCAATTGGCGAATGGATCTCAAGCATGCCTCTACTCCCGCTCCGGGCCAGCCGAACCTATACTCTTTGATGCCGGCCGGAGCGGATTTGTGCGCGGCGGAATGCCGAGTTTTTTCACGGGGGTGCGAAATGGCGGGCCCGGTTCCCCTCGACCCCTCCGACCCGACCCGGCTCGGCGGCTGGGAGCTCCTCGGCCGCCTCGGCACCGGCGGCCAGGGCGCGGTGTACCTGGGCCGCCCCGCCGACCCCGGCGCCGGCCCGTCCCGCGTGGCCGTCAAGCTCCTGCACGCCCAGCTGCTGGGCGACGCGAACGCCCGCGAGCGCTTCGTCCGCGAGCTGGCCCTCCTCCAGCGCGTCGCCGGGTTCTGCACGGCCCAGATGCTCGCCGCCGACATGGCCGGCGACCGCCCCTACATCGTCAGCGAGTACGTCCCGGGCCCGTCCCTCCGCGCCCTCGTCCAGGAGGAGGGCCCCCGCACCGGCGCCGACCTGGACCGCCTGGCGATCAGCTCGGTGACGGCCCTGTCCGCGATCCACCGCGCGAACGTCGTGCACCGCGACTTCAAGCCGCAGAACGTCCTCATGGGCCCGGACGGCCCGCGCGTGATCGACTTCGGCATCGCCCGCGCCTTCGACGCCGGCACCACCCTGACCAGCCAGGTCGTCGGCACCCCCGCCTACATGGCGCCCGAGCAGTTCTCCGGCCGGGCCGGACCCGCCGCCGACCTGTTCGCCTGGGCCGGCACCCTGCTGTTCGCCGCCACCGCCCGCGATCCCTTCGCCGGCGGGCCGCTCCCGGCCGTCATGTACAAGATCATGCACGAGACGCCGGACCTGCGCGTCCTCCCCGGCCCCCTCGCCGAGGTCGCCGCCGCCTGCCTGGCCAAGGACCCGTCCGACCGCCCGACCTCCGAAGAGGTCCTCCTCTGGCTCCTCGGCCGGGGCAGCCCGACCAGGCCGGTCCCCGGCACGGCCCCCGCCCCGGGCACGCCACCGGAAGATGGCCCGAGCCCGGACGCCCCGGCCCCCGGCACCGCCCCCTACACCGGTGCCGGGGGCGGCCCCGGCACGGCGTCCGACCCGCGCGTCCCGCCGGAGCCCGCCTGGAACACGGGCGGCCCCGGCATGCCGGACACGGCCACGGCGTCCGGCCCCGGGGCGGTGTTCGGCCCCTCCGGCGCGTCCGGCCTCGACCCGGCCCCGGACACGGCGCCCTACACGGGCGTTCTGGGCGCGGCGCGGGGGCCGGGCGCGGCGAACGGGCCGCCGGGCACGGACTGGAGCGGGCCTCCGGCCGGACGGGGCACCGAGTCCTGGGGCGATGCCGGTCCCGCCCCGCGACCCGGCGCCGGGACAGGGGGGCCGACGGGTGCGGGGCGGTTGCGGCGCGGGCCCGCCGTGGTCACCGGCCTGGTCCTCGCGGGGCTGCTCGCCGCCCTGGACGTCGCCGCGCTCGCGATCCTGATCGCGCGGCCGTCGCTGACGGAGGGGAACCGCGGGGGCCTGCTGCCCGTGGTGGCGTCCTCCTTCGCCGTCGTCGCCGTGGTCACCCTGGTGGCGGTGATCCTCGCGTGGCGCGGCTCGCGCGCCGCCGCGTGGACGGTGATGGCCGCGCGCGTGGTCCGCGTCGCCATGTGGGGCGCGTGGGGCGCGCTCGTGCACGTCCAGGCGTCCGCGCTGGCCGGGCACGCCGTGCTGACCGCCGTCGTCGTGGTCCTGCTCGCCATGGGCCTGTCGCGGTCATCCCGGTGACCGCCGCTCCGACCACTCCTTGAGGTCGCGGCGCTCGATCGCGGCGGCCATCAGGTCCGGGAACGCGTCCGGGGTGCACGCGAACGCGGGGACGCCCATCGCGGCCAGCGCCGCCGCGTTGTCGTGGTCGTAGGCGGGCGCGCCCTCGTCCGACAGGGCGAGCAGCACCACCACCTGCACGCCCGCCGCCGTCAGCGCCCCGACCCGGCGCAGCATCTCGTCCCGGACGCCGCCCTCGTACAGGTCGCTGATCAGCACCATGATCGTGTCGTTGGGGCGGGTGACGAGGCCCTGGCAGTACGCGATGGCGCGGTTGATGTCGGTGCCGCCGCCGAGCTGCGTGCCGAACAGCACCTCCACCGGGTCGTGCAGCTGGTCCGTCAGGTCCGCGACACCGGTGTCGAACACGACCAGCGACGTGCGCAGCGACCGCATCGAGGCGAGCACCGCCCCGAACACGCTCGCGTACACCACCGACGCCGCCATCGAGCCGCTCTGGTCGATGGCGAGGACCACGTCGCGCTTGACGGCCTGCTGCCGCCGCCCGTACCCGATCAGGCGCTCCGGGACGAGGGTGCCGTGCTCGGGCAGGTAGTGCCGCAGGTTCGCGCGGATCGTCCGCTCCCAGTCGACGTCGGCGAGCCGCCTCGGCCGCGGCACCCGCGCCGACCGGTCCAGCGCCCCGCCGACCGCCGACCGCGTCCGCTGCGCGAGCCGCCGCTCCAGATCGCGGACGACCCTGCGCACCACCGCCCGCGCCGACTCCCGCGCCCGGTCGGGCATCACGCGGTTCAGCGACAGCAGCGTCCCCACGAGGTGAACGTCGGGTTCGACGGCGTCCAGCATCTCCGGCTCCAGCAGCAGCCGGGTGAGGTCGAGCCGCTCGATCGCGTCCTTCTGCATCACCTGCACGACGCTGGACGGGAAGTACTCGCGGATGTCGCCGAGCCACCGCGCCACCGAGGGCGCGGAGTCCCCGAGCCCGGCGCTGCGCCGCCCCGGCCGCGACCGGCCCCCGCCGGCCCCGCCGCCGTAGAGCTTCTCCAGCGCCCCGTCGATCCGGACGTCGTCGCCGGTGAGCGACACCCCCGTCCCGTCGGCGCTCTCGCCCCCGAGCACGAGCCGCCACCGCCGCAGCCGGTCGTCCACGCCGTCACCGCTCACACCGGCCCCTTTCCCATGCCTCGTCCGTCCCGCGGACCCTCATCAGGGCGCGCACCCGGCGCACCCCGCCGCTTCGCTTCCGCCGCCCGCGTCATGTGCGCCAGCCGAGGATCTGGAGGGCCGCGGCGGCGGCCGGGGCGGCGCGTTCGTCGTCGATCTCCTCTTCGGGCGGAGGCGGGGAGGCCGTGCCGGGGGCCGTGCGGCGGCGGAGGCGGTCGCCGATGGCGCGGCGCTCGGCGGCCGGGTAGGCGCCGAAGGTGCGGCGGAGGAGGGGGAGGACGCCGGTGAACGAGCCGGCGGGCAGGCCCGCGATCCAGGCGTCGACGAGGCGGAGGAGCGGCTCGTCGTGCAGCAGGAGCAGCGCGCCGCCGGACAGGAAGCCCTCGATCCAGGCGGCGGCGCGGTCGGGGGGCGTGCCGGCCGAGACGGCGCGCGCCATCCGGGCGGGGACGTCGTGGAGCCGGCCCGCGTCGAGGAGCAGGCGGGTGAGGCGGCCCTCGATGAGGCCGTGCAGGGCGTCCGGGCGGGCGAGGACGCCCTCCAGGGTGCGCCGCCAGCGTTCGAGGCGGCCCTCGTCGCCCAGCAGGGACAGCGCGCCGTGGACGGCGTCGACGTGCGCGAGGAACTCGCGGGCGGCGTCGTCGTCGAGCCCGGTGATCGCGGGCGGGAGGCCGACGCAGACGCGGACGACCAGGCCGTCGACGACGGTGCGCAGCGGGCCGGTGGACGTGCCGCGGACGTCGCCGTAGCGGAGGGCGCGCACCAGCGCCGGCATCGCCGCCATCAGGTGCGCGACGTCGGTGTCGACGGCGGCGCGGTCGGCGAGGGCCCGCATGACGGCGGGCAGCGCGTCGCCGAGGTCGGCGAGGAGGCAGCGCTCGGCCACCGAGGTGAGGTCGGAGAGCGCGGCGGCGTCCTCGGCCACCGCGCGGGCGCGGGCCGTGGCCGCGCCGCGGACGGTGGTGCCCCACGCGCCGGCCTCGATCAGCTCGACGTCGAACTCGGGCCGCCAGGCCAGCGTCCAGGTCTCGCGGAACGTGCCCTTGGAGCGGCCGGTGCCGGCCGGCGCGCCCCACTCGACGTCCAGCAGGCGGAGCCGGTGCAGGAGGCGGCTGCGCTCCAGGTCGGTGGGCTTGCGCAGGTCGAGGTCGAGTTCCCTGCCGAGTGCGGACGGCTTGAGCCGCAGCCGCCTCTGCTCGGCCTGGAGGTCGCGCTGGAGCGGGACCATCGGCGTCCGCTCCGGGACGGCGCCGAGCCGCTCCCCGACGACCAGGCGCTTCTGGATCAGCTCGACGGGCAGGTCGGCGCCCTCGCACAGCACCGCCCGGGTCGCCTCGGTGACCTCGTCGAGCCCGGCGAGGGGGCGGCCGCGCAGCGCGGCGAGGGCCTCGGCGAGCCGGACGGCCTCGATCACGTGCGCGGACGAGGCGTGCAGGTCCTCGTCGCGCAGGACGCGGGCAGCGGCGGTCAGCCACCGCTCGACCGGGCGGTCGCGGGCCGTGAACAGGTGGTGGTACCAGCCGGGGGAGCGGACCCCCGCGCCGTAGCCGGAGCGCCCGGCGAGGCGGCCGTGCGTCCACGGCACCCAGGTCATGGCGACCTTGGTCTTGGGCAGCCCGCGCAGCGTCCGGTCGTCGTGGGCGGCGGGGACCTCGGCCCGCAGGGCGGGCACGTGCCACGCGCCGCAGACCACCGCGACCCGCTCGTGGCCCTCCTTGAGGGTGCGGCGCAGCGTCCGGCGCATGTGGGCCTCGCGCTGCTCCTCGCGGGGCGCGGCGGGCTCCTCCGCGAGCCGCGCCCGCAGCTCCGCCATCGCGTCCGCGATCGCGGGGAACGGGGACGGCCCGGCGCCGCGGTGCTCGACCACGTCGTCCCACCAGCGCTCGGCGTCGTCGTAGCCGGCGGCCTCCGCCAGCCGGCCCAGCGGGTCGGCCCGGACGCCCTCCGCGGCCGGCTCGCCGTCCGGCGGCTCGCCGTCCGGCAGGGGGACGAGCTGGTGCGCCGCCGGCAGGTCGCAGAACCGGACCGGGACGCCGGCGCCCAGCCCGTACCGGATCGCCTGCCACTCCGGGCTGAACTCGGCGAACGGCCAGAACGCGGCCCTGCGGTCGCCGTCCCGCGGGGCGGGGGAGTAGGCGAGCAGCGCGACCGGCGGCACCATCCCGGGGTCGCCGGCCAGCTCCACGATCGGGTCGGCCTCGGGCGGGCCCTCGATCAGCACCGCGTCCGGCTTGAACTCCTCCAGGGCGCCGCGCAGCGCCCGCGCCGAGCCGGGCCCGTGGTGGCGGATCCCGTAGACCTCGACGCGGCTCAAGAGACCTCCCGGCAGGCCCGGTAGAAGTCCCGCCATTCGGGGCGGTCGCGGACGACGGCCTCCAGGTACTCCTGCCACACGACGCGGTCGGAGACCGGGTCCTGCACGACGGCGCCGACGATGCCGCCCGCGACGTCGGAGGCGCGCAGCACCCCGTCGCCGAAGTGCGCGGCGAGCGCGAGGCCGCTGGTGACCACCGAGATGGCCTCGGCGGTGCTGAGCGTGCCGCTGGGCGACTTCAGCTTGGTGCGCCCGTCGGCGGTGACGCCGGAGCGCAGCTCGCGGAACACGGTGACGACGCGGCGGATCTCCTCCAGCCCGGCCGGGGACTCCGGCAGCTCCAGCCCGGCGCCGATCTGGTCGACGCGGCGGGCGACGATGCCGACCTCGTCCTCGACGGTCTCCGGCAGCGGCAGCACCACCGTGTTGAACCGGCGGCGCAGCGCGCTGGACAGCTCGTTCACGCCCCGGTCGCGGTCGTTCGCCGTGGCGATGACCGTGAAGCCCTTGCGCGCCTGCACCTCGGTGTTCAGCTCCGGGACGGGCAGCGTCTTCTCCGACAGGACGGTGATGAGGGTGTCCTGGACGTCGGACGGCATCCGGGTCAGCTCCTCGACGCGGGCGACCTGGCCGCGCCGCATCGCCCGCATGAGCGGGCTCTCCACCAGCGCCTGCTCGGACGGCCCCTCGGCGAGCAGCCGCGCGTAGTTCCACCCGTAGCGGATCGCCTCCTCCGCGGTGCCCGCCGTCCCCTGCACGAGCAGCGTGGAGTCGCCGCTGACGGCGGCGGCGAGGTGCTCCGACACCCACGTCTTCGCCGTCCCCGGGACGCCGAGCAGCAGCAGCGCCCGGTCGGTCGCGAGGGTCGCCACCGCCACCTCCATGAGCCGGCGCGGCCCCACGTACTTCGGGCTGATCGCCGTCCCGTCCGGCAGCTCGCCGCCGAGCAGGTACGTGGTGACGGCCCACGGCGACAGCCGCCAGCCGGGCGGCCGGGGCCGGTCGTCGTGCTCGGCCAGCCGCGCCAGCTCGCCCGCGTACTCCTGTTCGGCGTGCGGGCGCAGTACCGCGTTCTCGGTCAAGGGGTCAGCTCCTTCAGCATCTCGTCGCGGAAACGCAGGGTGGCGATCAGTTCGGCGACGCCGAGCGGCGCGGCGTCGCCCCGCTCGGCCAGCGGGGCGAGGCGGGCCGCGGCGGCCGGTTCGAGCCGCTGGTCGGCGAGCCGGCACAGCCGGGTGACCAGGTGCTCGTCGCGCCGCCCGGGACGCGCGGCGGACGCGGTCAGCGCCGCGACCACCGCCTCGGCGAGCGGCCCCGCCCACGGCCCGGGAACCCGTTCGAGGAGGCGCAGCAGGTCGGGCCGCCCCTCCACCCAGCGGATCAGGTCGGCCGCCGCCGCGTCGCGCTCGCCGTCGGGCAGGACGGACAGCAGGTCGGCGAGCGCCTCCGGCTCGTCCACCATGACGCCGCCCTTGAGCAGCGCCCGCGCCCACGCGCCGTCGCGCTGGGCGAGCGCGGCCCTGGCCCACCCGATGTGGACGTCCCGCCCCTCGGACTCGGAGACCGCTCCCTTGCGGGAGGACGGCTCCCCGGCCGCTCCGACGGGGAGGCAGACGATCTCCATCGGGGGCAGCTCGAACAGCTCCGTCCAGGTGGACAGCGGGGTGCGGGCGAGGATCTCGCGCAGCCACGCCGCCCGCGTCCCCACCGGCCCGCCCGCGCCGCGCGGCGCGAACGACCCGCTGGGGTGGAAGGGGATGCCGTCGCGCGCCATCTCCTCGTCGTGGGCGTGCGGCGGGTCCACCGCGATCCGCGTCCGCCGCCGCCCCCGCACGGTGCGGGTCTCCGCCGCCAGGCAGCCGCGGGCGCGCGCCGCCATCCGCGCCCCGTAGGCGGACCCGGGCAGGCGGGCGAGCAGGTCGGCCGCGAGCTGCCGGACGTCCTTGCCGCGATCCTCCAGGGCCGCTTCGAGGAACTCCTCGTCCGCCGGCGACAGCCCGTGCTCGAACGCGGCGAGGAAGGCCGCGCGGTCGGGCGCGGACTCCTTGGCCCACGTCTCGCGCAGCAGTTCCCGCGCGCGCTCGGGCTCGGTGCTCCGCAGCCTGGTCAGGTAGGCCACGCGGCGGTTGCGAGTGCCCGTCTCCCACATCTCGGGGCCGCCGCCCGGATCGTCCCCGGATCCGACGAGGTACGCCCAGTCGGTGTTCTGCAGGGCCAGCCACACGCCGCGCCGCCCGGCCGCCCGCGCGATCGGCGGCCGCAGCGCCCGGTCGCCCCGGCCGCGCTCCAGCAGGTCGGGCAGCGCCTGCGCGGGCACCCGGTAGCCCCGCTCCGCCGCCGCGCCGAGCCATTCGGGCAGCACCCGGGTCTGCTCCCCGGCCAGGATCCGCCGCAGCCGCGCGGCCGCCGCCCGGGGCACGACGGGGCGGTCCTCCACCGGGGCCGGCGCGACCGGCTCGGGCGCCGCACCGGACGGCACGAGCCCCGCCCTCCGCCGGACGGCCAGCAGCGCCGCCTGGTCGAGCAGCCGCCCCGCCCGGTCGCCGGCCTCGGCGGGCGCCTCCGGCAGGACGGGCGGATCGCGCCGCTCGGTGCCGAGCAGCGCGGCGGTGACGTGCTCGTTCCACGCGCTCACAGGACCACCGTCCCCTCGGTCTCGTGCCAGGCGGCCAGCGGGCGCAGGCCGCGCGGGCTCCACTCCCCGGACAGCGTGACCGGCCCGCCGCCCGACAGCGCGAGCAGCCGCCACGGGTCGCCCGTCCGGAGCGGCAGCGCGTCCCCGGCCCCGTCGATCACGTAGAGGCCGCCTCCCTCCGCACGCGCCGGCCGGGCGTTCTCCAGCGCCGCGGGCCAGCGGTCGAGCCAGGGGTCCTTCGCCAGCGCCGCCGCGTGCTCGTCCAGGAACTCCCGCACGGCCGTCCCGCCCGGCACGGCCGGTTCGGCGGCCCCGTACCGGCCGGCGACCAGCGCCCGCAGCGGCTGCGCGCCCGGATAGAACGCCAGCTCGGCGTCGACCTGCGTACCCGTCACGAGCGACGCGTCCAGCGATGCGCCCGGCGCCGCGAAGGACAGCACCAGCGCCGGCCGCCCCGTCCGCCGCCCCCGCAGCCACACCCGCCTGGTGGTCAGCAGATCCTGCGCGGTGTCGCGCGACCCGAGCACGCACCACAGGTCGCGGACGCGCTCCCCGCCGGACAGCACGTCCTCCTGCGGGACGGTGAACCCGACCCGCGAGCGGACCGTGTCGCGCAGCCCCTCCGGCAGCTCGTCCCGCCGCTGGTGCGCCCGGACGAGCAGCCGCAGCAGCGCGTACTCCTCCAGCAGCCGCCCCGGCCAGCCGGGGCGCCGCGGGATCGCGGCGAGCCCCCGCACCTGCCCCGCGAGCGCCCCCGCCTGGGCGTCGACGAGCCGCCGCGCCGCGTCGTCCCACAGCCGGTAGGGCGCCTTCTCCGCCTGCGCCAGCCCGTGCGCGACCTGGTCGCGGAGCCACTGGTCGAGCTCGGCGAGCCCGTCGTCGACCCGCTGCTCCCGCCGCTCGGCGGTCTTCGGATCGCGCCCCCGGCCGGCCGCCGCCGCCCGCCTCCGGGCCGCCCTCCCCGCCCGCTCGCGCCGCTCCTCAACCCACTCCGCGACCCATCCCGGCCGCGGCCCGCCCTCCACCACCGCGTCGGCCCACATCAGCAGCAGGCCGAGCGCGTGCTTGCACGGGAACTTCCGGCTCGGGCACGTGCACCGGTACGCGGGCTCGGTCAGGTCGACGCCCGTCCGGTACACGGACTTGCCGCTGCCCCGGCACTCGCCCCAGACGGCCTCGTCGTCGCACCCCGTGCCGCCCCATTTGCCGGGTTTGGCGACCCCGCCGGCGGCCTTCGCGGACGCCGCGTCCGGCGCGAGGCCGAGCACCTGCTCCCGGGCCCATCGTTCGCTCACACAGCCGAAACTATCCGTCCCCTACGACATTCTCCGCGTGACGATCCTGCGCGTTCTCCACGTGAGCGACGGTCGAGAACCCCGGAACGAGGCGTTTCGCGAGCCCGCGGCCCGGCAGGCCGGTCGGTCAGAAGCCGGGCGGTGCGGGGAGGTCGGGGACCGAGACGTCGGGGACGAGGAGGGCGCCGCCGGCGAGGAGGGCGAGCAGGGCGGTGGAGGCGAACAGGCCCACCCAGGCGAGGCCGGGGACGCCCGTGAGGTGGGCGAGCTGGTCGGCGTCGGAGGTCGGCGCCATGTGCCGGGCGCGCATCCGCTGCAGCTCGATCACCGGGCGGGTCGCGGCCAGCAGCAGGAACCAGGCGGCCAGGTAGGCGAACCCGGCCTGGACGACGGCGCTGCCCAGCCAGGACACCGCGAAGACGACCGCCCCCGTCGCGACCACCGTGAGCGCGCCGTAGGCGTTGCGGATCATCACGAGCATCGCCGCGAGGAGGGCGAGCGAGAACCACAGCATCAGCGTGATCCGGCCCCACGCGAGGAGCAGCGCGAAGAACAGGCCGAGCAGCGGCGGCGTGACGTACCCGGCCAGCGCCGTGAGGATCATGCCCGGGCCGTGCGGCTTGCCGCGCGAGACGGTCACCCCGGAGGTGTCGGAGTGCAGCTTGATGCCGTCCAGCTTGCGGCCGGTCAGCAGCGCGACGAGCGCGTGCCCGCCCTCGTGCGCGATCGTGACGGTGTTGCGCGCGATCCGCCAGGTCGGGCCGTGGAGCACCGCGGCGAGCGCGATGACGCCGACGAGGCCGACCAGCCACAGCGGCGGGTCGGGCTGCGATCCCGTCAGCCGGTTCCACATGTCGCCGATGCTGATGTCTTCCACGTCCACCCCGGAGTCCGTCGTCGCGATGCCCAACATTAGGACGCCGCGGATAACGTCCGCGTTCGGTTCGTCCTAGATCGGGGTGAGGTTCGGAGATCTCGACGCCTCTGCGGCGTATTGCCGCTAGGGTGCCTTCCCGTCGGCAGGGGACGGGGGTCCGGGGCGGATGACGGAGAACGCGGGCATCGACGCGGACGCGCTCGCCGGGCGGTTCGCGCAGCTGTTCGCCGCGCTGGCGGGCAACGTCGAGCGGATCGTGCGCGGCAAGCGCGACAAGATCGAGCTCGCGCTGGTCTGCCTGCTCGCCGAGGGGCACCTGCTCGTCGAGGACGTCCCCGGCGTGGGGAAGACCACCCTGGCCCGGGCGATCGCGGCGTCCGTGGAGGCGAAGTGGGCGCGCATCCAGTTCACCCCCGACCTGCTGCCCAGCGACATCACCGGCGTCTCGATCTTCAACCAGGGGACGAACGCCTTCGAGTTCCACCCCGGTCCGATCTTCGCGAACATCGCGGTCGCCGACGAGATCAACCGCGGCTCCCCGAAGACGCAGTCGGCGCTGCTGGAGGTCATGGAGGAGCGCCGGGTGACGGTGGAGGGCGTCCCGCACCCGGTGCCGCGCCCGTTCATGGTCATCGCGACGCAGAACCCGGTGGACATGGACGGCACGTACCCGCTGCCGGAGGCGCAGCTCGACCGGTTCCTGATGCGGATCTCGATGGGCTACCCCGACCACCGGGCCGAGGTGGCGCTGCTCGCGGGCGCGCCGTCGGGCCCGGCGCTCGACCGGCTGCCGCCGGTGCTGGGCGGCGAGGACCTCGCCCGCGCGATCGACTTCGCGCAGCGGCTGCACGTCGCGCCGCCGCTGCACGACTACCTGGTGCGGGTCGTCGCGGCCACCCGCGAGCACCCCGAGCTGCGGCTCGGCGCGAGCCCCCGGGCGGGGATCGCGCTGCTGCGCGCGGCGCGGGTGCGGGCGGCCGCGGCCGGGCGCTCCTACCTGGTCCCCGAGGACGTGAAGGCGCTCGCCGTCCCGGTCGTCGCGCACCGGCTGCTCGTGACGCCGGAGGCCGAGCTGCGCGGCCGCACCGGCGCGGACGTGGTCGGCGAGGTGCTGCAGAACGTGCCGACCCCGCAGGCCGCGGGCGTCTGAGAAGCGGGTGTGACGTGCTGACGCCGCTCGGGTGGGGGACGGCGGCCGCCTCGGCGGCGCTGTACGCGGCGGGCTGGTGGCTCGGCTACCCCGAGCCCGCGGCGCTGGCGGTCGCCGGGCTCGCCGCGGTGGCGGGCGCGCTGCTGTGGACGCTGCCCGGACCGCGCCTGGACGTCGGCCGGGAGATCGCCCCCGCGAAGGTGGCGCGCGGGGAGCCCGCCGTCGGCGTCCTGCACGTCGCGAACAGGGGGCGCGCGGTCCGGGGGCTCAGCGCGCGGGACGCCGCCGGCCCCGCGGACGTGGCGGTCGGCATCCCGCGGCTGCGCCGGGGCGGCAGGCGCACCGTGACGTACACGCTGCCGACGGCGCGGCGCGGCGAGATCGCCGTGGGCCCGCTGCGGCTGGAGCGGGCCGACCCGCTGCGGCTGGCCCGCCGGGTCCGCGAGTACGGCGAGCCGCGGGTGCTGCTCGTCCGGCCGCGGACGGTGCGGCTGCCGGTGCTGCCGTCCGGCCGCGCCCACCACCTGGAGGGGCCGACGAGCGACCGGTCCCCGGCGGGCTCGGCGACGTTCCACGCGCTCCGCGAGTACGTCGTCGGCGACGAGCTGCGGCACATCCACTGGAAGTCGTCGGCCCGCACCGGGACGCTGATGGTCCGCCGGCTCGTGGACGCGAGCCTGCCGACGACGACGGTCGTGCTGGAGGCGCGGGCGGCGGCCTGGCCGGAGCCCGACGACTTCGAGCTGGCCGTGGACGCGGCGGCGTCCGCGGCCGCCGGGGCGGCCTCGGCGGGCTTCCCCGTCCGCGTCCTCACCGGCGCCGGGCCGCTGGCCGCCACGCGCGGCGGCCCGGACGACGCCGAGGCCCTGCTCGACGCCCTCACCGCGGTCGGGACGGACGACGGGCGGCGGTCGGCCGTGGACGCGGTGCGGAGCGTGCGCCCCGGCGGCTCCCTCGTCGTCGTCACGAACGGCGACGCCGAGATGGGGCGGATCGCGTCCGTCCGGCCCCGGTTCGACCGGGTCGTGGTGCTGCGCGTCCGGCCGGACGGGCCCGCCTCCGCGCCGCCCGGCGTCCTGGCCGTCGACGTCGATGACCTGGACGGCCTGGCGGAATCGTGGCGGCGGGCCTGGTGAGCCGCTATATCGCGCTGGCCGTGACGGCCGCCCTGGCCGCCGTCGCCGGCCTTTCGTTCCAGCGGGTCTTCGGCCTCGGGCCGGTCGTCCCGGTCGCCGCCGTCGCGGCGGTGGTCCCCACGCTGCTGGCCGGGCTGCTGTCGGGCCCGCGCAAGAAGGGGCCGTGGCCGCTGTGGATCTCGCTCGTGCTCACCGTGCCCGCGTGGGCCGCGACCGTGTCGGTCACCGTCCTGCGCCCGGCACTGAGCGGCGGGACGCTGCCGCAGGCGCTGCGCGAGGGCGTGCTCAGCTCGTGGAAGGCGGTCCTGACCACGCTGCTGCCCGCGCCCGCCGAGCCCGAATACCTCGTCCTGGTCAGCGTGACGGTGTGGCTCGCGGCGTTCGCGTCCGCCGAACTCGCGCTCCGCACCTGGCTGCGCGCCGCGCCGGCCGTCCCGGCGCTCGGCGTGTGGGCGGTGGCGCTGCTGCTCGGCGTGGACGGCCCCGGATCGAACATGCCGCTCGCCGCCGCCACCGCCGTGCTGATCGCCGTCCTCGTGCTGATCCGCGCGGACGGCCCCGGCGCGGGCGTCGCCTGGCGCCCGCTCGCCGCGGGGATCCCGGCGGCCGCCGTCCTCGGCGCGCTGGCGTTCGCCGCCGGCCCGCTCGTCCCGGTCGGCGCCGCGCCCTACGACCCGCGCGAGCGGGTGCAGGCCCCGCCGCCGCAGCGGCGCGACGGCGTCAGCCCGCTCGACCGCGTCGGCGGCTGGCTGCTGAGCCCCGGCCGGGTCCTGTTCACCGTCGGCGCGGCGAGCACGCCGGCCGAGCGGCTCGCCGTCCTGGACCGGTTCGACGGCGTGACCTGGTCGTCCACGGCCCGGTTCGTCCCCACCGGGAGCCGCGTGCCCGCGGGGCCGGCGCCGGACGAGCGGCACGAGGTCGCCCAGCGCATCACGATCCGCGAGCTGACCGGCGTGTGGGTCCCGGCGCCCGACCGGCCCCGGCGGGTGGACGGGCTCCCCGTCGTCGTCGACCCGGGCAGCGGCGCCCTCGCCGCCGCGCGGCCGCTGCGCCCCGGCCAGACCTACCGGGTCGAGTCCGCGGTGCCCGAGTGGACGGCCGACGACCTGGCGGACGCGGGCGTCGCCACCGACGCCGAGGCGGAGGCCGCGCGGCGGCTCCCCTGGGGGCCGGGCGCGAAGCAGCCGCCCGTCCAGATCGCCGAGTTCCGCAAGTTCGCGCAGGCCGCCACCCGGGGCGCGGCGACGCCCCTCCAGAAGGCCGCGATGCTGGCCGACTACCTCAAGGTCTACGCCAAGTACGACGTGACCGCGCCGCCCGGGCACAGCTACCGGCAGATCGACTACTTCCTCGGCCAGGGCAGGCGCGGCACGCCCGAGCACTTCGCCACCGCCTACGCCCTGCTCGCCCGGACGCTGGGGCTCCCGTCCCGCGTCGTCGTGGGGTTCGAGGGCGGCCTGCGCGCGGGCGGCACCGTCCAGATCCGCTCCGGGGACGTGATGGTGTGGCCCGAGATCAAGTTCGACCGCCTCGGCTGGATCCGCTTCAACCCGCTCCCCGACAGCGCCCGCCCGTCCAAGGACGACGGCGGCGTCGCCGCCGGGCAGACCCAGCAGAAGCTGGAGCAGGCGCAGAAGAGCGCGGCCTCCCGGCAGCGCGCCCCCGAGCAGACCGAGACGGCGCAGCGGGAGCAGCGGAAGGCGGCCCCCGCCGCCGGCTCCCCGACCCCGTGGTGGGTGTTCGCCGCACTCGCCGCGGCCGCCCTCCTCATCGGCTACCTGTGCGCCGTCCTCACCGCCCCGGCCCTGCGCAGGCGGCGGCGCCGGACGGGCACGCCCGCCGCCCGCATCACCGGCGCCTGGCACCAGGCGCTCGACCACCTCGCGGACGCCGGCCTGTCCGCGTCCCGGACCCTGACCGCCCACGAGGTCGCGCACTTCGGCGCGTCCACCGTCGGCGACGCCGCCCGCGACCACCTGGCGCCGCTCGCCGACCTGGTCAACCACGCCCGCTTCGCCGCGTCCCAGCCCGACCCGCGCGCCGCCGACCGGGCCTGGGACCACACCGACGCGCTCGGACGCCTCGTCACCGCCAAGGCCGGGCGCCTGCGCCGCCTGCGCCGCCGCCTGCACCCGCGGTCCCTGAAAGACCGCCGCCGCGCCGAGCCGCCGCCGCGCTGACCGCGCCCCGCGATCCCGGGAACCCGCGGGGGCGTCAGGACGCGGGCACGGTCACGGCGATCTCGCCGCCGAGCACGGCGCCCGTCTCCAGGTCCAGGTCGTCCCCGCTCCAGAAGCGGCCCGGGTCGAACCAGTTCGGGCGGCGGCCCTTCGGGAGCAGGCCCATCGCCTGGTAGGTCACCGCGACGATCTCCGCGCAGAACGCCGTCTCCAGGTCGGCGTCCCGTCCGGCGGGGCGCCGCACCGGCACCCGGCCCCGCACCCAGCGCGCCGCCAGCTTCGACGTCGACGGGAACGGGGTGCCGTCCAGCCGGGCCACCGCGCGCAGCGCCGCGTCCTCCATCGCCCGGGACGCCGGCGGGTCGAGCTGCCGCAGCCACGCCCGCTGCCCGTACCGGTCGCCCCAGACCAGGACGGCGTCCCGCAGGTCGTGCAGCTGGGCGCCCCGGTGGTGGCCGCCCGTCCACATGTCGCGCAGCGAGCGGCCCAGCTCGGCGTGCCACATCAGCGGCGGCAGGTCGTCGACGACCAGCGCCATGCCGACGTGGTTGACGGGGCTGTTCGTCGTCATTTGGATCGCGCGGTCCGCGACCGTCCGGCCGCGGAACAGCCACACGTCCCCGGTGCGGGTCAGCTCGGCGGCCCGGTCGAGGGAGATGCTCGTACCCGGCATGATCGCTACGGTAGTCGCATGCGATGGAGAAAGGGCGCGTGGAAGGGCCCCGGCCTGTGGAAGGCGCTGGGCGTCGCCGGGCTCGTCGGCGTCGCCGCGACCGGCGCGGTGATCGTGCGCGCCGAGCGGCGCCGCCGGTCCTACACGCCCGAGGAGATCCGCGGCCGCCTCCACGAGCGGCTCGACGAGGCGCACCGGGAGCGGCCGTGACGGCGCGGGCGGTCCGCGCGCCCGGCCCCGGCGACCTGGAGCGCGCCTGGCGGGTCGTCTCCGCCGAGCTCCCGCCCACCCCGCTCGTCCCGTCCGGCCTGGCGCCCGGCGCGCTGCTGAAGCTGGAGACGTGCCAGCCGACCGGCGCGTTCAAGGTGCGCGGCGCGCTCGCGGCCGTCGCGGCGCTCCCGGAAGGCGTGCCCGCGGTCACCGCGAGTGCCGGCAACCACGGCCTCGGGATGGGCTACGCCGCCGCGAAGTCCGGCGCCGACGTGACCGTGGTCGTGTCCACGCGCGCGTCGCGGGTGAAGGTCGACAAGATCGGCGCGTACCCGGTGCGGCTCGTGCAGCACGGGCTGACCTACGACGAGGCCGAGGCGCACGCGATGACCCTCCCCGGCCACTACGTCTCGCCCTACAACGACCCCGCCGTGATCGCCGGGCAGGGCACCATCGGACGCGAGCTCGACCGGCAGGCCGAGGGGCCGCTCACGGTGGTCGCGCCGGTCGGCGGCGGCGGGCTGCTCGCCGGGCTCTGCCTCTGGGCGCGCGAGCGCGGGGACGTGCGGATCGTCGGCGTCGAGTCGGCCGTGTCGCGCGGCGTGTCCGCCTCGCTGGCGGCCGGGCGGGTCGTCGGGGTCGAGGTCGGCGAGACGTTCGCCGACGGCCTGCCCGGCAACCTCGAACCCGGCAGCGTGACCCCGGAGGTGATCGGGGAGACCGCCGAGCTGACCTCGGTGACCGATGACCAGATCCGGACGGCGCTCCGCGGGCTCTTCCACGAGCACGGCCTCGTCGCCGAGGGCGCCGGCGCCGCGGGCCTCGCCGCCGTCCTCGCCGGTCAGGTCGAGGTCACCGGCCGCCCGGTGGTCGTCGTGTCGGGCCGCAACATCACCGTCCCCGCCTACACCGCGGCGCTCCGCGAAAATTGATCTTTCCGGGAAAACCCGGGCGGGTGCGCGGCGGGAGACAGTACGGTTTCCGGTGCGAACGGGGCAGGTGAACACGCGTGCGTCTGGCGTTTCTGGGGTCTTTGTTCCGGCGTGACCGGTTGACCGGGCAGGTCGCCGCCGGGCTCGTCGGCGTGCTCGCCATCGCCGCCGCCGTCTACGGGGTGGGCGTCGCGAGCGCCACCTACCGGCTCGCCGACGTCGGAGCCTGGCTGACCGCCACCGGCCGGGGGCTCGTCGTGCACGTCAACGGCCCGGCGGGCAAGGTCGACGGCAAGACGGCCGTGGTCCCGCAGATGCGCGGCCACAACATCAAGATCGTCCAGGACGGCGGTACCGTGCTGATCGTCGACCTGGACACCGGCGTCGTCAGCCGGCTCGACCCGTCCCAGCTCGACATCGGGACGAGCCGCCCGCTCGGCAAGGGCATCCAGGTCCTCGCCGCGGGCGGGAAGGCGTACACGGTCGACTCGGTCAAGGGCGTCGTGCAGGAGATCGACCCGGTCGCGCTGACCCCCGTCGGCGCGTCCGCGACGCTGCCGCCGGTCCTCGGGCAGGCCGGCATCGACGCGCGCGGCGCGCTGTGGGTGCCGGTGGCGCGGAACGGCGAGGTCGCCGCGTTCTCCGGCGGCCGGCTGCGGCCGCCGGTCCGCGTCGGCGAGGCGGGCGACAGCCTCGCGCTCACCATGGCGGCCGGGAACCCGGTCGTCACCGACTCCACCGCCGCGACCGCGACCGTCGTCAAGGCGTCCGGCGAGAAGATCACGGTGAGCCTGCCGACGACCGTGCGGCGGGCCGGGCGCGGCGGCGTGCTCGCGCCCGCCGCGACCGAGGGCGAGACCGTCCCGCTGCTGGTGCCCGGCGCCGGGTCGCTCGTCACCGTCGACACCGGCACCGGCCGCTACTCCAGCACGCGGCTCGCGATGCCGAGGCACCGCTACCGGCCGCCGCAGATGCTCGGCGCGAAGGTCTACATCCCGGACGAGACCGCCGGCGCGCTGATCGTGTACGACTCGGCGAACAACCGGTTCGAGAAGCCCGTCCCGGTCGCGGGGCGGCCCGCCAAGCTGGACGTCTTCGTCCGCGACGGCATGCTCTGGGCGAACGACCCGTCCGGCCCGCGCGCCGTCGTCATCGACCGGGAGGGCGCCGGGAAGGGCGTCGACAAGTACAAGGACCGGGTGCCCGGCGGGCCGGACCGCCGGCCCATCCCGCTGCCCGGAGGCGGGGAGGCCCCGCCGCCCCGCGCGCCGCGGCAGCCGTCCCAGCCGCCCGCGCCGCCCGGCCCGGGGGAGCCGCCGAGCGCGCCGTCCAACATCTCCGTCACGCCCGGCGCGGGCACGATGCGGGTCGACTTCCAGCCCTCGCAGGGCGACGGCGTCATCGGCTACGTGCTGAAGGACGTCCCGTCCGGCATGACCGTGAGCCCGTCCGCGATCCGGCAGGGCGCGGGGCCCTTCACGTTCACGGTCGGCGGCGGCGACTGCGGGCGCGAGTACCGGTTCCGCGTCGCCGTCCGCTACCGGGACGCCCGCGGCCGGACCCGCGAGCAGGTGTCGGCGGCGAGCGACCCCGTCCGGCCGTGCGTGGCGCCGGGCGCGCCGACCGGCCTCACCGCCCAGGCCACGTCGTCCGGCGCCAAGGTGTCGTGGACGCCGCCGCCCGGCGCGGGCTCGGTCACCTACCGGCTCGCCTACGACGGCCCGGTCAGCGGCTCGGCCACCGGGGCGCAGACGTCCGTGACGCTCGGCGACGTGTACACCAACGGCTCCTACAGCTTCGCCGTCACGGCGGCCAACGGCGCCGGCACCGGCGCGGCGGCGGTGCTCGACGCGACGCTGACCGGCCCCGCGGCCAAGTACCCGGTGGAGCGCAACGGCAACTCCGACGCCTACATCCGGGCCGCGCCCGACGGCAAGAACGGCGCGCTCGTCGCCACCATGCACGACAACAACGGCGAGATGATCACCGTCCACTGCCAGGAGAAGGGCGTCTACTACACGCACCCGCGGGACTCCAGCCTCGCCGGCGACATGTACGCCAAGGTCACCTGGCAGGGCAAGACCGGCTACCTGCTCGGCTACCTGGTCAACACGCCCGGCGACTGGAAGAGCTTCGCCGGGCCGCCCGTATGGAAGTGCAAGTAGCGCCGGTCAGCCGCGCTTCGGCTTGGCGGGCTTGGCCTTGCCCGTGCGCAGGCAGGCGGGCGCCGACCAGGCGACGTCCGGCGCCGCGCCCTGGTTGAGGCGCAGCACCGCGCCGACCTTGAAGCAGTAGGCGGTCTTCGGCCGCAGGCCCGGCACAGTCGCCGAGCGCGACCCTGCCGGGACCGTCACGATCGGCTCGTTCCCCGCGGGCCGGCGCTGCACGAGCAGCGGCAGCTCCCGCGCGGCGGGCGGCAGCGTCCAGGCGAGCGCGGCCGTCCGGCCGGCCTGCCGGACGGCGACCTTGCGCGGCCGCGCCGCCGCGAGCTGCGCGGCCGTCACCGGCTGCCGCTGCTGCGTCCCGGCCTGCGGGACGGCCTGGGACGGCGGCGGACCGGCGGCGTGCTCCCCGCCCTCCCCGCCGGGGCCCGCCAGCGCGAGGGCCCCGACGCCGAGCGCCAGCCCGCCGGCGAGCGCGACGCCCGCCGCGACGACCAGCCCGCGGCGCGGCCCGTCGTGCGGCCGGCCGGGGAGCGGCGCGGGCGGGCCGGTGTGGGGCGCCGTCGGGTTCGTGTGCGGCGTGGTCGGGCCCGTGCCGCCGTGGGAGCCGCTCGCACGCGGGTCGCCCGTGTGCGGGTCGCTCGTCGTCGGCGCCCACTCCGGGACGAGCGGCGGCCCCGGCAGACCGGGCGCCGGCCCCGGGCGGACCGCGGCGGCGCTGTGGGGCACGTCCGTGACCGGGAGCCCCAGCTCGGCCTGCACCTGCTGCAGCGCCCGCGCGAACTCCACGGCGGTCGCGTAGCGCTGCTCGGGCGTCTTCGCCATCGCGCGGCCGATGACGTCCGAGACCCGCGGCGGGACGTCCGGCCGCTGGATCGGCGGCGGCGGCTCGTGCAGGATCCGCAGCATCAGCAGCGCGATGCCCTCGCCGGGCGGGCCCTTGAACGCCGGCTGCCCGGCCAGCAGCTGGTACAGCGTCGAGCCCAGCGAGTAGACGTCGGCGCCCACGCCGGGCGGCCGGCCCTCCAGCACCTCGGGCGCCGCGTGGTGCGGGGTGAACGCCTGGGTGTGCGTGGCGTCGAAGGAGTCGACCAGGCGGGCGACGCCGAAGTCGGCGAGCGCCGGCTCCCCGTACTTGGACAGCAGCACGTTCTGCGGCTTGACGTCCCGGTGCAGGACGTCGGTCTCGTGGGTGGCGGCGAGCGCGCCCGCCATCTTCACTCCGATGCGCAGCACGTCCGCGACCGGCAGCGGCCCCTCCTTGGCGAGCCGGTCGGTCAGCGCGCCGTGCTCGAAGTACTCCATCGCGATGTAGGGGCGGCCGGCGCGCGTGGTCCCGGTGTCGAGCACCGTCACGATGTTGGGGTGCCCGGACAGCCGCCCGGTGATCTTGCACTCGCGCTGGAACCGGCGCATCGCCGCGGCGTCCACCGCGCCGACCGACAGGACCTTGAGCGCGACCATCCGGTCGAGGCGCTCCTGGTGCGCGCGGTACACGACGCTGAAGCCGCCCTCGCCGACCTGCTCCAGCACCCGGTAGCCGGGGACGTCCTCGGTCATGGGTGGGGGGATCCCTCTCCGTCGCTCGTCTGTCCGGGTCGCGGCGGGGGCGCGCAGGTCCGGCCGCACGGGTCCGACGGGGTGCGGCGCAGGACGGTTCCCCGGGAGGTCAACAGCGTAGTACGGGGACGAATCCGGCGCGGCTCCTCCCGCGAACACGCGCCGCGGCACGGATCCGTCCGGAAATGCCGGGACATTTCTTTCGGGCTGGTTAATCGTTGTGCCAATTCCGTGCCGCGGCCCGCTCGCGGCGCTCTAACCTCGGGGTTCGCGACGATGGAACGGCCCAGAGGGAGTGGCCCGCCGTGACGGAAGATGTCATGACGAAACCGGAGACGGAAACGCCGCCGGCAAAATCGGCTTATGGGGACCTTGTCCGCATGGCGTATTTCGTTCTGCCGGGCAGGGGCAAGCGCGTCTACCGGCTGGCGATCGCCCGCCGGATCGTGGACGGCGCCGCGCGCGGCGCCCGCGACCGCTCCGCCGCCGGGCGCGCCCGCTGGCGCACCCGTGTGCTGCGCCGGGCGCTGCGCCCCTCCCGCCGCCTGCAGATCGGCCTCGGCCCCTGGCTGCGCGCGCTGCCCGGGCGGCTGCCCGACCCGGCGCTCACCGCCGCGCTGTCCCGGCTCGCGCCGCACGTCCGCGCCGCCTACGTGCTCCGGCACATCGAGGGGCTGCCCCGGTACCAGATCCGCGACCAGCTGATCGAGCTGGGCGTGCGCGACCCCTGGTCGGCGATCCGCGCCGCCGAGGCCGTCCGCGTGCCGGTGCCGCGCGGCGCCGACCGGTTCGAGCCGCAGGCGCTGCGCCCCGTGCGCACCCGGTCGGTGCTGCCGCTCGCGACCGCGGCCGTCCTCACCGCCGGGCTCGTGGGCGCGCACGACGCGACCGAGCGCGGCGACGCCGGCGAGGCGCCGCCGCCCGCGCCGCGGCCGGTGTCGGCCGCCCCGGACGCCTGGACGCGCGGCGCCCGCACCCTGGACGCCTGGCCCGCGCGCGGCGAGCTCGCCGGCGACCGGGCGTTCGTGCGGCGCGCCGCGGCCGCGTGGGCGGGCGCGCCCGGCGGCCGGCGCGCCGCGGGCGGCACCGCCCAGCTCCTCTACGCGGGCCGCCTCGACGGCACGCCCCTCGCCCTCTTGCGGCGCGGCGGCCTGCTGGCCCGCTACACCCCCGGCCGGCTGGACGTCGTCCCGGCCGGGACCGGTCCGTCCGCCCCGATCGCCCTCGGCGGCGGGCGCTACCTGCTCGCCCCGTGGGACGCCCGGCCCGAGACGCTCTCCGGCGACCGGCTGGCGGTGTCCGGCGGCGTGACCGCCCCCGCCCGCGCGGACACCGGCTGCGGGCGCGGCCCGCTGTTCCACCTCGGCTCCCGGACGGTCGGCGACCTCGGCGGCCCGCGCGCCGCCGTCCTCGGCTACCGCCCGCCCGGCCGGCGGCCGCGGGACGAGCGGCCGGAGCGCCTCGGCGGGCAGGGCCGGGAGATCTGGAACCGGCTGGCCTGCGCGACGCCGCGCCCGGCCAGCCCGGTGTCGGAGGCGACGGCGTTCGGCTTCTGGTCCGGGAGGCTGCCGCACGGCGGCGGGCACGCCGACTGGGTGTGCACCCGGCTGACGTACGCGGCGGGCGGGAGCACCGCCCGGGCGACGCTGCTCGGCGCGGAGGCCCGGCCCACGGGCGCGTGCGACGCCGGCCGCCCGGTCAGCGGCACGTGGTGGCGGGCGCCGTCGGACCGCTGGTACTACGTGGCCGCCGCCGGACGCGGCCTCGTCCCGCACGCCGACGGCGTGCGCCGCTCGACGACGCACAAGGGCCTGCTGGTCGCCACCGGGACCCCGAAGACCCCGGTGTCCCTCACCGCCCGCTGACCCGCACCCGAGTCAGCGCGCGCTTACCTGGATGGTGCACACTGGGGGAGACCGAACAAGATTCAGGGAGTCGCAGATGGGCAAGGGGCCGCTGTCCGGAGTACGGGTGATCGAGCTGGCCGGGATCGGACCGGGGCCGTTCGCCGCGATGCTGCTGGCCGACCTCGGCGCCGACGTGATCCGCGTCGACCGCGCCTCCGCCGTCCGGGAGGGCGAGACGGCCGGCGGCACCGACTTCACCAACCGCGGCAAGCGGTCGATCGCCATCGACCTGAAGAGCGAGCGGGGCCGCGAGGTCGTGCTCCGCCTCGCCGAGAAGTCCGACGTGCTGCTCGAAGGGTTCCGGCCCGGCGTCACCGAGCGCCTCGGCATCGGCCCGGACGACTGCCTCGCCCGCAACCCGCGGCTCGTCTACGGCCGGATGACCGGCTGGGGCCAGGAGGGGCCGCTCTCGCACACCGCCGGCCACGACGTCGGCTACATCGCCATCACCGGCGCCCTGCACGCCATCGGCCGCGCGGACGGCCCGCCGCAGGTCCCGATGAACCTGCTCGGCGACTTCGCCGGCGGCAGCATGTACCTGGTCGTCGGCGTCCTGTCCGCCCTCCTGGAGGCGAGGACGAGCGGGCGCGGCCAGGTCGTCGACGCCGCGATCGTGGACGGCACCGCCCACCTGTCGACGTTCATCCACGCGTTCCTCGCGGGCGGCCTCTGGGAGGACCGCCGCGGCGTCAACATGCTCGACACCGGCGCCCCCTGGTACGACGTCTACGAGACGTCCGACGGGAAGCACATGGCCGTCGGCGCCATCGAGCCGCAGTTCTACGCCGAGTTCCTCCGCCTCGCCGGCCTGGACGGCGAGGACCTCCCGCACCAGCACGACCGCGCCGGCTGGCCGGTGCTCCGCGAGCGGTTCGCCGCCGTCTTCAAGACGAAGACCCGCGACGAGTGGACGGAGATCTTCGTTCCCAGCGACGCCTGCGTGGCCCCCGTCCTGTCGCTGACGGAGGCGGCCGAGCACCCCTACAACACGTCCCGCGGCGTGTTCCCCGACCTCGCCGGCCACCGCCAGCCCGCCCCGGCGCCCCGCTTCTCCCGCACCGCCGCGGAGACCGACGGCGTTCCCGCCCTCCCCGGCGGCCAGACCCGCGCCATCCTGGACGACCTCGGCTTCGACGACACCGAGACCCTCCTGAAGGAGGGCGCCGTCGCCCAGGCGTGAGCCGCCCGCACCCGGCCTGCGGCGGATCGCCGCAGGCCGGGCGGTATGCGCGCCGATCCAATTGTGAGTCGGCTGACAAGGCCGCCCGGCAAACCGGCGGCCATTCCACAAGACCGCGCCCCGAAGCGGTCGTACGTTGTGGGAACTCCACCCCGATCATCACGGCGATGAGCGGCCGGACCCGGTGAATTCGTGCGGGTCGCGGCCTCTTTTCGGCGTGCCCTCACGAGGGAGATTCCCATGCGTTTCAGACGACTCCGGTCCTGGGCGGCGACCGCCGCGGCGGCGGCCGCCGTGCTCGCCGCGACGGGCCTGGCCGCGCCCGCCGCGCACGCCGAGACCAGCCCGGACGGCGCGAACGACTGGAACTGCAGGCCGTCGTTCTGGCATCCCCGGCCGGTCGTTCTCGTGCACGGGACGTTCGAGAACATGGCGTTCAACTGGCAGAAACTCTCTCCGGCCCTGAAGAAGGCCGGATACTGCGTCTACGCCCTCAATTACGGCGGCCCGGAGGACGGCCCTATCCAGGGAATCCATGACATTCCCGCATCGGCCGGAGAACTGTCGGCGTTCGTCGACAGGGTGCTCGCCTCGACCGGTGCGTCCAAGGTCGACATCGTCGGGCATTCGCAGGGCGGAATGATGCCCCGCTACTACATGAAGTTCCTCGGCGGCGCGGCGAAGGTCGGCAGGCTCGTGGGGCTCGTCCCGTCCAACCACGGCACCAACCTGGCGGGCCTCGTCCAGCTGGGCAGCCTGCTCGGCATCACGCAGGCCGTCGTCAAGGCCGCGCCGGCCGCGGGCCAGCAGATCACCGGCTCCGACTTCCTCAAGGAGCTCAACGCCGGCGGCGACACGGTGCCCGGCCCGGCCTACATCGTCCTCGCCACCAGGTACGACGAGGTCGTCACGCCCTACACCTCGGCGTTCCTCAACGGCTCGAACGCGCAGAACGTCCTGCTGCAGGACAAGTGCCCGGACGACACCAACGCGCACGTCGGCATCGCCTTCGACCCGGTGGCGATCAAGTTCGTGCTGAACTCGCTCGACATCTGGGGCCCGTACTGGCCCATCGACTGCGGCAGGCCGCTCGGCTGACCGCGCCCGGCCGCGGCGCCCGGCGGTCCCGCCCTTTCGCCGCCGGGCGCCGTCCCGCGTTCCTAGAGGCCGAGCCGCTTGGCCGCGATCTCGTTCATGATCTCGCTGGTGCCGCCGCCGATCCCGAGGATGCGGGCGTCGCGGTAGTGCCGCTCGACCTCCGACTCCCGCATGTAGCCCATCCCGCCGTGCAGCTGGACGGCCTCGTGCACGACGTGCTCGCAGGCGAGGACGGCGGTGTTCTTGGCGTAGGCGGTCTCGGCGAGCACGTCCTCGCCCGCGGCGTGGCGCTCGGCGACCGCGCGGACGTAGGTGCGGGCCACGTCCGTCTGCCGGGCCATCTCGGCGATCTTGTGCCGGACGAGCTGCCGGGACGCGAGCGGCCGGCCGAAGGTGTCCCGCTCCCGGACCCAGCCGAGCGTGAGGTCGAGGCAGCGCTGCGCCGTCGCGTACGCCTGCACGGCGAGGGACAGCCGCTCGGTCACGAAGTTCTGCACGATCTGCAGGAACCCGCTGTTCTCCGCGCCGACCAGGTTCGCGGCCGGCACGCGGACGTCGCTGAACGACAGCTCCGCCGTGTCCGAGCAGAGCCACCCCATCTTGCGCAGCGGCCCCGACACCGTGAAGCCGGGCGTGCCCTTCTCGATGACGAGGAGGGAGATGCCGTCGACGCCCGGTCCGCCCGTCCGGACCGCCGTGGTGACGAAGTCTGCGCGGACGCCGGAGGTGATGAACAGCTTGGCGCCGTTGACGACGTAGTGGTCCCCATTGCGGACTGCGGTGGTGCGGATGCCCGCCACGTCCGACCCCGTGCCGGGCTCGGTCACGCCGAGCGCGCCGATCGTCTCGCCGGCCAGCGTCGGCCGGGCGAACCGGTCGATCAGGGCGTCGTCGCCGGACGCGATGATGTGCGGCAGCGCGATCCCGTGCGTGAACAGCGAGGCGACGACGCCGCCGGACCCGCCCGCCTGGATGATCTCCTCGGCGACGATCAGCGCGTCGAACAGCTCGCCGCCGGACCCGCCGGCCTTCTCCGGGAACCCGGCGCCGAGCAGCCCCGCCTCGGCGGCCCTGGCGTGCAGCGCGCGGGGGAGCTCGCCGGCGTCCTCCCACGCGGCGAGGTGCGGGACGATCTCCCGCGCGGTGAAGTCGCGGACGAGCCGGCGCAGCTCCGCGCGCTCCGGGGTGTGCCAGGGGCCCAACGCAGCCTCCTCGATGTCAGAACGGGGTTCGGAATCTAACAGGAGGCGGCCGGCGGGCGGGGATGAGGGGCGGCGCGGTCCCGGCCGCCCCTCACCTCCCCCGGTTCAGGCGAGCGCGTCGCCGACGGCCGCGGCCCACAGGCCGAGGGCGTCGTCGATCTGCCGCTCGGTGACGATCAGCGGCGGGATCATCCGGACGACGTTGCCGTGCGCGCCGCAGGTCAGCAGGAGCAGGCCGCGCTCGGCGGCCGCCCGGTGCGCCCGCTGCGCGGTGGCCGCGTCGGGTTCCCCGCCGGCCGTGGTGAACTCGCTCGCCTGCATCAGGCCGAGGCCGCGCACGTCGCCGATCTCCGGGTGGTCGGCGGCGACCTTGCGGAGCCCGTCGCTCAGCCGCGCGCCCTGCCGGGCGGCGTTGCCGACGAGGTCCTCGTCGGCGATGACCTGGAGGGTGGCGAGCGCGGCCGCGCACGCCACCGCGTTGCCGCCGTAGGTGCCGCCCTGGGAGCCCGGCCACGCCTTCTCCATGAGCGCGGTGGGCGCCGCGATCGCCGACAGCGGGAAGCCGCTGGCCAGCCCCTTGGCGGTGATGAGGACGTCGGGCCGCGCGGCCGAGTGCTCGTGGCCCCAGAACCGGCCGGTGCGGCCGTAGCCGGTCTGCACCTCGTCCATGATCAGCAGGATGCCGTGCCGGTCGGCGCGCTCCCGCAGCCCCTCCAGGAACGCGGGCGGCGCCGGGATGTAGCCGCCCTCGCCGAGCACGGGCTCGACGATGAACGCCGCGGTGTCGGAGGCCGGGCTCGCGGTGACGAGCAGGTAGTCCAGCTCGCGCAGCGCGAAGCGGGTCGCCTCCTCCTCCGACCACCCGTACCGGTACGCCTGCGGGAACGGCGCGATCGCGGCGCCCGGCATCAGCGGGCCGATGCCCGCGCGGAACTTGGTGCCGGCCGTGGTGAGCGCGGCGGCGCCCATCGTCCGGCCGTGGAAGGAGCCGTGGAAGACGACGATGTTCTGCCGCCCGGTGGCGTGCCGGGCCAGCCGGACGGACGCCTCGACGGCCTCGCTGCCGCTGTTGAGGAAGAACAGCGAGTCCAGGCCGTCGGGCAGGACCTCGCCGAGCGCGTCGACCAGCCGCAGCAGCGGCTCGTGCATGACCGTCGTGTACTGCCCGTGGATGAGCGTGCCGACCTGCTTGCGCGCGGCCTCCACCACGCGCGGGTGGCAGTGGCCGGTGTTCGTGACGCCGATGCCCGCGGTGAAGTCCAGGTGCCGGCGGCCGTCGGTGTCGTAGAGGTACACGCCCTCGCCGCGTTCGGCCAGGACGGGAGTCGCCTGCTTGAGCAGGGGTGAGAGCCGAGCCATGCGCGTCCCCTCCGGTAGATTGTCGACAATCTGCAATGTAGGTGCCCCCGGGAGCGGATGTCCAGGGGGCGCCCCTCCGCTACGGACGGGAGGTGCTGAGCCGGCGGATGGAGTCGGTCATGTGCTCCTCGATGAGCGCGAGCAGCCGCTCCTCCTCCCCGTCGCCGATCGCGTCGACGAGCCGGCGGTGCTCCTCGACGAGGTCGGACGGCTCGGGGTAGGTGTCCTGCAGCGCGTTCAGGCACATGCGGGTCTCGACGAGCAGCGTGTGCGCCATCCGCTCCAGCCGGGGGCTGCCGGACGAGCTGACCAGCACCTCGTGGAACGCCTGGTCGGCGTCGCTCATCGCGACCCGGTCGCGCTGCTTCGCCGCCTCCACGAGCGCTTCGAGGGCCTCGGTGAGGCGGGCCACCGCCTCACCGCGGTTCCGCTCCATGATCAGCTTGCACGCCTCCCGCTCGATCGCCAGCCGGGCGCGGTAGACGTCCTCGACGTCCCCCTCGTCCAGGGTGATCACGAACAGCCCCCGATGCGGCTCGCTGACCAGCAGCCCCTCCTGGACGAGCCGCTGCATCGCCTCGCGCAGCGGGCCGCGGCTGATGCCGAGGCGGCCCGCGAGGTCGGCCTCGCCGAGCTGCGCGCCGGGCTCCAGCGACCCGTACATGATCGCCGAGCGCAGCTCGTCCGAGACGATCTCGACGGTCGACTTGCGGGGGACAGGTTCCAGCTCACCCAATCGGCCCATGCCGCGGGCCCCTTTCGTCATAGCTGCCAGGTATGTCGTCCCGGCCCGGCGGCGCTGCCGGCGGGGACGGCGGAGACGGCGGCGGGCACGGCGAACAGCCGGCCCAGCCCGGTGCGCGGCGGGAGCCCGCCGGGACCGGACGCGAGCCGCAGCCCCTCCCACACGCTCACCTGGTTGGCGGTCAGCACCGGCTTGCCGGTCCGCGCCTCCAGCTCGTCGAGCCAGGACACGGTGTGCAGCGCGGTGTCGGGCACCAGCACCGCCTCGGCGTCCGGATGGTCGTTGGCCGCGACGAAGGCGAGCACCTCCTCGCGGCCGAGCGTGCCGACCTCGGCGGCGGTCACGATGCCCCGGCAGGACAGCGCGACCACCTCGATGCCGGCGTGCCCGAGGAACGCGACGAACCGCTCGGCGACGTCGGACGGGTAGGTCGCGGCGACCGCGACCCTCCGCACGCCAAGCGCCTGCGCGGCGTGCACGAACGCGAACGACGTGCTGGACGCCGGCACCCCCGCCGCCTCCCGCACGCCCGCGACCTGCTGCGCCGCGCCGTCCCAGCCGAACACGAAGCTGCCGCTGGTGCACGCCCACACCGCGGCGCCCACGCCCATGCCGCGCAGCGCGCGGGCGCCCTCGCCGAGGACGTCGGCGCCGCCGATGTCCAGCAGCGCGTCGACGCGGTGCGCGTCCTCGCGCATGAGCGTGTGCACGACCGGCAGGCTCACCTCGCCCGGCCCCGAACGCCGGAGGGCGCGTTCCATGGCGGGGTAGTCGTCCTCGGCGCTGTAGCCCGGGTACAGGAACCCGGCGCGCACCGTGCTCTGCCGCATGTTGTCGACAATCCTACCTTCGCGGATCATGGCGGTCAGGCCGCCGTGGTCGGGGCCAGCTGCGCCAGCGACTGCCCGGGACCGGCCGCCGTGCGGCCCATCGCGCGCAGCGCCGAGCACATCGTGACCTGATTGGCGGTCAGCACCGGCTTCTGGATCATCTGCTCCAGCGGCGCGATGATGTCGTAGGTCGGCACGTTCGTGCAGCTGATGAAGACGGCCTCGGCCTCGGGGCGGTCGACCGTCGACACCGCCGACACGATCTCGCCGTAGCCGACCTTCCAGATGTGGCTGAGCAGCCCCATCCCGACCGACGACACGACCTCGATCCCGTACTCGCCGAGGAACGACACGAGCCGGTCGGTGACCGCGTCTATGTACGGCGTGACGACGGCGATGCGCGACACGTCGAGCAGCCGCAGCGACTCCACCAGCGCGCCGGACGTCGTCGTCGACACCGGCGCGCCGACCGACGTCATCGACTGGTGCAGCTCCAGCTCGCCCGCCTTGCCGCGGATGAAGCTGCCGGACGCGCAGGCGTAGGCGACCACGAGCGGCTCGGGCGCGAGGACGTCCCGGGTCGCCTGCCGGACGATCGACTGGTCGGACAGCGCGGACGCCATCTCCACGGTGACCGGGACCGGGACGTACGGGAGCCGGGTCATGAACAGCGACACGTCGTCGGGCGTCCACCGCCACAGCTCGCGGTCCAGGGCGAAGTCGAACGGCGCGACCACCCCGATACCGTGCTGGGCCAGCAGCTCGGGGCCGACGACCAGCGTGGGGTCGAATGCCATCTGCGAGGCCACCGCTCTAGGACTCGGCGCGGGTGTAGACGAGGCGCTCACCGACGCCCCCGGACCGCCACACGTCGTTGCACGCCTCGGCCATCCGGTCGAGCCCGTCCACGATCGTGGCGTACACGTTGCCCGGCACCCACCCGACGTCCGCGTTCAAGAGCAGGTTGTTGCGGCCGTAGAAGATGGCGAGGTCGATGACGCCGGGCAGCGCGTGGATGTTCTTCTCCTCCTTGAACTTGCGGTCGAGCATCCCGCCCGAGAAGGAGAAGTAGACGACGTCGCCCGGGATGGGGGTGACTGTCGGGTTCTCCAGGCCGACCTCTTCCTCGGAGAACCGCTCGACCATCGTGTAGACCTCGTTGCGCGCGTACTTGGCGTGGTACGCGTCACCGCCCAGAGGCAGGGCGCGCCAGACCGCCTCGCACGTCCGCGGCGCGTCCTTCTCCAGCAGCTCCGCGACGCATGAGACGCCGCGACGCTCCAGTGTGATGGTCATGAGCTTGGGCATGCTGGACCTCCCCGTGAACAGGGGTGGGCGAGAGCGTCGCCACCCGAAGGACTCTTCCTTTAGAGCGCTCTGGGATCCGTCCTGGCCTGTGCATGGGCAACGGTTGCGACGGTCTTGCAGCACGTGTCAGTGCGGTGAACCGGGGCCGCGGTGCACCGCGCTGATTGTTGACAATCCTACGAACGCTTCCTAGCGTGTCAATGCCTCCCCGAGTTGCCTTCACGTAAACTCCGCACACCCCGGAAGTGACGCCGATGGAGCCTGTTCAGCACGCCGCCGGTGGGCCGCCTGACGTGGTGGTTCTCGTGGGGGACGACCACCCGCGCGGAATGGCGGAGGCGGAGGGGCTCGCCCGTATCCGCTACGTGCGCGAAACGGAGCTGGCCGGGGCGCTTCCGGGAGCGGACGCCGTCTTCGTGTGGGACTTCCTGTCGGACGCGCTCGCCGGCGCGTGGCCGTCCGGGGACGCCCCGGGCTGGGTGCACATCGCGAGCGCCGGAGTCGACCGGCTGCTGTTCCCCGCCCTGGTCGAAGGCGACACGATCGTCACCAATTCGCGAGGGGTGTTCGACGAGCCGATCGCCGAGTACGTCCTCGGGCTCGTGCTGGCCTTCGCCAAGGACCTTCCCGCCACCCTGCGGCTGCAGGCGGAGCGGCGCTGGCGGCACCGCGAGACCGAGCGCGTCACCGGCGCCCGCGCGCTGGTCGTCGGCACCGGGCCGATCGGCCGCGCCATCGGCCGCCGGCTGACCGCCGCCGGGCTCGCCGTCACCGGCGCCGGCCGCACCGCCCGGCGCGCCGATCCGGACCTCGGGACCGTCCTGCCGATGGAGCGGCTGGACGAGGCGCTCGCCGAGGCCGACTACGTCGTGCTCGCCGCGCCGCTCACCCCGCGGACGCGCGGGATGATCGACGCCGCCGCGCTGGACCGGATGCGCCCGTCCGCGCGGCTGATCAACGTGGGCCGCGGCGCGCTGGTCGCCGAACCCGACCTCGTCAAGGCGCTGCGCGACGGCCGGATCGCGGGCGCCGCGCTGGACGTCTTCGAGGACGAGCCGCTGCCGCCGTCCTCCCCCCTCTGGGAGATGCCGAACGTCGTCGTCTCCCCGCACATGTCCGGCGACGTGGTCGGCTGGCGGGACGAGCTGGTCCGGCTGTTCACCGACAACCTCGGCCGCTACACGTCCGGCCGCCCGCTGCGCAACATCGTCGACAAGCGGCTCGGCTATGTCGGATCGAACCAGAGGGGGGAGCCATGACCGACGCGGCCGACCTGACCGCGACCGAACTGCTGGCGGAGTACGAGGCGGGGACGCTGTCCCCGGTCGAGGCCGCCGAGGCCGTCCTCGCGCGCATCAGGCGGGACGACCCGGAGCTCAACGCGTTCTGCCTGGTCGACGAGGAGACGACGCTCGACATGGCGCGGGCGGCGGCCGACCGCCGGGCGCGCGGCGCGGTGCTCGGGCCCCTGGACGGCGTGCCCGTGTCCATCAAGGACGTCCTGCTCACCCGCGGCTGGCCCACCCTGCGCGGCTCCACGACCATCGACCCCGCCGGCCCCTGGGACGAGGACTCCCCGGCCGTGGCGCGGCTCCGCGAGCAGGGCGCGGTGTTCGTCGGCAAGACGACCACGCCGGAGTTCGCCTGGAAGGGCGTCACCGACGGCCCGCTCACCGGCGTCACCCGCAACCCGTGGGACACCTCCCGCACGCCGGGCGGGTCGAGCGGCGGCGCCGCGGCGGCCGTCGCGGCGGGCATGGCGCCGCTCGCGCTCGGCACCGACGGCGGCGGCTCGGTCCGCATCCCCGCCGCGTTCACCGGCATCTTCACCATCAAGCCGACGTACGGGCGCGTCCCGCACTACCCGGCGAGCCCGTTCGGGACGCTCGCGCACACCGGCCCGATGACGAACACGGTGGCCGACGCCGCGCTGCTGCTGGACGCGGTGTGCGGCGCCGACGGCCGCGACTGGTCGGCGCTGCCGCCGCCGGACGTCCCCTTCGCCGGCGGCGGGCCGGACGACCTCACCGGCCTGCGCGTCGCGTTCAGCCCGGACCTCGGGTTCGCGGAGGTCGATCCGGAGATCGCGGCGTCGGTCGCGGCCGCGGCCGAGTCCTTCACCGAGCTGGGCGCGAAGGTCGAGCAGGCCGATCCGGGGCTCGGCGGCGACCCCGTCGAGGAGTTCGAGGTCCTGTGGTTCGCGGGCGCCGCCAAGGTCGTCGAGCACCTGCCCCCCGAGGCCCGGGCCCGGCTCGACCCGGGCCTGCGGGAGATCTGCGAGCAGGGCGCGCGGTACTCGGCCGCCGACTACCTCACCGCCACGGCCCGCCGCATGGAGCTGGGGCGCCGCATGGGCCTCTTCCACGAGCGGTACGACCTGCTGCTGACCCCGACGATGCCGATCGCGGCGTTCGAGGCGGGCCGGGAGGCGCCGGAGGGCTCGCCGTCCCCGCGCTGGACGAGCTGGACCCCGTTCACCTACCCGTTCAACATGACCCAGCAGCCGGCCGCGAGCCTGCCGTGCGGGTTCACCGCGGGGGGCCTGCCCATCGGCCTGCAGGTGGTCGGCGCCCGGCATGCGGACGCCCTGGTCATGACCGCCTGCGCGGCCTTCGAGCGGGCCCGCCCGTGGCGCGGCCGGCGGCCGTAGCGGACGCGCGGTTCACGCGAAGGCGATGACCGCGCGGCCGCGGTGCACGCCCTCGTCCATCGCGGCGAGCACGCGCGGCGCCTCGTCCAGCGTGACCGGGGTGACCTCGGGGACGATCCCGTGCGCCACCGCGAAGTCGAGGGTGTCGCGCAGGTCGTGCGGCGACCCGGACGGGACGCCCATCACCCGGATCCGGTTCATCACGAGGGCGGCGGGCGGCACGCTCACGTTCTCGGCGCCCATGCCGAGGTAGAGCAGGGTGCCGTCGGGGCGCAGGCCGCCGAACGCGGCGAGGCCGGTCGCGGTGTCGGGCGCGGTGTTGACCACCACGTCCGCGCCGCCCCACGCCTTCAGGGCCTCGGCCGGGTCCTGCTCGGCGGTCGCGACGAACTCCTCGGCGCCGGCGGCCAGCGCCTCCTTCTCGGCGCGGCGGGACCGGGACACCACGGCGACGCGGGCGCCCATCGCGGCGGCGAACCGGAGCGCCATCGTGCCGACGCCGCCGGTGCCGAGCACCGCGACCCGCGACCCGGCGCGGGCGCCGGCGTGCCGGAGCCCGTTGAAGGCGGTGATCCCGGCGCACATCAGCGGCGCGCCGGCCACCGGGTCCAGGCCGTCCGGCAGCGGGGTGACGAACCCGGCGCGGCCCACGAAGTACTCGGCGTAGCCGCCGTCGGTGCTGACGCCCGTGATCTGCTTGGGCGCCCCGGTGCACAGGATCTGGTCGCCGCGCGCGCAGTAGTCGCAGTGGCCGCAGGAGCCGTGGATCCACCCGGTGCCGACGGGGGTGCCGACCGCGGGCCAGTCGACGCCCTCGCCGAGCGCGGCGACGACGCCGCTGATCTCGTGCCCGGGGACGGTCGGGTACCTCCCGAACGGGTAGTTGCCGCGCAGGTGGTTGACCTCGGAGTAGCACATCCCGCACGCGGTGACCTTCACCAGGACCTCGCCCGGGCCCGGCTCCGGCACGGCGCGGTCGACGATCTCCAGCGGCTGGCCCGCGGCGGGCAGTACGGCGCTGCGCATGAGCGCATCCCCTCTCGTGTCTCCGGCGGCCGCGACCGGCCGCCATAGCGTTGGTATAGCAATGACTATAGTGGCGCTACACGCTTCTGCATAGCGATGCTCGCCAAATTTCTGTAACATTGATGTTGTGACTGCTCAGAAGGACCCCGACACGCGGGACCGGATCGTCCGCGCGGCCGCCAAGCTGATCGCCGAGGCGGACGGCGAGCCGGTCTCGACGCGCGCCGTGTGCGCGGCCGCCGGGGTCGGCGCGCCGACCCTCTACCACTACTTCGGCGACAAGCGCGGCCTGTTCGACGCCGTCGCCGCGCACGGGTTCGAGCGGTACCTGCGGAGCAAGCGGGCCCAGCCCAGCACCGGCGACCCCGTCGACGACCTGCGCCAGGGCTGGGACCTGCACGTCGAGTTCGGCCGCACGCACCCCGCGTTCTACACGCTGATGTACGGCTCGTCCCGCACCCCGCCCGTCGCGGAGGAGGCGGACCAGATCCTGACGGGCCTCGTGGAGGCGGTCGCCCGCGCCGGGCGGCTCCGCGTCCCCGTCGGGACCGCCGTCCGGATGATCCACGCCGCCGGGGTCGGCGTCACGCTGGCGCTCATCTCCGGCGAGGACGACGGCGAGCTGTCCGTCCGGACCCGCGAGGCGGTGCTGACCGCGATCACCATCCCGGAGGAGGACGCCGACGAGAGCACGCCCGCGGCCCGTGCGGCCGCGCTGCGCGCCGCGCTGAACGCCGGCCCGCCGCCCGCGCTGACCGCGGCGGAGGCGGCGCTGCTCGCCGACTGGCTCGACCGCATCGCGGCCGGCTGAGCGCTACTCGCCCTTCTCCAGCTCCGCGCGGCGCGCCCGCTCCGCGCGCTTGTCCGCCTTGCGCCTGCGGCGCTTCACGCCGACGCCGCCCCAGAGCGCGAAGCCCTTCACCACGACCGTGGGGGAGCCGGGCACCCCCGGGCCGCTCGCCCGCTGGTCGAAGCCGCCCATGATCCCGATGCCCTTGACGTGCACCGTGATGTCCTCGGGCACGATGATCTCGAACCCGCCCATGATCGCCAGCGCGCGGATCGTGACCTGCCCCTCCTCGAACCGGGCCTCGCGCAGGTCGATCTTGCCGCCGCCCCAGAACGCGAACGAGGTGAACTTCCGCGGGACGTTCCACACGCCGGCCCGCTGGAAGCCGCTCATGATCCCGATGCCGATGCGCCAGGACGGCGCGCCCTCCACGGGCCGCCAGTCCGCCCCGGCGGCGGGCGGCGCGGCGGCGCCCGGCGCCGGCAGGTCGCGGGTCAGCGGCGCCAGCTCCCCGTACGTCTTCGCCGCGTACACCGCGTCGAGCCGCTCGTCCAGCTCGGCGAGCGTCAGCCGCCCGTCCCCGGCGGCCTCGCGCAGCACCTGCGCGACCCGCTCCCGATCGGCGTCACCGGCCCGCATCTCCGGCGCCCCCGGACCCCCGGCGCGCTCGGGCAGATCACTCATGCCCGAAGCCTAAACCGGCCCGCGCCCGCCCCGCGACCCGCGCGGGCCGGGTCCGCCCGTCAGGACGGTTCGAGGCGGATGATCACGGACTTGGAGGTCGGGGTGTTGCTCACCGCGGCGGTGCTGTCGAGGGGGACCAGGACGTTGGTCTCCGGGAAGTAGGCCGCCGCGCAGCCGGGGGCGGTGGGGTAGGAGACGACGCGGAAGCCGGGGGCGCGGCGCTCGATGCCGTCGGTCCACTCGGAGACGAGGTCCACCGTCGCGCCGTCGGCGATGCCGAGGCCGGTGAGGTCGGCCGGGTTGACGAAGACGACGCGGCGGCCCGCCTTGACGCCGCGGTAGCGGTCGTCGAGGCCGTAGATGGTGGTGTTGTACTGGTCGTGGCTGCGGACGGTCTGCAGCAGGAGGCGCCCCGGCGGGACGCGGAGGACCTCCAGCTCGTTCACCGTCAGGTTGGCCTTGCCGGTGGCGGTGGGGAACCTGCGTTCGTCGCGGGGGGCGTGGGGGAGGGTGAAGCCGCCCGGCTCGCGGATGCGGGCGTTGTAGCCGGCGAAGCCGGGGACGACGCGGGAGACGTGGTCGCGGATCACGTCGTAGTCGCGCTCCATCGCGTCCCAGTCGATGCCCGTGGCGGGGAGCGCGGCCTTCGCGAGGCGGCAGACGATCGAGACCTCGGAGAGCAGGTGCTCCGACGCGGGGGCGAGGCGGCCGCGGGAGGCGTGGACCATGCCCATCGAGTCCTCCACGGAGACGAACTGCGGGCCGGACTCCTGGTCGTCGCGCTCGGTGCGGCCCAGCGTCGGCAGGATCAGCGCCAGCTCGCCGGTGACCGCGTGGGAGCGGTTCAGCTTGGTGGAGACCTGCGCGGTCAGCCGGCAGTTCCGCAGGGCGGCCTCGGTCACGGCGGAGTCGGGGGTGGCGCGGACGAAGTTGCCGCCCATGCCGAGGAACAGCCTGGCCCTGCCGTCCCGCATGGCGCGGATCGCGCCGACGGTGTCCAGGCCGTGCTCGCGCGGCGGGTCGAAGCCGAACTCGGCGGCCAGGGCGTCCAGGAACGCGGGCTTCGGCCGCTCCCAGATGCCCATCGTCCGGTCGCCCTGCACGTTGGAGTGGCCGCGCACCGGGCAGACGCCCGCGCCGGGGCGGCCGATGTTGCCGCGCAGCAGCAGGAAGTTGACGATCTCCCGGATCGTCGGCACCGAGTTGCGGTGCTGGGTGAGGCCCATCGCCCAGCAGACGATGATCCGCTTCGCGGTGAGGACGTCGCCGAGCGCGGCGGCGATCTCGCCGCGGGTCAGGCCGGTCGCCTCCAGGACGTCGCCCCAGTCGAGGGCGCGGACGTGCTTCTCGAACGCCTCGAAGCCGTGGGTGTGCGCGGCGAGGAACTCGCGGTCGACGGCGTCGGGCGCGTCCGATTCGAGCAGCATCCGGTTGAGGGCCTGGAACAGCGCCAGGTCGCCGTTCAGCCTGATCTGCAGGAACCGGTCGGCGAGCACCGTGCCCTGGCCGGTCACCCCGGACGGGCGCTGCGGGTTCTTGAACCGCATCAGCCCCGCCTCGGGCAGCGGGTTCACCGCGATGATCCGGGCGCCTTCCTTCTTCGCCCTCTCCAGCGCCGACAGCATCCGCGGGTGGTTCGTCCCGGGGTTCTGGCCGACGACGAAGATGAGATCGGCCTTGTAGAGGTCGTCCAGCAGCACCGAGCCCTTGCCGACGCCGAGCGTCTCGCTGAGCGCGGACCCGGACGACTCGTGGCACATGTTGCTGCAGTCCGGCATGTTGTTCGTGCCGAACGCGCGCGCGAACAGCTGGTAGGCGAACGCCGCCTCGTTGCTCGTCCGGCCGGAGGTGTAGAAGACGGCCTCGTCGGGGGAGTCCAGCGCGTTCAGCTCCGACGCCAGCAGCCCGAACGCCTCGTCCCATCCGATCGGCTCGTAGTGGGCGGACCCGGCGCGCTTCACCATCGGCTCGGTGAGGCGCCCCTGCTGCCCGAGCCAGTGGTCGGACCGCTCGGCCAGCTCGGCGACGGTGTGCCGGGCGAAGAACTCGCGCGTGACGCGCCGCGTCGTCGCCTCCTCCGCGACGGCCTTCGCGCCGTTCTCGCAGAACTCGGCGACGTGCCGGTGGTCGCCCTCCGGCCACGCGCACCCCGGGCAGTCGAACCCCTGCTTCTGGTTGACGCGCAGCAGCGTGAGCGCCGTCCGCCGGACGCCCATCTGCTCGTACGAGCTGCGCAGCGCGGCGGTGACCCCGGGGACGCCCGCCGCCCACGTCTTCGGCTTGGTGACCTCCAGACCCGATTCGTCGTAGTCTCCGGCGGGCGCCTTGCGGGCCATGGCATCCACTTCCTCGTGCTCGGGCGGTCGTCCCCCCACCACTCTCGCACGCCATCGGCGGTTTGACCCCTTACCGATCCGCACGATGGAAACGTGCTTTCGCGCGGCGGCCCGGACGCTACTGGGGAGGGCCCTCCGCGAGGCGGAGGGTGGTGCTCATGCGGGCGCCCTGGCGGGTCGTCCATTCGATGCGGACGGTGTCGCCCGGGTGGCGGTAGTGCATCAGGGTCGTCAGCGCGGACGGCGAGTCGACCGCGTCGTCGCCGAAGGCCACGATGGCGGCGCCGGCCGGGATGCGGGCGGCCTCCGCGGGCGAGCCGGGGACGACCTCGGCGACGAGCGCGCCGGGGGAGCGGCCGTTGGAGCGGACCTTGACGCCGAGCATGGCGGTCGGCCCGATGTGCACGGTCGAGGACGCCTCGCCGCGCTGGATCTGCCGGGCGATCTCCAGCGCCCGGTCGGACGGGATCGCGTAGCCGCGGTGGTTCTTCTTCTCCTGCGTCCCCTTCGCGGACGTTCCGGCGGAGGCAGCGGTGTTGACGCCGATGACCTTCCCGGCGGTGTCGAGGAGCGGGCCGCCGGAGTCGCCCGGCTTGATCGGCGCGTTCGTCTCGATCAGCCCGGTGAGCCGCTCGGACGTGCCGCTGCTGTCGTCGCGGGCCGTCACGGCCTGGTCCAGCGCGGTGACCCTGCCGGTGACGACGGTGGGCGCGCCGCCCTTGCCGCCCGCGTTGCCGACCGCGGTCACCACGTCGCCGACGTTCACCCCGGACGCGGAGGCGAACGCGGCGGTCTTGAGCCGGGCCGCGCCGGTCAGCCGGACCACCGCGATGTCGCCCGCCCGGTCGTAGCCGACGACCTCGGCGGGGTAGGTGCGGCGGTTGTCGGTGTCCGTCCCGGTGATCGCGGTGGCGCCCTTGATCACGTGGTTGTTGGTCAGCACCAGCCCGTTCGGGGTCAGCACGATGCCCGTCCCGGCGGCGCGGGTGCCGTTCAGCTCCTGCTCGGTCTCGATGTTGACGACGCCGGGCTTGCGGCCGCTGGGCTCGGCCTTCTCGGCCTCGGTGGTCCGGACCGGCGGCGGGACGTCCTCCGGCCCGCCGCTCTCCATCACCCGGCAGCCCGGGACGAGGAGGGCCAGCAGCGCGGCGAGCAGCATCGGTATCGCGGCCCGGACGCCGCGGCGCACGCGGTGGTCGCTCACCTCGCTGCCTCCTCCCGCAGGTTCCTCCAATGATTCCCGATTCCAGTGGATTAGTCCGAGATGTGGAGGAGGCAGGGAGATCGAGCAGTTCAGCGGGTGAAGTACCGCCGGGGGTTGTCGACCAGCATCTGGTCGAGCTGGGCGTCGGCGACGCCGGCCTCGCGCAGGGCGGGCAGGACGTCGTCGGTGATGTGGCGGAAGTTCCAGTTCGGCTGCATCGCCGGGACGGTCGCCGGGTCGGGGCCGAACCAGTCGATGAAGCAGCTCGCGTCGTGGCTGAGGACGATCCGGTCGGCGTATCCGCGCTCGCACAGCGACGCGATCGTCGCCACCCGGTTCTCCGTCGGGTTGATGATGTCGAGGCCGAACCGGTCCATGCCGAGGATCGCGCCGGTGTCGGCCAGCTCCATGAGGTAGTCGAGGTCGTTGCTGTCGCCCGCGTGCCCGATGACGACCTTGGCGAGGTCGACGCCCTCCTTGCCGAGGATGTCCACGACCGCGCGGCCCGCGTGGATCGAGCTCTCGGTGTGGACGGTGACCGGGGCGCCGGTCTCGCGGTGCGCCCCGGCGACGGCCCGCAGGACCCGCTCGACGCCGGGGGTGAGGCCGGGCGCGTCCACGGCGCACTTGAGGAACGCCGCCTTGACGCCGGTCCCGGCGATGCCCTCGGTCAGGTCGCGGGTGAAGAGCGCGATCATCGGGTCGGGGCCCTCGTCCAGCAGCGTGCCGGGGCCGCGGTAGTGGAACTGGAACGGGACGTCGTTGTAGGTGTAGATGCCCGTCGCGGCGATGATGTTGAGCTCGGGGACCTGCCCGGCGATCCGCTGGATGCGCGGGATGTAGCGGCCGAGCCCCCACACGGTCGGGTCGGCGATCGTGGTGACGCCGCGGTCCACCAGCTCGCGCAGCTTGGCGACGGCGTCGGCGACCTTCTCCTCCTCGTCCCACCAGTCGCCGAGCCCGTAGTTCTCGACGTTCTCGGTGCTGAGGACGAAGACGTGCTCGTGCATGAACGTGCGCCCCAGGCCGGTGACGTCGACGGGGCCGCGGACGGTCTCTACTGCGGGCATCGGCTCTCCTCGGGAAATCGCGACCGCCGGATGCATACCGACCAGTCGGTTTCTGGCAAGCTAAGACGAGGGACGCACCCCAGTCAATGCCCGCTCCCCAAGGAGGTGCCCAGGTGACGGACACGGTACCGGTGCCGGAGTCGACGGCCCCCGTACGGCAGAGCGCGGTCGAGCGGCGGATCCTGGACGCCGCGCTCCGCCTGTTCGCCGAGCGCGGCTTCGACGGCACGTCCGTGCAGGGCATCGTCGAGGCGGCCGAGGTCACCAAAGGCGCGCTCTACCACTACTTCGACTCCAAGGACGACCTCCTCTACGAGATCTACCACTCGCTGATCGCCCGCCAGCTCGCCGACCTCGGCGCCGTGCTGGCCCGCGGGCTGCCGCCGCGCGAGGCCGTCCACGCGGTGCTGACCGGGCTCATCCGCAGCACGGCCGAGCACATCGACGAGGCGAAGGTGTTCTCCCGCGAGAAGGACCGGCTGGACGACGCCCGGATGCGCTCGGTCCGCGCCGACCGCCGCCGCTACCACGTGATCTTCCGCGGCCTCGTCGAGCAGGGCCAGCGGGACGGCGTGTTCAGCACCGCCACCCCCGCCGAGACCGTGACGATCGTCGCGCTCGGCATGGTGAACCAGATGCCGTCCTGGTACCGCCCGGACGGCCCGAAGAGCGCCGACCGGCTGGCGGACGAGGTGGCCGGCTTCATCCTCGCCGCCCTGGACCGGTGAACCGCCCTGGACCGGTGAAGCGGACGGACGCGCTCAGCGCCTGGTCTGGAGGTGGAGGACGGCGTCGCGGACGTCGGCGAGCTCGGCGGCCCAGTCGTCCGGCGGCGCCATCGGCGCCAGGACGAACTTCGACAGCCCCGCCTCGACGAGCCGCTTGAGGTGCGCCTCCAGCCCGCCGAGATCGGGGACGACGTCGTCCTGCGGCGCCGGCCCGCTCACCCGGCGCACCCGCGCGAACCGGGCCTCCGCCTCCGGCGGGAGCGGCCCGCGCCGGTAGGGCACGACCGCGCCGAAGTGCTCCTCCTCGATCTCGCGCCCGGCCGCGGCCGCCGCCTCCTGGACGATCGCGCGGCCGCGCTCGCCCTCGGCGGGCGTCGGGAACGCGGCGAGCCAGCCGTCCGACAGGCGCCCGGCGCGGCGCAGCTCCGGCTCGGCCGTCCCGCCCATCCACACGTCGAACCCGCGCGCGGCCGGTTTCGGCAGGACGCGCAGGGCCTCGTAGCGGAACCGCGGCCCGTCGTGGGTGACCTCGTCCTCGGCCCAGAACCGGCGCAGCAGCGGCAGCGCCTCCTCGAAGACCGCCGCCCGCTCCTCGCGCCGCACCCCGAACGCCTGCTGCTCCCCCGCGTGCCGCTGCCCGAGCCCGAACGCGGGCAGCAGCCGCCCGCCGGACAGGACGTCCAGCGAGGCCAGCTCCTTGGCGAGCACGGCGGGGGCGCGCCCCGGCAGGGTCATCACGGCCATCCCGAACTTGATCCTGGACGTGAGCGCCGCCGCGTACGTGAGCGCCACGACCGGGTCGAGGGCCGGGCCGGTGACCCGCTCCGACACCCACAGCGAGTCGAACCCCTCGCGTTCGAGGCCGAGCGAGAGCGCGGTCAGCGGCTCGGGGCCGAGGGCGGACGCCGCCGGGGCCATGCCGATGCGAATGATCACTTCTCGACCGTACGCCGAGTCAGTTCTGTGACGCAACCTTCGCGGGCCGGGCGGCGGAGAGGACGTGCGTCGCGGCGGGCTCAGAACGGGAACCGCTCGGCCGCGGCGAGGACGGCCCCGGTCACGGTGGCGATGGTCAGGGCGGACACCCCGGACAGCACCGCCCAGCGCCCCACCTGGTACCCGGCCGGGACGCGGGCGGCGCCGCGCCCCCGCACCGGCCAGGGGGCGCGCAGCGGGGCCGTCCCGGGCGGTTCCTGCGGCGCGTCGGTGAGGGGCGCGTCGCCGTTGGACGCCGCGGCGGGGCCGAGCCCGGTCACCCAGCCGAGCAGGTCCGCGACGTCCGCCGGCTCGGTGGCCAGGCCGGACGCGAAGTACCGCACCTGCGCGGCGACCTGGTCGAGGGTGCGGACGGTGTTGCCGAGGCCGACCCGCCCGAGCCATTCGCGCAGGTCGGTGTCCTCGTCCAGGCAGCGGCCGATCTCGGTGCGGACCAGCAGGTCGGTCTTGGTGACGACGACGGCGACCCGCTTCTGCCGGCCCTGGTCGGGCCGCGACCGCAGGTCGTTCAGCACCCGCTGCAGCGTGTCGGCCGGGTCCTCCTCCGACGACACGGCGGCGTGGTCGATGAACTCGCGCTCGTCCCCGGTGAGGGCGCGGCGCAGGTGGGGGAGGGCGAACGGGTCGACGACGAACAGCAGCGCCTCGCTGTGGTCGAGGTAGCGCAGCGACTCGACCTCCGTCGCGCCCGTGTAGTGCTCGCCCGCCGGGTCGAACAGGTACAGGATGCGGCGGGCGCGCCCCGGCAGCTCGACGTCCACCATGGTGGCCAGGGGCAGCTCGGGGCCGGTCTTGGCGAGGCGCCCGCCGCGCTGGAACTCGCGGATCGCGCCCGCGTACGCCTGCGCGTGCCGCTGCTCCACGAACGCGAGCCGCCCGTGGACGGCGCGGGCGCGGGCGTGCAGCGCCCGGATGCCGAGGACCATGAACGTCGTCTTGCCGGCGGCGGGGCCGCCGACGAACGGCAGCGGCTCCACGCGGACGCGCCCGATCCGCTCCGGCAGCCGCCCGCCGCAGTGCGGGCAGTACGCGGCCAGCCGGAACCGCCCGAGCGGGACGGTCGTGGGCAGCCGCGCCCCGCAGCGGCACACGTTCCGGAACGCGCCGCGCGCGCCCGGGGTGAGGCGCCGGTGCCGCGCCCCGCATCCCGGGCACTCGTACTCCGGCAGGCCGATCCGCTCGTAGCAGAACGGGTGCGGGCAGGTCTGCAGGATCCGCCCGTACATCATGAAGCCGCGCTCCACCGCCGCGAGGACGAGCACGCACACCAGCCACGCCGCGAGCCCGACCGCCGCGACCACCCCGTACAGGGCGGTCAGCGCCAGCACGAACACCGACGCGGGCACGGCGGCGGCGACGATGCCCGCGCACAGCGCCAGCCAGACCGGGAGGACGAAGAACCCCCACGGCCCGCCGAGCAGCGTCCGCGTCAGCCGCACGACGATGGTCCGGGCCGTCCGGTACACCTGCGGGACGACCGTGCGGCTGATCGTCCACCAGTCGCGCCACACCTGGCCGAGCAGGTAGTGCCGGTACGCGACGTCGGGGGCGGCGACCGGCGACGGGCCCTCCAGGCTGGACGGCGCGAGCGTCCGGCACGCGTGCAGGTAGTACACCCCGAGCGCGGCCGCCCCGGCGACGACGAGCGTCGCGGCGAACAGCACCGGGAACACGTACATGAAGCCGAGCCACATGGCGCCCAGCCACACCGCGATCAGCAGCAGCACGATGATCGGATGCACGCGCTCACCCCCCGCCCTCGGCGAGGAGGTCGCGGAGCGCGGCGCGCAGCTCGGGGCTGCGCGCCAGGTGCGCGTCGAGCTGCTTGCCGGCCAGCCACCGCCCGGCCGCGGCCCGCGCCCACGCCTCCAGCGACGGCTCGGCGACGCCGCGCCTGCGCAGCCGCAGCACCACCTCGACCAGGTCGTTGCGCTGCTCGATCTCGCGGCCGAGCAGCGGGCCGCGGCCCGCGCGGGCGCGCCCGGTCAGCTCGGCGGTCCACCGCTCCGCGAGCCGGGCGCGGACCGGCGCCGGCACGGCCGCCAGCAGCTCCGCGCGGAACCGCGGCGGCCGCCCGGCCAGCCGCCGCGCCGCCCCGATGAACGCCTCGTCGGCGAGCTGCCGGGTCGCGCCGCCCGCGTCCGCGATCTCCGCCAGGGCGCGCGCCGCCCGCTCCGGCTTCGCGGTGATCGCCGTCCCGTACGCCTGGACGACGGCGGCGTCGCGCCCGGCGGGCCCGTCCGGCATGATCTCCCGGACCCGCTCGGCGAGCCGCAGCGTGCCGGTGTCGGCGAGGTGCTCGCCGCCGGGGAAGGCGAGCCGGGTGAACGTCCGGGACGGCAGCCCGGCCAGCGCGGGATGCGGCCCGTGCGCGTCCAGGAGGTCGGTGCACTCGCCCGCGGACGGCGGCGCCTCCCACACCTCCCGGAGCGCCGCGTCGAGGTCGGCGCCGTCCAGCCGCAGCAGCTCGCCCGTGACCGCGATGCGGCGGCCCGGATGCCTCCGGGCGACCGACGTCAGCACGGGCACCGCGACGCCGGGCACGGCCCGCAGCCGCTCGGCGTGCGGGTACAGCCGGTCGCAGGCGTCCGGCGTGAGCACGGCCGCCCGCCCCGCCGCGAGCCCGCCGATCAGCCCGTCGAGGACCGCGTCCCGCAACTCGGCGGGGGCCCGGCCGTGCACCGCGAGCGCCAGGTCGAGCCCCATGGACGGGACGCCCGGCACGAGGTCGCGCCACACCCATTCCGGGATGTCCGGCCCGTGCCGCGCCAGCAGGTCGGCCGCCGCGCGCTCCTCCGCCGCCGTGACGGTCGCGTCGCCCCGGCACAGCGCGAGCAGGGCGGCGGCGCCCTCCTGCGCGGGGTCGTTCAGCGGCGCCAGCTCCCCGAGGGCGTCCAGGCCGCCGAAGTCGGCGGCGCGCCAGCAGCCCGCGACGGTCCGCGCGAACCGGCTCGCCGGGCCCTCCGCGCCGCCCTTGTGCAGGTCGAACGCGGACGCGTGCGGCGCGTGGTGGCGCATCGCGGCCCAGATCGCGGGCGTGGTGCCGACGAGCCGCTGCGCGGCGCCGTCCGGGTCGGCGGTGTAGGTGACGAACGACAGCCGCGCCGCCGCCGCGACGGGCAGCGAGTACGACACGACCGCGATCCAGCGCGCGATCAGCTCGACGTCCTCGGCGACCAGCACGACGCGCCCGTGCCCGCGGCCGAGGACGCCGGCGACCGCGTCGACCAGCGCCGCCAGCAGCCCGTAGGGGTCGTCCGGGCCGGACACCGCGAGCCACGCGGCGAGCGCCTCGGGGGCGAGCGCGGCGCCCGGCGTCAGCTCCTCCAGCGGGTCGAGGACGGCGCCGGGCGCCGGCGACCGCGCCCAGTGCGCGGCGTGCCACAGCTCGGCGGGCCGCAGCCCCTCCAGCTCGTCGGGCTCCGCCACCACCGCGTGCGCGAAGAAGTTGCCGTAGCGCCCCGAGTAGTCGCGGCCGAGGTAGCGGCAGCGCAGCAGCAGCGGGCGCCCGTCCACCACGTCGTACAGCAGCGACACCGGGAACCGGCCGAGCTCGGCGTCGTCGGGGGCGGGCGGCGCGTCCGGCGGCGGCCGGTACGACAGGTACGGCGTCACGCCCGCGCGGACCCCGTCCGGCAGGCCGGGCGTCTCCGCGACGAACTGGAACCCGGCCCGGCCGGTCGGCCCGCGCCGCGCGGAGGTGTAGTGCAGCTGCCAGGCCATCAGCCGCCCCCGGGGCGGACGCCGTCGAGCATCCCGAACCGGTACAGCAGCCACAGCAGCGGATCCTCGGCCCGGTACGGCCGGACGCCGCCCGCGCCGACGCGTCCCCGCTCGGGGGCGCCGCCGAGCGCGGACAGCCCGAACAGCGCGTGGTCGGCGTACTGCTGCCCGAGGTAGGTGTCGAGCTGCCCGGCCTGCCAGTCGTGCAGCAGCGCCCGGACCTGCTCGTTCACCGCGTCCCTGTCGTCCAGGTCGAGGACGCCCTGCCCGGACCGCGACCGGTGCAGCGCCGACTGCTCCAGCAGCCCCGGCCGGAGCACGTCGATCTTGGTGAGCGCGACCGCGACCGGCACGGGCAGCGGCTCGCCCGGGCGGGTGCCGTGCCGCTGCCGCAGCGCCTCGGTCACCCGGGCGATGATGTTCAGCGGCTCGCTGTCCGGGTCCTCGCCCGCCGCGCGCGGCGGCGGCACCGCGTCCCGCACGCCCGCCCGCGCGCCGGGCAGCTCCAGCGGATCGACCAGGAAGATGATCGCGTCGGCGGCCTCCAGGTACCGCAGGTGCAGGTCGGTGACCTCCCGGCTGCGCAGGTCCTCGCCCGCCGTGTCGAACAGCACCAGCGCCAGCGACTCGTTGCGCGGCCGCGAGAAGCGCCCCCGCCGCGTCCGCGTCAGCAGGTACACCAGCGGCTCGCGCGGGCCGGTGGCGGCGCTGGCCGTCGTCGGCAGCAGCCGCCGCTCCTCCAGCAGGGGCCGCGCGAAGTCGCGCTTGTACCGCTCGATCGTCCGGTCGTCGCACGCGACGAGCGAGGCGTCCAGCTCCGTCCCGACCCGGTTCATCAGCTCGTGCAGCAGCACCGCGATGTAGGTGCTCTTCCCGGCGTTCTTCGCCCCGACCAGCGCGACGATGCGGCCCGGGGAGTCGCAGTACGCCGACGGCAGCGGGTTGTGGCACTCCGGGCAGGCGCGGTTCCCGGTCGGCAGCCCGCACTCCGGGCAGTCCGCCCGCCCCTTCCGCCCGGACGCGGCGAACACCGGCGGCAGCGACGCGCCCGCCGTCGACCCGGTGTACTCCGCCAGCTCCTTGTCGAGCACCGGCGCGCAGCCCTGCCGCCGCCCCACCTGGCCGCGGCACCGGAACAGCACCCGCTGCGGCGCCACGGACGCGAAGCAGTAGGGGCAGGTGATGCCCTGCCGGGACGGCATCCCGGGGATCCCCACCCGGGCCAGCGGGCGCGCCATCACGTGACCTGCAGCCGGCGGACGGGAGGGTCGCTCAGCTCGACGCCGTCGTCGTCGGCGAAGCAGCGCAGCCAGTACGGCCCGGACGCGTCCGGCGCCGCCAGGGACAGCTCGCCCGGCACCGGCACCTGCTCCCAGGCGCCCAGCGTGTCGCCGTCGCCGGGGCGGTGCGGCATGACCCGGCCGGCGCGCAGCACCAGCGACAGCCGCGCCACCCGCAGCGGGCGGGCCGAGGTGAGCCGGATCGTCAGGGAGCGCCGCCACGGCGGCCCGGACCGCAGCACGTCGTAGCGGACGATGGTGCGCGCCGCGACCACCTCGGTCACCGCCGGCCCGGTGACCCGCGCGCCGCCCACGGTCCCCGCCGCCGCGGCCGACACCTCCACGGCCGCGTCCTCGGGCACGGGCAGCCGCACCCCGCCCTGCGTGGCGTAGGAGGCCCGCGTGACCACCTCGGTCCGCGACTCGCCGCCGACCCGGTACCGGAGGTCGACCTCGGCGACGTCCGCCGGCCAGTCGAACCCGACGTGGACGTGCCCGCCGCGCCGCTCGACGACCAGCCGGCGCGGCGGCGGCAGGTTCACGTGCCGGTGGTAGGCGCCGATCGCGGCGGCGCCCTCCGCGACCGTCACCGCGAGCAGCCACCCGCCGGCCCCCGGCCGCGTCTCCAGCCCGCCCGGCAGCGGGGTGCACGCCATCCGCCGCGTCTCCCGCCGCACCTCCTCCAGCGGGACGATCGCGCTGCGCGGCCACGGCGGCGGCCCGTCCGACAGCACCAGCTCCACGGCCCCGTGCCGGGGCGGGTCGAACCGCACCCGCACCAGCCCCGGATCGGCGGGGTCGGTCTCCGCGCGCATCTCGTACACGGGCTCGGGCGGCGCGCTGGGCGTGGCCGACGCCCGCACCCCGTCGGTCACGACCTCGCGGCCGGACGCGTCGAGGTAGACGGCGCAGACCAGGTAGTGGTGGGTGCGCCCGTTCGGCACCCGCTCGCGGAACCCGTCCCGCCCCGCCGGCACGGCCTTGCCGTCCCGCACGACGACGACCCGCGCCGCCTCCGCCGGGCACCGCCACCGCCCGGTCACCTGCCCGTCACCGGCGATCAGCTCGACGTCCGACGGCTCGGGCCGCACCACGACCGGCCCGGTCACCGCCGGCGCGGCGACGCCTTCGCCCCGGACCGCGAACACGGCGTAGTACACGGGAGCGTTCACCGGCGGCCGCTCGTCCACCACGCCCGCGATCGGCTCCCCGTCCCGCACGTCCCGGGGCGCGCGCCCGGCGCGCCGCACCGCGTGGTACCCGATCTCGCCCGCGGTGGAGGGCGACGCCTCCCACGACAGCCGCACCGTGCCGCCGTCGACGTCGGCGCGCAGGGACGGGACGGGGCGGGGCGGGAGCCGGCGCTGGTGGTGGGCGGCGCCGGGCAGGTCGCGGACGAGGCGGAGGGCGTCGGCGAGGAGGCGGAAGGCGCGGTCCGGGTCGGGTTCGGCGGCCGCCGTCTCGCGGAGGCGCAGCGCGGTGTCGAGGCGGTGCCGGGCCTCGGCGGCGAGGACCTCCTCCTCGGGCGGTTCCCCGTGCTGGGAGGAGCCGTGCTGGGGGCCGGGGGAGGGGTGCGGGATTTTCGCGGCGTCGGCGAGCTCGGCGGCGGCGTACACGTCGCCCGCGTCGAGGAGGGCGCGCAGGCGCCCCGCGAGGCCGCCGCCCGGCCCCGACTCGCGCAGGAGCGCGAAGACCAGGCGGCGGGCGTCGCCCTGCTCGATGCCGAGGTCCTCGATCGCGTACCGCAGGAGGGCGCGCTCCGACGCGCGCTGCCGCAGCCGCTCGCGGAGGCGGTCGACCACGTCGAACAGCAGCAGGGCGTGCGGGTCGTCGGCCGAGCGCAGCGCGGCGAGGACCGTGTCGGCGTGGGTGGTGCTGGTGTCGCGGCTGCGCCGCGCCCATTCGGCGCCGGCGGCGGCCACGGCGGCGCCGTCGAGGCGCAGGTCGCCGCCGGGCGCGGCGAAGCCGCCGAGGACGCGGATCGGGCCGGCCAGCCGCGGCCCGAACAGGAAGTCGGCGAGGTGCCGCTTGCCGAGGACGTCCAGCGACTCGCGCACCTTCCGGTACGCGGGGTAGGGCGCGGCGGCCGGCAGCGGGTCGGGTTCGCGGATCTCGATGCCGTCGGCGGCGGCCAGCGCCGCCAGCTCGGCGCGGGTCACCCCGCCGGTGCGGGCGATCGCCTCGACCTCGGCGGGCGCCGCCGTGCGCAGCGCCCCGGCGGCGTCGGCGAGCCGCGCGCGGGCCTCGCCGCGGCGCCGCTCGGTGCGCTCCGCGCCGCCGCGCAGCCGCGCCTGCAGCGGGCGCAGGTCGCCGCGCTCGGCGGCGGCGAACAGCGGGGCCAGCTCGCGGTGCTCGGCCTCCAGCCGGTCGATCAGCTTGCGGTACTTCAGCTGCCCGCGGGCCCGCCGCCAGCACTGCCGGACCTGCTTCACCCGCGCCGCGACCGCCGCCGCGCCCAGGGAAGCGTCCAGCGCGTAGCGGACGCGCAGGTCCTCGGGGGGCTGGTCGCCGGCGGCCCGCGCGGGCTCCAGCACCTCCCGCCGGTAGTCGTCGTCGAACGCCACGGGCGCCTCCAGGGATCGGGCGGGCGCTAGCTGACCTGGACCCGCGAGAGGGCCTTCCGGGAGCGCTCGACCTCCTCCTCGGACATGCCGCCGACGTCCACCTTCAGCTCCAGCTTCTCGCCGGTCTCCTTCTCCACCGCGGTGACGTTCAGCAGCCCGGACGAGTCGAGCGCGAACGTGACGCCGATGGGCCAGCCCGCCTTCTTGCCCGGCGGGACGCGGATCTCCCCGGTGGCGATCTCGGTGTTGTCGATCAGGTCGGCGGACTCCACGACCCCGGCCTGCTCCATGACCCGGATGTCGGCGGACGTCTGGTCGTCGTAGACGGTGAAGAAGTCCTCGGTCTTGGCGGCGGGCAGCTCGTCGTTGGCGTGCACGAGGTGCGCGACGTTCTCGGCGCCGGTCTCCCGGTCGACCACGACGATCCCGAAGGCGTGCGAGGCGACCGTCTTGATCTGCCGCCCGGCGATCTGCTTCTGCTGCTCGGCGGACAGGCCGGCGCGCGCCGCCATCTCCTCCGCGCGCTCGGCGGCGCCCTCCCGGACGAGCCGCCGGTAGGTCTCCTCGAACGCGTACAGCGCGGCGCCCTTGGCGACCGCGAGGTCGGGGTCCTGGAGGCGGGGCGTGAGGCCCAGCTCGGTCTCCAGCCGCGCCGCGACCACCGGCATCTTCGTGGACCCGCCGACGAGGACGAGGTCGTCGTAGTCGTGCACGCCCTTCTCGGCGGCGGTCGCCAGCGTCCGGCCGGTGATCTCCACGGTGCGGTCGAGGAGGTCCTTGGTCAGCTCCTCCAGCTTCTCCCGCGTCACCTCGACCGCCGCGACCCGCCCGCCGTGCATCACCCGGACGGTGTGGGACGTGCGGGTGGTGAGGGCCTTCTTCGCGTCCTCGGCGTCGCGGCGGAGCTGCTGCTCGGTCTGCTTGTCGTCGAGCGGGTCGCCCGCGCCGGGGTGCTCCTCCCGGAACCGCTCGGCGAGGTGCTCGACGAGCCGCGCGTCCCAGTCGGCGCCGCCCAGCTCGTGGTCGCCGTCGGTGCACACGACCTCGATGTGCCCGTCGCGCAGCGCGATCACGGTGGTGTCGAACGTCCCGCCGCCCAGGTCGTACACCAGGATCGTGCGGTCGGTCTCCGGGTTGAGGACGCCGTAGGTGATCGCGGCGGCGATCGGCTCGGACACGATGTCGATGACGTTCAGCCCGGCGATCCGCCCCGCCTTGCGGGTCGCGTCGCGCTCGGCCGCGCCGAAGTACGCCGGGACGGTGATGACGACGTCGCGGGCGTCCTCGCCGGTGGTGGTGCGCGCGTCCGTCGCCAGCTTCAGCAGGATGAACGCCGACACCTCCTCCGGCGTGAAGTCGATCCCGTGGATCGGCCGCGTCACGTCCCGGCCCATGTCGCGCTTGATCAGGCTGACGACGTTGTCGGGCTCCAGCACCGCGGTGTCCTTCGCGGTGGCGCCGACGACGACGTTCTCGCCGCTCTCGAAGAAGACGACGGACGGCGTGGTGTCGGTGCCCTCCAGGTTCCGCAGGACCGCGGGCCGCCCTACATCGTCGATGGAGGCAATGCAGGAGTACGTGGTTCCGAGGTCGATCCCGTAGACAGCCATGTCCCTCTCACCTGTCGGTCCCGAGTCCTGAGTTGTGTGCGCGTCCGGTTCCAAGAGTCGCGCCGCGTTCCGCCCCCTCGCGGTGACTTGGGACGGTTTTGACCGCGGACCCCGATCCGTTCGCGCTCGCGTCCGCGCCCCTGTCCGCGTCCGCGTCCGCGTCCCCGTCGGCGTCCGCGTCCCCGTCCGCATCCGCGGCGAGCTTGCCGACGCTGACCGCCGCCTTGCGCAGCACCTTCCCGCCCTGCTCGAACCCGTCGGACTGGACGGCGGTGACGGTGCCGTCCGCGAGCGGGTCGGCGACCGGGGTGACGGCGACGGGGCGGTGCCGGGCGGCGTCGTAGGGGGCGCCGGGCTCGACCGTGAAGCGCTCGACGCCGAGCCGCGCCAGCGCGTCCGCGACGTCGTCGGCGAGCGCCGCCAGCAGCTGCGCGGTCCGCCGCGGGTCGGGCGGTTCGGCGAGGTCGGGCGAGGCGAGCCGGTCGGACTCGCGGCGCGCCTGGTCGTGCAGCCGGTACAGCGCGGTGCGGACGGGCTCCAGCATCCCCTGCAGCTCGCCGCGGCGCAGCCGCTGGTTCTCCTCGTGCAGCCGGTCGATGACGGCCTCGCGGTGCGCCGCCCGCTCGTGCTCGCGGTCGAGCCGCGCCGCCAGCCCGGCGAGGGCGTCCCGGACGTCGGCGCGGAACGCCTCGTCGGCATCGTCCCCCGCCGCGTCCCCCGCGCTCGCCGGCGCCGCGCCCGCCGCCTCGTCCCCGGCGGTGGCCGCCTCCGGCCCGGCTCCCTGGTTGACTGAGCACTTTTCATCCGGCCGGTCGCAGGCGGCGTCACCTTGCGCGGGCGGCCGAGGATGAAAGGCGTTCACTGGGGGTTCCCCGTCCCTCGACACGTGGAGTTACCTTAATGCTGGACGGCATGCGTACGGCAGGGTCTGATGATGACCTTGTCTGGACTCTAGTTTGACCCGTACCCGTCATTCCAGCACCGACTTGCGGCTCCGTTTTCTCTGGATGACACCTACGGGTAACACCGGGGAAACGGGTGTCGCCGAAGCTGGGGGCCTCCCGGGGACGTCCCGGCGGGAGAATTGGAGGTGCCCGATGTTGCTGCGGATACGCGTCCGGCTGCCCGACCGCCCCGGCTCGCTGGGGCAGGTGGCCCGCACCCTTGGCGCGGCGGGCGCCGACGTGGTGCAGATGGCGGTGCTGGAGCGCGGCAGCGGCCGGGCGATGGACGACTTCACCGTGGCGTGGCCCGCCGGCATGGGCATCGAGCGGCTCATGGAGGGCCTTGGATCGGTCCACGGGGTGGACGTCGTCGGCATCTGGCCGACCCTGGAACCGCAGGGCGCGTTCCCCGACGCCGCCGTGATCGGGCAGGTCGGGGCCGTCCCGGAGCGCGGCATGGAGATCCTCGCCGACGCCGTCCCGGCCCTGCTGAGCGCCGACTGGGCGGGTCTCGCCGAGCCGGTGGCCGGGGGCGGCGCGGTCCTCGTGCACGCGAGCGCGGGCGGGGTGTCCGGCGCCGACCTGCCGGGCCTGGAGCCGCTGCGGCCGCGCGCGTTCACCGCGCCGGACGGCACCCAGTACGCGGTCTGCCCGCTCGCCATGGGCGCGGTCGCGCTGGTCGCCGCGCGGACGGGCGCGCCGCCGTTCCACCGCACGGAGGTGTTCCGCCTGGAGCAGCTGGCCGGCGCCGCCGACGCCGTCCTCTACGGCGCCCCGGTCGCGCGGACCGCCCGCTGAGCCGCTGACCTGGCCTTCCCGGCGAACCGGCTCTAGAGTCGCAGATCAGGACTCCGCCGCGTTCCCAGGAGGTGGCCGATGGCCGCGCTGCTCCGCCCGTACGCAGACGCCAGGCCGGACGAACCCGCCATCACCGACGAACGCGGCACGACGTCGTGGCGGGAGCTGGACGCCAGAACCGGCCGGCTGGCGGACGCGCTGCGCGGGCTGGGCCTCGCCGCCGGCGACGCGATCGCGGTCCACTCCGGCAACCGGCGCGAGTACTTCGAGCTGATGTGCGCCGCCGGCCACATCGGCGTCCGGTACGTGATGGTCAACTGGCACTGGACGGCCGACGAGCTGCGCTACGTCCTGGCGGACTCGGGCGCGCGGGCGCTGTTCTCCGAGGACGCGTTCGGCGACGTGGCGCGGGAGGCGTCCGAGGGGCTCGGCCTCGCCGCCCGCGTCGCGTTCGGCGGCCCGGTCGAGGGCTTCACCCCGTACGAGGAGTTCCTCGCGGCGGGCGCGGAGGGGGACATCGCCGACCCGGTGATGGGCTTCCCGATGTTCTACACGTCGGGCACCACCGGGCGCCCGAAGGGCGTCAGCCGCAAGCAGCTGGGCGCCGGCGCGCCGATCGAGACGGCGAGCCTCGTCGGCGACGTGTTCGCCGAGCTGCTCCGGATCCCGGAGGGCGGCCGCTCGCTGCTCGTCGGGCCCGTCTACCACTCGGCGCAGTGGCTCTGGTCGCTGGTGTTCCTGCTGCGGGGGCGCTCGGTGGTGATGCGGCGGGACTTCGACCCGGCGGAGACGCTCCGGCTGATCGACGAGCACGCGATCACCAACGTCCATCTCGTCCCGACCCAGTTCGTCCGGCTGCTGCGGCTGGACGAGGAGGTGCGCGCGGCGTTCGGCGGGGCCGCCCTGGCGGCGGTCTGGCACGGGGCCGCGCCCTGCCCGCCCGAGGTCAAGCGGCGGATGATCGACTGGTTCGGGCCGATCGTCCACGAGTACTACGGCTCGACCGAGGCGTCGGTGAACAGCGTGATCACCGCGGAGGAGTGGCTGAAGAAGCCCGGCAGCGTCGGCCGCCCGCTGCCGACGACCGAGGTGCACATCCTGCGCGAGGACGGCGAGCCCGCCGCGGCCGGGGAGCCCGGCCAGATCTACTTCCGGTACACGAGCGGCGACGACGTCGAGTACTGGGGCGACGAGGAGAAGACCCGCTCGGTGCACCGCGCGGACGGGCTGTTCACCACCGGCGACGTCGGCTACCTGGACGCGGACGGCTACCTGTTCCTCGCCGACCGCGCCATCGACATGATCATCAGCGGCGGGGTGAACATCTACCCGGCGGAGATCGAGGGCGTGCTGATCACCCACCCGGCCGTCCGGGACGTGGCGGTGTTCGGCATCCCGGACGAGGAGTTCGGCGAGCAGGTGAAGGCCGCCGTCGAGCTCTCCGACGGCGCCGAGCCGTCCGGCGCGCTCGCCGCCGAGCTGATCGAGCACGTCCGGGCCTCGCTCGCCGGCTACAAGGCCCCGCGCTCGGTCGACTTCGTCGACCGGATGCCGAGGACCCCGACCGGCAAGCTCTACAAGCGCCTCCTCCGCGACCCGTACTGGGCGGGCCGGAAGCAGAAGATCTAGTCCAGGAGGGCGAGGACGGCGTCCAGGCCGGTGAGGCACGCGTCGGAGCCGAGCCCCCGGGCCACGGTCGCCGCGGCCGCCGTGCCCCAGCGGGCCGCCTCCAGGACGTCCCGCCCGTGGACGAGCCCGGTGATGAATCCCGCGCAGTACGCGTCGCCGCAGCCGGTGGTGTCGACCACCTCGACGGGCAGGGCGGGCAGCCGGTGGACGCCCCCGGCGGTCGCGACGAGGCTGCCGTCCGCGCCGAGCGTGACGATCACCGTGCCCGGCCCGCGCTCCAGCAGCGTCCGGGCGGCCTTCTCGGGATCGGCCTCGCCGGTCATCGCCGCGGCCTGCTCCTCGTTCGGCAGGAAGTGGTCGACGTACGGCAGGAACGCGGCGGCGCCGGCCAGCAGGTCGGGCATGTTGGACAGCAGGTCCATCGTGACGACCGTGCCGCCGCCGCGCGCGGCCGAGAGCATCGCGAAGAACGCCGGGTCGTTCAGCCCGAACGTGACGTCCGGCCCGCCGAGGTGCACGACGCCCGCCGCGCTGAGCAGGCCGGGCCCGACCGCGCCCGGGCCGAGGGTCAGGTTGGCGCCGGGGACGTGGAAGCTGGGCCGCCCCCCGTCCGGCCGGATCGGCAGGATCGACGCGCTCGTCTGGTCGGCCGTCCGCCGGACGAGGCCGGTCGCGTCCACCCCGTTCCGGGTCATGATCGTGACGAGCAGGTCGCCGAGGTCGTCGTCCCCGATCGCGCCGACCGAGATGACGTCGTTGCCGAGGCGGGCGAGCGCCACGGCGGTGCCGGCCGCGGCGCCCGCGGCGGTCACCCGGATCTGCTCCACCACGACGGTGTCCTGCCCGTCCGGGATGCCCTCGACGGGACGGGCGAGCACGTCCAGGATGTGCGCGCCGAGTGTGACAACGGTCATGACCGGCCCCTTGGCGGGCCCCTGCCGGCCTCGGTCGACACGGCGGGCGCCGGTCGGCGGAACACCTCGGACGGGGGGCCCGGTGATCGTCAGGGCCGTAGCGTACGCGGTGGAGACCGGGAAACGTGAGAGGTATTCGCATGTTGTTGAAGGATGAACGGCGTGAGCTGTGCGAGACCGGCCGGCGGCTGGCCGGGAGCGGCCTCGTCACCGGCGCGTCGGGCAACATCAGCGTCCGGGCGGGCGACCTCGTCGCGGTCACGCCCGCCGGGATGATGCTCGACCGGATGGAGCCCGCCGACTGCCCGGTGGTGAACCTGTCCTCGCAGCTCGTCGAGGGCGAGCGGGCGCCATCGTCGGAGACGCCCATGCACCTCGCGCTCTACGCCGCGACCCCGGCGGCGGCGATCGTGCACACGCACTCGACCTACGGCGCCGTCGTCGCCGCGACCATGTCCGAGCTGCCGCCGATCCACTACAACACCCTGCTGCTGGGCGGCGTGGTCAAGGTCGCCGAGTACGCCACCTACGGGACGCCCGAGCTGGCGGAGAACGTCCGGGCGGCCATGGAGGGCGGCAAGCGCGCCGCGCTGATGGCCAACCACGGCGGCGTCACGATCGGCCGCGACCTGGAGGAGGCGTACGAGAACGCGCGGCTGCTGGAATGGCTGTGCGGCGTCTACGTCCGGGCCAAGGCGATCGGGGAGCCGCGCGTCCTGACCGAGGCCGAGCTGGCGGAGGTGGTCGAGCGCGGCCTCGCGCCCCCGGAGTTCCCGCGCGTGTAACCTAACGCTTGTTAGGTTCACTCCGGGAGGCCCGCTTTGCCCTTCGTCCTGATCGACAAGCCGCGCCCGCACATCACCCTCATCACGCTCAACCGCCCCGAGCGCATGAACGCGATGGCGTTCGACGTGATGGTCCCGTTCCGCGAGGCGCTGGAAGAGGTGAGCCTCGACAACGGCACCCGCGCCGTCGTCGTCACCGGCGCCGGGCGCGGCTTCTGCTCGGGCGCCGACCTGGAGAACCCCGGGGACATCCCCGGCATCGACGGCCTGACCCTCCCCACCATCGCCCTCCGCTCGATGGAGCTGCTGGACGACGTGGTCCGCGCGATGCGCCGCGTCCACCAGCCGGTCATCGCCGCGGTCAACGGCCCGGCGATCGGCGGCGGCCTGTGCCTGTCGCTGGCCGCCGACATCAGGATCGGCGCGGAGACGGCGCTGTTCCGCGCCGCCGGGATCAACAACGGCCTGACGGCGAGCGAGCTCGGCCTCAGCTACCTGCTGCCGCGCGCGATCGGCTCGTCCCGCGCCTTCGAGCTGATGCTGTCGGGGCGGGATGTGGACGCCGCCGAGGCCGAGCGCATCGGCCTGCTGTCCCGCGTCGTCCCCGGCGACAAGCTGCTCGACTCCTGCTACGACCTCGCCGAGCGGATCGCCGCGTTCAGCCGCCCCGGCGTGGAGCTGACGAAGCGGATGCTGTGGTCCGGCCTGGACGCGGCGAGCCTCGACGCGCACATGGGCCAGGAGGGGCTCGCGCAGCTCTACGTCCGCCTGACGACGCAGAACTTCGAGGAGGCGATCAGGGCACGCAAGGAGCACCGCCCGCCGGACTTCAAGGACTGAACGTGGCAGGCTGGCGGTGTGCCGAAGCTCTCGCCGGACGAGGCGCGCCGCCTCCTGACGACCGTCCCGGTCGTGCGCCTGGCGACCGTGGGGGAGGACGGGCGCCCGCACATCGTCCCCGTGACGTTCGCCGTCCACCGGGGCAGCGTCTACACGGCCGTCGACCACAAGCCGAAGAGCACCCGCGACCTGCGGAGGCTGGCCGACGTCCGCGCCAACCCGCGCGTGGCGCTGCTCGCCGACCACTACGAGGACGACTGGTCCCGGCTGTGGTGGGTCCGCGTGGACGGCGCCGCCCGGATCGTCGCGGACGCGGCGGGCATGGCCGGGCCCGTCGGGCTTCTCGCGGACCGCTACGCCCAGTACCGCGACCGCCCGCCCGAGGGCCCGGTCATCGCGATCACGATCGACGGGTGGACGGGCTGGTCGGCGACCTGAGGCGGCCGCGGATCAGTCCCAGGCCCCGCCGATCCGCGCCAGGTCGTGGGCGTACTCGATGCGCGCGGCCCAGCCGGCGGGCCAGGCGTCCATGCCGAGGCGGGCGCCGGCGAACGCGCCGGCCAGGCAGGCGATCGAGTCGGAGTCGCCGGAGCTGGCGGCGCCGCGCCGGATCGCCTCGACCGGCTCGTCCGGGAACAGCAGGAAGCACAGCAGGCCGGTGGCGAGCGCCTCCTCGGCGACCCAGCCCGCGCCGGTGGCCTCGCACGGGTCGGACGCGCGGTCGCCGCGCCGGACGGCCTCGTCCAGGCGGTCGAGGACGCCGAGGCAGTCGTCCCAGCCGCGGGCGATGAACGTCTCCGGAGCGTCGGCGCCGGACCGCCGCCACAGGCCGGCGAGCCACCGCTCGTGGTAGACGCCGCGCTGGCCGTGGCACCGCGCGCGGAGCGCCCCGGGGAGGTCGGCCGGATCCATGCCGTCGGCCAGCCACCGGATCGCGAACGCGGTCAGCTCGCTGGCGGCGAGCCCGGTCGGGTGCCCGTGGGTGAGGGCGGCCTGGAGCTGGGACGCGCCCGCGCGCGTCTCGTCCGTCAGACCGGGGGCGAGGCCGACCGGGGCGACGCGCATGTTGGCGCCGCAGCCCTTGGAGCCGGCCACGGTCGCCTCCACCCAGGGCCGTCCGGCCTCAAGGTCCCGGCACGCGCGCAGGCACGTGTTGCCGGGCGCCCGGTTGTTGTCCGGGCTGTTGAGCCAGTCGACGAAGCGCCGCCGCCACATGGGAGTGATCAGGTCCGGGGTGAGCGGCGGGTTCGCCAGGGCGTCCAGGAGCCCGAGGCCGACCGCGATCGCCATCTGCGTGTCGTCGGTGACGAGCGCGGGATCGCCGTCGAGCCCCGCGGGCCCGCGGTCGCCGAAGCGCCGCCCGATCTGCTCCATGGTGAGGAACTCGGTCGGCGCCCCCAGCGCGTCGCCGTACGCCAGCCCGAACATCGCCCCGCTCGCCCGTTTCATACCGGGCATTCTTCCTAACCGGCGCGCTGGAAGCGGCCGGGCGACACGCCGTAGCAGCGGACGAACCAGCGCGTCAGGTGGCTCTGGTCGGCGAACCCCGTGCGGGCCGCCACGTCCCCGATCGCGCCGCCTCCGGCGAGCAGGCGCCGGGCCGCGCGCAGGCGGAGCTGCCGCTGGTAGTCGCTCGGCGCCATCCCGTACGCCCGCCGGAACCCGCGGTAGAGCGCGAACCGGCTGCATCCCGCCGCCTCGGCCAGCTCGCCGGCGCCGACGTCGTCCAGGTACCTCTCGTCGAGGTACCGCCTGGCCCGCTCGACGACCCCGCCGGCCCGCCCGGCGGTGACCCGCCGGGTGGCGGCCCGGTCGACCATCGAGCCGACCGTCGCGGCCAGCAGCTCGTCCCGCCGCAGGGCGGGCGCCCCGCCGAGCAGCGCCGCGTGCAGGTTCCGCAGGTTCCGCGCGAGGACGGGATCGTCGATGACGGGCGAGGCGAACAGCGGCGGCCCGGTCCTCCCGCCCGCCATGTCGGCCAGGACGTCCGACACCAGCTCCGGGCCGATGTGCACCATCCGGTAGGTGAAGCCCAGCTCGTCGGCGGCGTGGCCGTCGTGCGGGTCGTCGGGGTTGAACGCGATGACCATCCCGGCCGCGCTGGTGTGGGCGCCGCCCCGGCAGCGGAACGCCTGGTAGCCGTCCTCGGTCACGCCGAACGAGTACGTGTCGTGGCTGTGCCGGTGGTAGACGTGCCGCTCGAAGTGGGCGTGCATCGCCTCCAGGGGGCGGTCGGGCGCCCGCCAGTACCTGCTCCAGTCCACGCGTCCAGTGTGGCGCGGCGGCGGCCGGGACCGCACCAGCGTTCAAGACGGGGCGGCCTCCCGCGCGCCACCCTGGGCGGCATGCGTTTCGACACCAAGATCGGGATCGTGGTCCGCGACGACCTGGCCGCGTGGCAGCGGCTCAACGTGACCGCGTTCCTCGCCGGCGGCGTGGCGGGCGGGGTGCCCGGCCTCATCGGCGAGCCGTACGAGGACGCGTCGGGCAACCGGTACCTGGCGATGTTCCGGCAGCCCGTCCTGGTCTACGAGGCCGGCGCCGAAGCGATCGTGAAGGCGCACGGCCGCGCCCTCGCCCGCGGCATGGACACCGCCGTCTACATCGAGGACATGTTCAAGACCGGCCACGACGAGGCCAACCGCGCGACCGTCCGCGCGGTCGCGGCCGGGGAGATGCCCCTGGTCGGGTTCGCCGTGCACGGCCCGAAGAACGGCGTGGACAAGGTCCTCAAGGGGTTGCGGCTGCACCCGTGAGCCCGGCGAGCGCGGCCAGCCGCTCCCGGTGCAGGGCGGGCGGGCCGAACAGCTGCCGCGACCCCTGGGCGCGCTTGAAGTACAGGTGCGCGTCGTGCTCCCAGGTGAACCCGATGCCCCCGTGCAGCTGGATGGCCTCGCCCGCCGTGCGGAAGTAGGCGTCCGAGCAGTACGCCTTCGCCAGCGCGGCGGCGGCCGGCAGCTCGCCCGGCCTCTCGTCGGCGACGCCGGCCGCGTGCAGCACCGCCGACCGCGCCGACTCCACCAGCACGAACATGTCCGCGCACCGGTGCTTGACCGCCTGGAACGAGCCGATCGGGCGGCCGAACTGGTGCCGCACCTTGGCGTACTCGACGGTCATGTCGAGGGTCTGCTGCGCGCCGCCGAGCTGCTCGGCGGCCAGCGCGACCGCCGCGACGTCGAGCGCCCGCCGGGCGGCGTCCTCCCCGCCGACCTTCCGCGCCGGGACGCCGTCGAGCTCGATGCGGGCCAGCTTGCGCGTCTGGTCGAGGGTCGGCAGGAGCGTCCGGGCCGTCCGCGGCACGTCCTCCGCGGCGTAGACGCCGACGCCGTCCTCGTCCCGCGCCGCGACGAGGACCAGGTCGGCGATGTGCCCGTCCAGGACGAAGTTCTTGGCGCCCCGCAGCCGGCCGTCCTCGAACGCGGCCCCGACGTCGGCGAGATCCCAGGACCCGCCGTCCTCGGCCACGGCCAGCGTCGCGACGACCGACCCGTCGGCGATGCCGGGCAGCAGGCCGTGCCCGCCCTCCCCGGCCTGGAGCGCCGCCGCGGCCGTGACCGTCGCGAGGAACGGCGCGCACACGAGCGCCCGCCCCATCTCCTCGAACACGACGGCCAGCTCCCGCATCCCGAACCCGGCGCCGCCGTGCTCCTCGGGGATCGCGAGCCCCTGCAGCCCGAGCTGCCCGGCCATCTGCGCCCACACGGCCGGGTCGTGGCCCTCGGCGGTCTCCATCAGCCGCCGCACCTCGGCGGCGGGGGACCGGTCGGCGAAGAAGCGCCGCAGCGCGTCGCGCAGCGCCCGCTGTTCCTCGGTGTCGACGAGCTCCATTCCGGCGGCCTCCCACACGCGTCCCGGGGTTTCCGGGCCATCGTGCCGCGCGCCGGCCGCGCGCCTCACCGGCCCTCCCATCCAGCGGGACGGTCAGGGCGCCCAGTCGTGCGGCCCGAGCACGTACCCCCGGCTGGTCGAGTGCAGGTGGTTGATCGACACCAGATGGCCGAGCGCGGCCCACAGATCCTCTTCCGGCGCCTCGACGAGCGCCCCGATGGTCTCGAAGTCGGCCGCGCCGCGCTCCTTGTCGATCTCCGCCACGGTCTCGTACACGACGAGCTCGAAGTCCGACAGCTCCTGGACGTCCCCGCGTCCGGTAAATCGCTCATCCATAGCCAAACCGTGCCCACTCGGACACGTTCTATCTGCCCGCCGAGCCGAAAGCCGTAGGCTGATCCCGCAAGGCCCCGTTGCCGCGGTCTGCCGAGCGGACCGGGTACGCGCGCGGGCATCCCGTTCTACCTCCCGGTGGACCGGGGCGAGCGAACGGTGACGCTGTTCGGCCGCCGTCGATGGGCGGTGGTGAGGGGGGATCATGAAGGCCGTACGCATCCATCAGCGCGGCGGGAGCGAGGGGCTGGTTCTGGAGGACGCGCCCGACCCGCGTCCGGCCACGGGGGACGTGGTCGTGCGGGTGCACGCGGCGGGGTTCGTGCCGGACGAGCTCGACTGGCCCGGCACCTGGGTCGACCGCGCCGGACGCGACCGGACGCCGTCGATCCCCGCGCACGACGTCGCCGGCGTGGTCACCGAGGTCGCCTACGGCACCACGGGGTTCGCCGTGGGCGACCGCGTGTTCGGCCTGACCGACTGGCACCGCGACGGCGCGGCCGCCGAATACGTCGCGGTGGAGGCCCGCAACCTCGCCCGGCTGCCCGACTCGCTGACCTTCACCGACGCGGCCGCGCTGCCGCTCGCCGGGCTGACGTGCCGGCAGGCGCTGTTCGTCCACGGCGGCCTGGAATCCGGGCAGACCGTCGTCGTGCACGGCGGGGGAGGCGCCACCGGCAGCCTGGCCGTCCAGCTGGCCCGCGACGCCGGCGCGCACGTCATCGCCACCGGCCGGGGCCGCGCCGCCGACGTCGCGATCGAGATGGGCGCGCACACGTTCGTCGACCTGGAGCGGCAGAGCTTCGAGGACGCCGTCGAGCCGGTCGACCTGATCTTCGACACCATCGGCGGCGACCTCCTCGCCCGCTCCGCCGCCAAGGTCAAGCCGGGCGGCGCGCTCGTCTCGATCACCGCGCCGCCCCCGGTCGAGCCCGCGGGCGGACGCGCCGTCCTCTTCATCGTCGAACCGAACCGCGACCAGCTCGCCGAACTCGCGGAGCGGGCCGAGGCGGGCCGGCTCCGCGCCCACATCGGCGCCGTCCGCCCCTTGGCCGAGACGCGGGAGGCGTTCGCGGCCAAGCAGAAGGGCGTCCCCGGCAAGGTCGTCATCGAGGTCTGACGCTCACCCGGCCCCGGCCCGGGTGAGGAAGAAGTCCCGGACGTCCCCGGCGAACAGGTCCGGCACCTCCATCGCGGCGAAGTGGCCGCCGCGGTCGAACTCCGACCAGTGCCTGATGTCGTACAGCCGCTCGGCCAGCGGGCGCACCGGCTGGGTGATGTCGTGCGCGAACACCGCCACGCCGACCGGCGCCCGGCACCGCGCGACCTGCCCCCGCGGGGCGTCGTGGTGCAGCCGCGCCGAGGAGGCCGCGGTCGCGGTCAGCCAGTACAGCGAGACGTCGGTCAGCATCCGGTCGTCGTCGACCGGCGTGTCCGGGCCGGTCCACTGCGCGAAGCGCTCGGCGATCCAGGCCAGCTGGCCGACCGGGGAGTCGGTCAGCGCGTAGCCGACGGTCTGCGGGGTGAGGGCCTGCAGCGCCTGGTAGGGCGGCCGGTTCGCCATCAGCTGCCGGATCTTGTCCAGCCGCGCCTCGTCGCTCTCGGACAGCTCGACACCGGCGTCCGGGTCCGGCCGGGTCGGCAGGTAGTTGACGTGCACCCCGGCGACCTGCTCGGGCGCCGCCGCGCCGAGCGCCAGCGAGATGCCCGCCCCGAAGTCGCCGCCCTGGGCGCCGTACCGCTCGTACCCGAGCCGGCGCATCAGCTCGGCCCAGGCCCGCGCGATCCGGGGGACGCCCCACCCGCGCTCGCGGGTCGGCCCGGAGAACCCGTAGCCCGGGATGGACGGGATCACCAGGTGGAAGTCGCGCGACAGCGGCTCGATCACGTCGAGGAACTCCACGAACGAGCCGGGCCAGCCGTGCGTGAGGATCAGCGCGAGCGCGTCCGGCCTCGCCGACCGGACGTGGACGAAGTGGATGTTCTGCCCCTCGATCTCGGTGGTGAAGTGCGGCAGCTCGTTGAGCCGGGCCTCGTGCGCGCGCCAGTCGTAACCGGTGCGCCAGTACTCGGCCAGCTCCTGCAGCCGCGCCAGCGGGAAACCGTAGTCCCACCCCGCGTCCGCGACCTCGTTGGGCCATCGGGTGCGGGAGAGCCGGTCGGCCAGGTCGTCGAGGTCGGCCTGGGGGACGTCGATGCGGAACGGCTTGATCATGTCTCAGCTCCCGGCTAATTGTTGGATCGACCAACGTTGACTCGACCAACGATAACACATTGTTGGCCGAACCAACGATCGGCGGGAGCCCGTCGCCGGCGCGAGCGCATCGCCGGCTCGCCGCCGGGTCAGCCGGCGAGCGTCGCCGAGACCAGCCGGCGGATCGCCGCGAGGTCCACGGCCTCGGGGAGGGCCTCCTCGGCGGGGTCGTCCCCGACCGCCTCCTCGATGTTGAGGAGCGTGCGGAACAGGCGGGGGAGCACGGTGCGGGCGAGCAGGTCCTCCGCGAGGGAGGCCGAGTCCGGGTCGTAGTGCTCGGCCAGGTAGGCGGTGAGGATCTCCCGGGTGGTGGCGAAGATGCCGTCGAAGTAGGCGCGTGCGCTGCCGGGGAGGCGCTCGGCCTCGGCGATGCACAGGCGGCAGGTCCGCACCTGGGGCTCCCACGTCATCAGCTGCAGGAACCGGCCGCAGAACAGGGCCACCGCCTCCGCCGGGTCGCCGGCGTAGTCGTCCGGGGTCTTCAGCTTGACCAGGTACAGCTCGCGGACGAGGCTGAGGACGGCGAGGAACAGCTTGTCCTTGTTCTCGAAGTGCGCGTACAGCGACCGCTTGGAGGTCCCGGCGCGCGCGGCGACGGTGTCCATCGACGCCCGCTCGTAGCCCGTCTCCAGGAACACGTCCTTGGCCACGAACAGGATGTGGCGGCGCAGCTCCTCGCCCCGCCGCTGCCGGCCCCGCGCCGGCGACGCACTCTCTCGGCTCATCGGGTTGCGTCCTCAAAAATAAACGGTACGGTAGAGTTTACTTCTTGCCCCGCCACCCTTGGAGGGAAGGCATGATCGTCATAACCGCTCCCACCGGAAACATCGGGCACCAGGTCCTCGACCGCGTCCTCGCCGCCGGCCGGCCGGTCCGGGTCGTCGCGCGCGATCCGGCCAAGCTGCCCGCCGGCGTCCGCGAGCGGGCCGAGGTCGTCCAAGGGTCGCACGGCGACGCGAAGGTCGTCGCACGAGCCTTCGACGGCGCCGACGCCGTGTTCTGGCTGCTGCCGCCCGATCCGCGCGCCGCCTCTCTGGACGACGCGTTCGAGGGCTTCACCCGGCCCGCGGCCGAGGCGATGCGCAGGTTCGGCGTCAAGCGCGTCGTGGACGTCAGCGCACTCGGCCGCGACACCCCCCACGCGGCCAAGGCCGGGTTCGTGACCGCCTCGCTCGCCATGGACGACCTGATCGCCGGCGCCGGCGTCGCCTTCCGCGCGCTGGCCGCGTCCGGCTTCATGGACAACGTGCTGCGGCAGGTCCAGCCGATCAAGGAGCAGGGCCTGTTCTTCGACGTGGTCTCCCCCGACCGCGGGCTGCGCATCGTCGCCACCCGCGACATCGCCGCCGTCGCCGCCCGCCTGCTCCTCGACGAGACGTGGACCGGCAGGGAGGAGATACCGCTGCTCGGCCCCGAGGACCTGTCCTACGACGACATGGCCGCCACGATCTCCGACGTGCTCGGAACCCCCGTCCGGTACCGGCAGATCCCCGCGGGGGCTCTCGAAGAGCGGCTCGCCGGCCGCGGCATGTCCGCGGCCATGATCCAGGGCATGCTCGACATGATGGAGGCCAAGGAGAACGGCCTGGACGACGCGATCGCCCGCACGCCGCAGCACGCGATCGACACCCCCACCACGTTCCGCCAGTGGTGCGAGGACGTCCTCAAGCCCGCGGTCCAGGCCCTCTGACACCGGGGACGCGCGGGCCTGGACACCCTGGTCGGCCCCTGGTCATCGGGCGGTCCAGGCCCCCGTCCCGCTCGGCTCGCGCGCGGCCGCGGAGCGTCAGCCGTAGCGCTTCAGCTCGTGGAAGAAGCCGGGGACGGTGTGCAGGGCGCCGGACGACGACACCTGGTCGTAGACGTACTTGGCCACGGCGAGGTCGAGGACGCCCAGGCCGAAGGGGGAGAAGACCACCGGCTTGCCGGCAGGCGGCGCCGTCTTCTCCGTCAGCACGTCGTACAGGGTGCCGGCGACGAAGTCGCGGTTGCCTACCTTCTGCTCCGCCAGGTGCGGGGACGTGTTGGCCTTCATGCAGTGCTCGACGTCGTCCACCACGTTGTAGGACGACAGGATGATCTCCGGTGAGAGGTCGCGCAGCGACACGTGCAGCACGAGCGGGTTGTGCTCGAACCAGGCCGGGTCGTGGACGTGCGGCTCGCCCGCGACGGTCGCGAACACCACGAGGTCGGACGAGCGGATCAGCGACTCCGCCGAGTCGTGGATCGCGATCTCCCCCTTCTCCGACCGCTCCAGGTACCCCTTGAAGCCCTCGGCGTGCTCCCGGGACAGGTCGTGGACGCCGAGCTCGTCGAACGCGAAGCCGTTGCCCGCCAGATACGTGTGGATGTAGCGGGCGATGAGCCCGACCCCGACGAAGCCGACGCGGCGCGGGCGGGCGCCGCGGGCGTCGGCGAGCGCGGCGGCGGCGAGGGCGGCGGACGCGGCGGTGCGGGCCGCGGAGATGATCGAGCTCTCCAGGCACGCGAACGGGTAGCCGGTCTCCGCGTCGTTCAGGATCAGCACGGCCGAGGCGCGCGGGATGCCGTTCGCGACATTGCCGGGGAAGCTGGAGATCCACTTGATCCCGTGCACGCCGACGTCGCCCTTGACCGAGGCGGGCAGCGCGATGATCCGGTCGGACGGGCGGTCGGGGAAGCGCAGGAAGTAGGAGTCCGGGTTGACCGTCCGGCCCTCGCCGTGCAGCCGGTAGGCCGCCTCGACCATCCGGGTGACCTCCTCCTCGCGCCCGGCGACCGCCTCGTGGACCTGGGCGCCGGAGATCACGGCGAATGCTGGGACCTGCGTCATGGTGGGAAACTCCGTCTTTTCTCGATGATCAGTCGGCGAGGGCGCCGGGCGCGCCGGAGAGCAGGTCGCCGAAGTGCTCGCGCACCCAGCCCTCCGCGTAGATCGAGTCCAGGTAGCGCTCGCCGAGGTCGGGGGCGATGGCGACCGCGACCGGGTCCTCGCCGGGGTACTTGGCGTCCAGCCAGCGGGACGCGCCGGACACGACGGTGCCGGTGGAGCCGCCGAACAGGAACCCGCGGGCGGCGAGCGCGTGGACGGTCCGGATCGTGTCGGTCTCGGGGACGTGCACCACGTCGTCGATGAACGACTCGTCCACGAGGGCGGGCCGGCTGCTCGTGCCGAGCCCCGGCACCATCCGCCGCTCCGGGATGCCGCCGAACGTGACGGAGCCGACCGCGTCGACCGCCACGATCGTCACGGGGCGCCCGCGCTCCCGGAAGTAGCGGGCGCAGCCCATCAGCGTGCCCGTCGTCCCCGCGCCGACGAAGAGGACCTCCAGGTCGGGGAACTCGCGGTCGATCGCCGGAGCGGTCCCGCGGTAGTGGGCCAGCCAGTTGTTGCGGTTGGCGTACTGGTTCAGCCACACGTACCGCTCGTCCGACGCGCACAGGCTCCGGACGAAGGCGATGCGGCCGCCGAGGTAGCCGCCGTTGGCGTCCTTGTCGGACACGACCCGGACCTCGGCGCCGAGCGCCCGCATGACCCGCATCGACGCGGGGTTGCAGCGCGGGTCGGTGACGCAGACGAACTTCAGGCCGCGGCTCGCGGCGATGAGGCTGAGCGCGATCCCGAGGTTCCCGGACGACGACTCCACGATCACCGAATCGGCGGTGAGCGCGCCCTCGCGTTCGGCCGCCTCCACCATCGCGGCGGCGGCCTTCAGCTTGACCGAGCCGGCGAAGTTGAAGCCCTCGCATTTGAGGTACAGCGGCCGGTCGATGACGTGCCGCAGATCGACGTAAAGGTCGTCGACATTGAATTCCTGCGGCGAGGTGATTATCGGCACGCGTCCACCCTCAAATGAAGAAACAATTCCCTCATCTTCCCCCGAGTTCGCCGCGGGCTTCACGCCGGAGCCATGCGGAGCATCACCGTACCTTCGTGCATCTTCCTGCCGCAACCCTCTGCTTACCCATCGGTAGGGTGGAATGCGAGGTGCTTCTGGCGAACGCCGGACATAAGCTATGGCCTCCGCTTGTAATGCCGTTACAGCGGAGTGGTTCTACATCACGGAGAGTTATGATGAGTGCTCGCGGACCCGCCGTGGACCGGCTGCTCCCCACGGCCGCACTGCCCGGCCTGAACGTCCCCGCGGCGCAGGCGGAGCGGGCCCGGGAACTGGCCGCCGCGCACGGGATGCTCCGCGAGCGGGACGTCGACCTCGCCGACCCCGTCATCGCCCGGGTGGAGCGGTTCGCCGCCGAGCGCGACCGCCCCGCGGTCGCCGACGCGCACCGCACGCTCTCCTACGCCGAGCTGGCCGCCGAGGCGCGCCGGCTGGCCGCGCTGCTGGAGCGGGAGGGCGTCGAGCCGGGCACGGTGGTCGGCGTCGGCGGCGGGCGGTGCGCCGCGGTCATCGCAGCGTTCCTCGCGATCGAGCTGGTCGGCGCCCTGTACGTGCCGGCGGACGAGACCTGGCCCGCCGCCCGCGTCCGCGACGTCCTCGGCCAGGCGGGCGCGTCCGTGCTGGTCGCCGTGGACGGCGAACGCGCCGCGCCCGCCCTGCTGGAGGGCGCGGCGGAGGCCGGCTGCCGGGTCGTCGGGGCCGCCGATGCGGACGGCCTCGCGCCCTGGCCGGGCCGCCCCCGGCTGGACGCGCTCGACCAGCCGCGGTACGTCCTGTTCACCTCGGGGTCGACCGGACGCCCCAAGGGCGCGGTCGTCGAGCACCAGGGCATGCTCAACCACCTCTGGGCGAAGATCATCGACCTGGAGCTGACCGGCGCGGACGTCGTCGCGTTCACCGCCCCGCTCGGCTTCGACATCTCGATCTGGCAGATGCTCTGCCCGCTGCTGCTGGGCGGCCGGGTCGACGTGATCGGCGACGACGTCGCCCACGACTCGGAGGCGTTCGCCCGCGCCGTCGACGCCCAGGGCATCACGATCGTCGAGCTCGTCCCCACCATGGTCAGGCATCTGCTGGACGACCTGGCGCCGAGCCCGCCCCGCCCCGGGGAGAGCGCCGCCGAAGCCCCCGGCGGGGGCTCGCTGGGCTCCCTGCGCTGGATGATCGCGACCGGCGAGGAGCTGCCGGCCGAGCTGTCGCGCCGCTGGCTCGAGGCGATGCCGCACGCCGGGCTGCTCAACGCCTACGGCCCGACCGAGTGCTCCGACGACGTCACCCACCACACCGTGACCGCCGGCGACCTGGATCTCCTCCGCCTCCCGATCGGCACGCCCGTCGTCAACGCGCGCCTGTACGTGCTGCGCGAGGAGGACGACGGGACCTGGGCGGCCTGCGGGATCGGCGAGACCGGCGAGCTGTTCGTCGGCGGCGTCGTGGTCGGCCGCGGCTACCTCGGCGACGGCGAGCGCACCCGCGAGGCGTTCTACCGCGACCCCTTCGACGCGGCGTCCCCGACCGGCCGCCTGTACCGGACGGGCGACGCGGTGAAGCTGCTCCCGCCGGGCGCGGGCGGCGAGGACCGGCCCGTCCTGCAGTACCTCGGGCGGGTCGACCGGCAGGTCAAGATCGCCGGGGTGCGGATGGAGCTGGGCGAGATCGAGGCGGTCCTGCAGCGGCACCCGGGGGTGGGCGCCGCGGCCGTGGTCGTGCACGAGTACCCCTCCCGGTAACGGTCACGCTGAGTGACCCGATTGGGTCGATTCGGTTGTCAACCTTTGTCAGCCGGTGAGCGTCGCGTCGCCGTCGGCGCAGGGCGGCGACCGGCCGTTTTGTCACTCCTGTTAGCAACGGGACCGGCCAAGTTCTACTTTTGAGGGGATTGCGAGGCATGTGACAGGCTGGTTGACTGTGACTCCGCTACTCCTGAGTAGTACGCGGGTCGAGGGCGGATCCGGTCGAGAGCGGAAAGCGGCGCCGCTCTGTATTGGCGGGAGCACAGCGCGTTGACTCCGGGAAAGCGCGGGCCGATCGCGTTCCCGGCGGCGACTCGGGGTGAAAGGGGACGGGGAAAGCCCGATCAGTTCTGTGGTCATTCTTTCTGATTTTCTGCCCGCCGGTGCCGTACCGGTTCCGGTGCCGGGCGCAAAGGAAACCCCCTTCGACCGGGAAAGTGCCGCTTGATGTCCACCGAGTACGTTCCTCTTTCGGCCGCTCAGCAGAGCGTCTGGTACGCGCAGCAGCTGGCGCCGGAAACGCCGATTCACATCGCGCAGTACATCGAGATCGAGGGGCCGGTCGACCACGAGCTGTTCGACCGGGTGGCGCGGATCGCCGCGCACGAGGCGCCGGCGATGAACGCGCGGCTCGCGGAGGAGGACGGGGTCCCGCGGCAGATCCTCGACCCGGACGCGAGCGTGTCGATCCCGCTCGTGGACCTGTCCGGGGAGCCCGACCCGGACGCCGCGTCGCGCGCGTGGATGCGGGAGCGGATGTCGGCGCCGCTGCCCCTCGACGGCGACCGGCTCTTCCACACGGCGCTGCTGCGCCTCGCACCGGACCTGCACCGGTGGTTCCTGCGCGCGCACCACACGATCCTGGACGCCTACAGCGGCCTGCTGATCAGCCGCCGCGCCGCCGAGATCTACACGCTGCTGGCGGGCGGCGGCGAGTACGTCCCGGCCGAGCGGGGCGACTACCGGGCGCTGCTCGCCGCCGAGGAGGAGTACCGGCGGTCGGAGAAGTTCGAGCGGGACCGCGCCTACTGGACCGAGCGGTTCGCCGACAAGCCGGTGGCGGTGTCGCTGTCGGACGAGATGGCCGAGCCGACCTCCGACTACCTCAGCCGCATCACCGTCGTCCCGCCGGAGCAGACCGCCGCCCTGGCGGCCGGCGCCCGCCGCCTGCGCACCGCCACGCAGGGCCTCGCGATCGCCGCGACGGCCGCGTACGTGGCGCGGATGACCGGCACCGAGGACGTGATCCTGGGCCTCGCGGTGTCGGGCCGCACCTCGCAGACCGCCCTGGAGACCCCGGCGATGCTGTCGACGGTGCTGCCGCTGCGCGTCGCCGTCCGGCCGGACATGACGGTCGAGCAGCTGGTCCGCACGGTGACGCGGGCGAGCGCGCGGGTGCTGCGCCACCAGCGCTACCGGCGCGAGGACCTGCTCCGCGACCTGAAGCTGCTCGGCGAGCGCCGCCGGCTGTACGGGCCGGTCATCAACATCATGGCGTTCGACTACCGGTTCGACTTCGCGGGCCTGCCCGCGCGGACCCACGCCATCACCACCGGCCCGATCGACGACCTGTCGATCAACGTCTACGACAACTTCGACGGCAACGGCGTCCGCATCGACTTCGAGGCGCACCCCGACCTCTACACCGAGGACGAGGTCTCCGCGCACCAGGACCGCTACGTCCGGTTCCTGCGGGCGCTGGGCGACGCCGACCCGGCGACGCCGCTCCGGGACGTGGAGCTGCTGGACGCCGCCGAGCGGTCCCGCGTCCTGGACGAGTGGAACGACACGGCGATGCCGGTCGAGCCGGCCGTCGTCCCCGAGCTGTTCGAGGCGCAGGCCGCCCGCACGCCCGGCGCCCCCGCCGTCACCGGGCCGGGCGGCGCCGTCCTCACCTACCGGGAGCTGGACGAGCGGGCCAACCGCCTCGCCCGCCACCTCATCGCGCGCGGCGCCGGCCCGGAGGACTTCGTCGCGCTCGCGCTGCCGCGCGACGAGAACCTCGTCGTCGCGGCGCTGGCCGTGCTGAAGGCGGGCGCCGCGTACCAGCCGATCGACCTGGCCTACCCGCCCGACCGCATCGCCTACATGCTGGAGGACGCCGCCCCCGCCTGCGTCATCACCACCTCCAGTGCCGGCCTGCCGGGCACGACGCCGCGCGTCGAGCTGGACGCCCTCGACCTGTCCGGCGAATCCGCCGAGGCCCCGGCCGACGCCGACCGCGTCCGGCCGCTCCGGCCCGGCAACGCGGCCTACGTCATCTACACGTCGGGTTCGACGGGGCGCCCCAAGGGCGTCGTCGTCTCCCACGCCGGCGCCGCCGACCTGTGCGCGTGGGCGAAGAAGGACTTCGGGCCGGAGCGCCTCGCCCGCGTCCTGTTCTCCACCTCCCTCAACTTCGACGTGTCGGTGTTCGAGTGGCTGACGCCGCTCACCATCGGCGGCCACATCGAGGTCGTCCGCGACCTGCTGGACGTGGCGGAGCGCGGCGGCTGGCACGGCACGCTCGTCTCCGGCGTCCCGTCCGCGGTCTCGGCCCTCCTCGCGGCGGGGCCGCTCGACCTCAAGGCCGGCGACATCGTCCTCGCGGGCGAGGCGCTCCCCGCCCGCCTCGTCCAGGACCTGCGCGCCCTCGTCCCGGACGCCCGCATCTCCAACATCTACGGACCGACCGAGGCGACCGTCTACGCCACCGCCTGGTTCGACGACGGAAACGCCGCGGGCCACGCCCCGATCGGCGGCCCCGTCGCCAACACCCGCGCGTACGTGCTGGACGGGGCGCTCAATCCCGTCCCGGCGGGCGTCCCCGGCGAGCTGTACCTCGCGGGCGGCGGCCTCGCGCGCGGCTACCTGCACCGCCCCGGGCTGAGCGCCGAGCGCTTCGTCGCCTGCCCCTTCGGCGGGCCGGGCGAGCGCATGTACCGGACGGGCGACCTCGTCCGCTGGAACCGGCACGGCCAGCTCGAGTACCTCGGCCGCCTCGACCACCAGGTCAAGGTGCGCGGCTTCCGGATCGAGCTCGGCGAGATCGAGACCGCCCTCGCGGCGCACCCGGCCGTGACGCAGAGCGTCGTCGTCGCCCGGCGGGACGGCGCGGGCGACACCGTCCTCGTCGCCTACGTCGTCTCCGCGGGCGTCGACACCGCCGAGCTGAAGCGGTCGGTCGCGGCGGTCCTGCCCGACTACATGGTCCCGGCGGCGATCGTCGTCCTGGACGCGATGCCGCTGAACCCGAACGGCAAGCTCGACCGGTCCGCGCTGCCCGCGCCCGACTTCGCCGCGTCCGCCGCGGGCCGCGCGCCCCGCGACGCGCGCGAGGAGGCGCTGTGCGCGGTGTTCGCCGAGGTCCTCGGCGTGGAACGGGTCGGCGTCGACGACAGCTTCTTCGACCTCGGCGGCGACTCGCTGAAGGCGACCCGCGTCGTCGCCCGCGCCCGCGCCGCGCTGGGCGCGGAGCTGCCCGTCCGGGCGCTGTTCGAGGCGCCCACCGTCGCCGCGCTCGCCGCGTCCATCAAGGACGCCGAGGAGGAGGCGAGGCCGAAGCTCGTCCCGGCGGAGCGCCCCGACCTCGTCCCCGTCTCCTACGCGCAGCGCCGCCTGTGGTTCATCCACGACCTGGAAGGCGCCGGCGCGACCTACCACATCCCGATCCCGCTGCGGCTGACCGGTTCGCTCGACCTGGCCGCCGTCCGCGCCGCGATGCGCGACATGATGGCGCGGCACGAGGCCCTCCGGACCGTGTTCGTGCAGGTGGAGGGCGAGCCGTACCAGCGCGTCCTCGCCATGGACGAGATCGGGGCCGAGCCGGAGGTCACCGAGTGCGGCCCGGACGGGCTCCAGGACGCGGTGTTCCAGGCCGCGACCCGAGGGTTCGACCTGGCCGCCGAGCCGCCCGTCCGCGCGCACGTCTTCCGGATCGCCGCCGACGACCACCTGCTCCTCCTGGTGATGCACCACATCGCCGGGGACGGCTGGTCGATGGAGCCCCTCGCCGCCGACCTCATCACCGCCTACGCCGCCCGCGCCGCCGGCGAGGAGCCGCGGTGGGCGCCGCTGCCCGTCCAGTACGCCGACTACGCGCTCTGGCAGCGCGAGGTCCTCGGCGACGAGGCCGACCCGGGCAGCCTCATCAGCCGGCAGCTCGCGTACTGGCGGGAGGCTCTCGCCGGGCTGCCCGAGGAGCTGGCGCTCCCGGCGGACCGGCCCCGCCCGGCCCGCGCCACCTACCGGGGCGCGCAGCACCCGTTCACGCTGCCGCCCGGCCTGCACGCCGCGCTCACCGCGCTCGGCCGCGACCACCGCGCCAGCCTGTTCATGGTGCTGCAGGCCGCGCTCGCCGGCCTGTTCACCCGCCTCGGCGCCGGGACGGACGTGCCGATCGGCTCGCCGGTCGCGGGCCGCGGCGACGAGGCCGTGCACGACCTCGTCGGCGTGTTCGTGAACACGCTCGTGCTGCGGACCGACACCTCCGGGGACCCGACGTTCGCCGAGCTGCTCGGCCGGGTCCGCGAGACCGACCTCGCCGCGTTCGCCCACCAGGACGTCCCGTTCGAGCGGCTCGTCGAGGTGCTGAACCCGCAGCGGTCGATGGCGCGGCACCCGCTGTTCCAGGTGATGATCTCGATCCAGAACAACCCGTCGGCGCGGGTCGAGCTGCCCGGCCTGACGGTCGCGCTGGAGCCGGTCGACCCGGGCGTGTCCCGCTTCGACCTCGCGCTGCTGGTGGACGAGACCCGCGACGCGGCCGGCGCGCCCGCCGGGATCGACTGCCGCCTGGAGTACGCGCTCGACCTGTTCGACCCGGAGACCGCCGCGTCGATGGCGGCGCGGCTGGAGCGGCTGCTCGCCCAGGTCGCCGCCGACCCGTCGCTGCCGCTCAGCGCCGTGGACCTGCTGGACGACGCCGAACGCGACACCCTGCTGAACCGCTGGAACGACACCGACCTGCCGGTCGCCCCCGCCGTCGTCCCGCGGCTGGTCGAGCGCCAGGCGGCCCGCACCCCGGACGCCACCGCCGTCATCGCGGGGGAGACCCGGCTCTCCTACGCCGAGCTGAACGCCCGCGCGAACCGGCTCGCCCGCCACCTCATCGGGTGCGGCGCCGGCCCGGAGGACTTCGTCGCGCTGGCCCTGCCGCGCGACGAGAACCTCGTCGTCGCAGCGCTGGCCGTGCTGAAGGCGGGCGCCGCGTACCAGCCGATCGACCTGGCGTACCCGCCGGACCGCATCGCCTACATGCTGGAGGACGCCGCCCCCGCCTGCGTCATCACCACGTCCGGCGCCGGCCTGCCGGGCACGACGCCGCGCGTCGAGCTGGACGCGCTCTCCCTGGAGTGCCTCCCGGCGGAGGACGTCACCGACGCCGACCGCGTCCGGCCGCTGCACCCCGCGAACCCGGCGTACGTCATCTACACGTCCGGGTCGACGGGCCGCCCCAAGGGCGTCGTCATCTCCCACGCGAACGTCGTGGACTTCTGCGCCGAGTCGATGGCGAGCTACGGCCCCGACCGGATGCGGCGCGTGCTGTTCTCCACGTCGCTGAACTTCGACGTGTCGGTGTTCGAGTGGCTGGTGCCGCTCACCATCGGCGGCGAGATCGAGGTCGTCCGGGACCTGCTGGAGGTCGCCGAGCGCGGCGGCTGGTCCGGGACGCTGATCAGCGGCGTCCCGTCCGCGGTGGCGGTCCTGCTGTCGCGCGGGGAGCTGCGCCTGGAGGCCGGGGACGTGGCGCTCGGCGGGGAGGCGCTGCCGCCGCAGCTCGTCCGGGACGTCCGGGCGCTGCTGCCGGACGCCCGCATCTCCAACATCTACGGGCCCACCGAGGCGACGATCTTCGTCACCGGCTGGTACGACGACGGCAACACCGAGGGGCTCGCCCCGATCGGCCGCCCGATGGCCAACACCCGCGCGTACGTGCTGGACGAGCGGCTCCAGCCCGTCCCGGTCGGCGTGCCCGGCGAGCTGTACCTCGCGGGCGACGGCCTGGCCCGCGGCTACCTGCGCCGCCCCGCCCTGTCCGCGGACCGGTTCGTCGCGTGCCCGTTCGGCGGGCCCGGCGAGCGGATGTACCGCACGGGCGACCTCGTGCGCTGGAACCGCGCCGGGAACATCGAGTACCTCGGCCGCCTCGACCACCAGGTGAAGGTCCGCGGCTTCCGGATCGAGCTCGGCGAGATCGAGACCGCCCTCGCGGCGCACCCGGCCGTCACGCAGAGCGCCGTCGTGGCGCGCCGCGACGCGGTCGGCGACAACGTCCTCGCCGGCTACGTCGTCGGCGACGTCGAGCCGGCGGAGCTGCGCGCGTTCGTCGCCGGGACGCTGCCGGACTACATGGTGCCGTCCGCGATCGTCGTGCTGGACGCGATGCCGCTCAACCCGAACGGCAAGCTCGACCGGTCCGCGCTGCCCGAGCCGGACTTCGCCGCCGACCTCACCGCGCGCGGCCCCCGCGACGCCCGCGAGGAGATCCTCTGCGGGATCTTCGCCGACGTCCTCGGCCTGGACCGGGTCGGCGTCGACGACGGGTTCTTCGACCACGGCGGCGACTCGCTGAAGGCGACCCGCGTCGTCGCCCGCGCCCGCGCCGCGCTGAACGTGGAGCTGCCCGTCCGCGCGCTGTTCGAGGCGCCGACCGTCGCCGGCCTCGCCGCGCGGATCGCCTCCGCCGCCGGCGCCGCGCGGCCCCCGCTGCGGCCGGCGGAGCGGCCCGCCCCGGTGCCGGTGTCGTACGCGCAGGAGCGGCTCTGGTTCCTGAACCGGCTGGAAGGGCTCACCGCCACCTACAACATGCCGATCCCGCTGCGGCTCACCGGCGAGATCGACCACGGCGCGATGCGGGACGCGCTCCGCGACGTGGTCGCCCGGCACGAGTCGCTGCGGACGCTGTTCGGCGACGCCGACGGCGAGCCGCACCAGGTGATCCTCGCCCCGGAGGAGGCCGAGCCGCGGCTCACCGTCTCCGCGCCCGCCGACCTGCACGGCGCCCTGTTCATGGACGCCACCCGCGGCTTCGACCTGGCGAAAGAGCTGCCCGTCCGCGCCCACCTGTACCGGGCCGGCGAGGACGAGCACGTGCTGCTCATCGTCATGCACCACATCGCGGGGGACGGCTGGTCGATGGCGCCGCTCGCCCGCGACGTCATCACCGCCTACCTGGCCCGCCGCGAGGGGCGCGCCCCCGAATGGGCGCCGCTGCCCGTCCAGTACGCCGACTACGCGCTCTGGCAGCGCGAGCTGCTCGGCAGCGAGAGCGACCCGGACAGCCTCGCCGCCCGCCAGATCGCCTACTGGAAGGACGCCCTCGCCGGGCTGCCCGACCAGATCCGGCTGCCGCACGACCGGCCCCGCCCCGAGCGGGCGTCCTACCGGGGCGGCCAGGTCCGCTTCGAGGTCCCGGCGGAGCTGGCGGACGGGCTGCGCGCGCTGGCCCGCGACCACCAGGTCAGCGTGTTCATGGTGCTGCAGGCGGCGCTCGCCGCGCTGCTGACCCGGCTCGGCGGCGGCACGGACGTGCCGATCGGCTCGCCCGTCGCGGGCCGCACCGACGAGGCCCTGGACGACCTCGTCGGCGTCTTCGTCAACACGCTCGTGCTGCGGACCGACACCTCCGGCGACCCGTCGTTCGCCGAGCTGCTCGCCCGCGTCCGGGAGACCGACCTGGCCGCGTACGCGCACCAGGACGTCCCGTTCGAGCGGCTCGTCGAGGTGCTGAACCCGGCCCGGTCGCTGTCCCGGCACCCGCTGTTCCAGGTCATGCTGACGCTGCAGAACAACCCGGAGGCCTCGGTCGAGCTGCCCGGCCTGCACGTCGCCGTCGAGCCGGTGGACGCCGGGGTCGCCAAGTTCGACCTGGAGTTCCTGCTGGAGGACGCCCGCGACGGGTCCGGCGCCCTCGCCGGGACCCTGGAGTACGCGCTCGACCTGTTCGACCGCGGCACCGCCGAGCGGCTCGCCGGCTGGTTCCGGCGGACGCTGGAGGCCGCCGTCGCCTCGCGCGGCGCCGTCACCGTCGAGGGGCTCGACCTGCCCGGCGCCGCCGCCGTCGAAGCGGCCGGGGACGCCGGGGCCGCCGGGGGGCCGACCGAGAAGCGGCTCGTCGCGTACGTCGTCGCCGCGCCCGGCCAGACGCTCGACCCCGAGGAGCTGCGCGCCCACATCCGGGAGAGCCTGCCTGAGTCGATGGTGCCCGCCGCCGTCGTCGTGCTGGACGAGATGCCGCTCACCCCGAACGGCAAGGTCGACGTCAAGGCGCTGCCCAGGCCCGAGCTGGCGCCCGCCCCGGCGACCGCGTACCGGGCCCCGTCCGGGGAGGCCGAGGAGACCGTCGCCGCCGTCTTCGCCGAGCTGCTCGGCGTGGACCGGGTCGGCGCGGACGACGACTTCTTCGCGCTCGGCGGCAACTCGCTGATCGCGATGCGCGTCGTCAGCCGCGTCCGGCGCGCGCTGGACGTGGAGCTGCCCGTGCGGGCGCTGTTCGAGGCGCCGACCGCCGCGGGCCTCGCCGCCCTCCTCGGGCGCGGCGGCCGCCCGGCCCGCCCCCCGCTGGAGCGGCGCGAGCGCCCGGACGTGGTCCCGCTGTCGTACGCCCAGCAGCGCCTGTGGTTCCTCAGCCGGTTCGAGGGGCCGTCCGCCACCTACAACGTGCCGACCGCGCTGCGCATCCGCGGCCCGCTGGACGCCGGCGCGCTCCGCGCCGCCGTCGGCGACCTGGTGGAGCGGCACGAGACGCTCCGCACGATCCTGCCGGACGCCGGGGGAGTGCCGCGCCAGCTCGTCCTCGACCCGGCCGCCGCCCGCCCCGAGCTGGAGGTCGTCGAGACGACCGAGGCGGAGCTGCCGACGCGGCTCGCCATGGCCGCCGGCTACGCCTTCGACATCACCGCCGAGCCGCCGCTGCGCACGCACCTGTTCCGGCTCGCGCCGGACGAGCACGTCGCGCTGCTGCTCATGCACCACGTCGGCGGCGACGGCTGGTCGATGGCCCCGCTCGCCCGCGACTTCATCACCGCCTACGCGGCGCGGGCGGGGGGCGAGGCGCCCGAGTGGGCCCCGCTGCCCGTCCAGTACGCCGACTACACGCTCTGGCAGCGTGAGCTGTTCGGTTCCGAGGACGATCCCGAGAGCTTGATCTCGCGGCAGATCGCGTACTGGAAGGACGCGCTCGCCGGGCTGCCGGAGGAGCTCGCGCTGCCGACCGACCGGCCTCGTCCGGCGGAGGCGTCCTACCGGGGCGGGACGGAGCGCTTCCGGCTCGGCGCCGATGTCCGCGCCCGGCTGCTGGACCTCGCCCGCGAGACCGGCGCCAGCCCGTTCATGGTCGCCCAGGCCGCGTTCGCCGCGCTGCTGACCCGCCTCGGCGCCGGCACGGACGTGCCGATCGGCTCGCCCGTCGCGGGCCGCACCGACGAGGCCCTCGACGACCTGGTCGGCATGTTCGTGAACATGCTCGTCTTCCGGACCGACACCTCCGGCGACCCGTCGTTCCGCGAGCTGGTGGGCCGCGTCAAGGAGACCGACCTGGCCGCCTACGCGCACCAGGACGTCCCGTTCGAGCGGCTCGTCGAGGTGCTGAACCCGCCGCGCCACCTGGCCCGGCACCCGCTGTTCCAGGTCGGGCTGACGTTCCAGAACAACCCCGAGGCGCGCCTGGAGATGCCCGGCTTCAGCGCCCAGGTGGAGCCGCTGAACGCCGGGGTGTCCCGGTTCGACCTGCTGATGATCCTCACCGAGCGGGCCGACGGCCTCGACGGCGAGCTGGAGTACGCCCTCGACCTGTACGACCCGGCCACCGCGCGGCGGCTCATCGAGCGGTTCGAGCGGTACCTGTCCGCGCTGCTCGCCGACCCGGACGCGCCCATCGGCGCCGCCGAGGTCCTGTCCGCGGAGGAGCGGTCGCTGATCCTCGGCGAGTGGGCCGGGGGCGCCGCCGCCCCCGTGGAGCGGGCCACGATCCCGGCGCTGTTCGAGGCGCAGGCGGCGGCCCGTCCGGATGCGCCCGCCGTCACGTTCGAGGGTGTGTCGTGGACGTTTGCGGAGGTCAATGCGAGGGCGAACCGTCTTGCGCATCGGTTGATCGGTCAGGGTGTGGGGCCGGAGCAGTTCGTGGCGCTGGCGTTGCCGCGCTCGGCTGATCTGGTGGTGGCGATTCTGGCGGTGCTGAAGGCGGGGGCGGCGTATGTGCCGATCGACCCGGATTATCCGCAAGATCGCATCGCCTACATGGTCGAGGACGCCAAACCGGTCCTCACCCTCGGCCCGGAAGATCTCGACGCCACCGGCTACGACGACACCGACCCCGGTGTGGCGATCTCGCCGGACCACCCGGCGTATGTGATCTACACGTCGGGTTCGACGGGGCGGCCCAAGGGTGTGGTGATCCCGCAT
>NZ_JBEORG010000032.1:0-103214 GCF_040302145.1 Spirillospora sp. NPDC127506 | reverse complement strand
CGCTCGACTTGCATGTGTTAAGCACGCCGCCAGCGTTCGTCCTGAGCCAGGATCAAACTCTCCATTAAGGTCCAACGACCAACCAGAGGGCGAACTCCGGCCGGCCAAACCTCGAAGAAAATCCCAGCAAAAGCACAACCCCCATAGGAGGCTGCGCATTGCCTCAAAGAAATCCCCACCATCGACCCGACAAGGCCGACGGCCACGGGGCGACCCGACCCTGAAACAGAGTCGAGCCGATAAGGCACTGGCTTTTAACACGCTGTTGAGTTCTCAAGAAACGGATACCCACCGCGCCGAACCCCGCTCCCGCAGGCCCCGGCTCCGGGGCAACCCTTCTAACTTACCTGGCCCACACCCGCTGTCAAGCCGATCAATGAAGATCGTTTCGACGGTCGGAAGCGTTCCAGTCCCCCCGCGGCGACGACTCGCCCCCAGGCACTGAACCTGGCGATGATCGATCCGTAGGAGATGCCCTGCGGGCCGGCCACCTCGCGGCGTCCTGCATCCCGTCTGGGCTTGCCTATCCAGAGTACCCCGGCTCGAAGCAAGCTGCGAACCGTTTTCCTCTGTCGGCTTCCCCCGGGGCCGGCCGCCTCGTTCGGCGTCCCGCATCCCCTTGGGGCACGACAGAGATTAGGCAGCCCCGGAGGGCCCGTCAAATCAGCGCTGCCCGCGCATCCGGGCGCGGAGACCGCCGGCCGCCCCCGGGTGTCCGCTTCGTCCAACACCGACGGCAAAGGCAAGCCGCCGCCCAAAATTCCACCCCGAACGTCGAAGCCGCAGGTCAGGACCGCCTTTCCGGGTCGGCATCAGTGCGGCGTCAGCGGTCTGTCAGCGTCCGGACGCCGATGTACGCGGCATGTCAGCGCCTTCCCGCACGGTGGTGACCGTCACAGATGACGCAGATGCGAAAGGCGAGATCGATGGACGAAGTGATCCGCGCGGAGGGGCTGCGGAAAAGTTTCGGTGAGACCAGGGCCTTGGACGGCGTGGACATCACAGCGCGGCGCGGCACGGTGCTCGGGGTGCTGGGTCCGAACGGGGCCGGCAAGACGACCGCGGTGCGGGTGCTGGCGACGCTGCTCAAGCCGGACGCGGGCCGGGCCGAGGTGGCCGGCTACGACGTGGTCAAGGACTCGGCGCGCGTCCGGGCGAAGATCGGGTTGACGGGGCAGTACGCGTCGGTGGACGAGGAGCTCACCGGCACCGAGAACCTCGTGATGATCGCCCGCCTGCTGGACTTCAGCCGCAGGGAGGCGAAGGCCAGGGCCCGGCAGCTGCTCGACCGGTTCCGCCTCACCGACGCCGCGTCCCGCGCCGTCAAGACGTACTCGGGCGGCATGCGCCGGCGGCTGGACCTGGCGGCGAGCCTGATCAATCGGCCGGAGGTCATCTACCTGGACGAGCCGACGACCGGGCTGGACCCGCGGGCCCGCAACGAGGTGTGGGACACGGTCCGGGAGGTCGTCGCCGACGGCGCCACGGTGCTGCTGACGACGCAGTACCTGGAGGAGGCCGACGCGCTCGCCGACCGGATCGCGGTGTTCGACCACGGCCGCGTCATCGCCGAGGGCACGTCCGACGACCTGAAGGGGCAGATCGGGCAGCAGACCCTGGTGGTGCGCGCGACGGAGCCGCACCGCACCGCCCAGCTCACCGCGATCGTCGCCGAACTCACCGGCGAGCGGCCGGAGGTGCAGGACGCGACCGGGGTCGTCACGGCCGCGGTGAACGACCCGAAGCTCCTGTCGGCGCTGGTCCGGCGGCTGGACGACGCGTCCATCACGGCGGCGGAGCTGGCGCTGCGGCTGCCGAGCCTGGACGAGGTGTTCCTCACGCTGACGGGCCACCTCGCCGAAGAAGCACAGTCCGAACTCGTCCCCGAGGGGAGCATGGCATGACCACGATGACCGTCGACGTCCGCCCGGCGGCGGCCGAGCCGCCCGCGCGGATCAGCCCGCGCCGCACGCTCCGGCACGGCCTGACGCTGGCGTGGCGCAATGTCGCCCAGCTGAAGCACTCGCCGGAGAAGCTGCTGGACACGACGCTGATGCCGATCGTGTTCCTGATCCTGTTCCTGTACGTGTTCGGCGGCGCGGTCGCCGGCGACACGCACTCCTACCTGCAGAAGCTGCTTCCGGGGCTCGTCGCGCAGATGGCGATGTTCGCGACGATGGGGCTCGGGACGGCGCTGAACGAGGACATCCACCGGGGCGTGTTCGACCGGTTCCGCAGCCTGCCGATCGCGCGTTCGGCGCCGCTCATCGGGACGGTCCTCGGGGACACGGTCCGGTTCATCACCGTGATGACGATGCTCGTCGGGTTCGGTTCGATCCTCGGCTTCCGGTTCCACACCGATCCGCTGTCGGTGCTGGCGGCGTTCGGGGTGGCGTACGTGTTCTACCTCGCGATGTCGTGGGTCTCCGTCCTGGTGGGGCTGCTCGCGCCGTCGCCGGAGACGGTGCAGGGGCTCGCGTTCCTGTGGGTGATGCCGCTGACGTTCGGCAGCAGCATCCTCGTCCCGGACACGTCCACGATGCCGGGCTGGCTGGAGGCGTGGACGAAGGTCAACCCGGTCACGCACCTGGCGGAGGCGGTGCGGGCGCTGACGGTCGGCGGCCCGGTCGGCGACCACGTCTGGTACACGTTCGCCTGGGCCGCGGGCATCATCGCGGTCACGTTCCCCCTGGCGATGCGCATGTACTCCCGCCGCACCTGAGACGATCCCGCGCAGCGTTCCCGCCGGTGACCCGCCCGGGCACCCCCCGGCCCCTCCCCCCCGCCGCGGACCCGCCGTACCCCGCCCGGGCCCGGCCGCGTCCGCTGCTTTCGGAAGCCGGTCGCGCTCCTCGGGCGGCGCGGGCGCCTTCCGCGATCGGACGGCCGCCGCCGCGGGCGGAGGTCAGATGGAGGTGACCAGGTCGACGCCCAGCTCGAAGATCTCCTCGCGCGTGACCGAGCGGCCGCGCTCGTAGGCGGCGGTGAACGCGTCGCCGCCCAGTGCCCGTTTCGCGGTGGACAGCGTCCGGGTCACGTCGTAGGACGCCGAGTCCGGGTAGCCGTGCAGGTTGTGGGCGGTGCCGAGCAGTTCGGCGGCGCGGACGTGGTCGCCGCGCGCGGCGGCGTAGGCGGCGAGGCCCTCGATGAGGGTCGCCACGGTCGGGTTGCCCATGAGCGCGTCGCCCCCCAGGTTGCGGAACGCCGCGAGGTGCCAGCGCCGCGCCGCCTCCAGGTCGCCGTCCTCTTCGGCGAGGCAGCCGAGGCGGCTGTAGGTGCGGCGGGCGGACTGGACGACGTCGGGCCGGTGCTCGCGGTGCTCGATCCACTTGTAGGCGCGGTCCGCGTGGCCGCGTGCGGTCTCCCGGTCGCCCTCCTGGAGCGACAGCTCGCACAGCAAGAGGGAGGCGGCCGCGGCGTCGGCGAACTCGCCGATCCGTTCCGTCTGCGCCATGGCGCGTTCGAGGTCCTCGCGGGCGCGGGCGACATCGCCGAGCCGGGCCCGCGCGAGGCCGAGCTGGGTGAGGATCGCCGCGCCCTGCTCGTGGCTGACCCCGGTCGTGGCGTAGCCGTACGCCTCCTCGCCGAACCGGACGGCGTCGGCGAGCTCTCCGCGCGCCAGCGCGACCTGCATCATCCCGCTCAGGGCGACGATCATCCCGAAGCGGTCGCCGAGCTCCCGGAACCGGGCGTAGCCGTCGGCGGCCTCCGTCGCGGCCTCGTCGATGTCCCCGACGTTGATCCCCATGTGCGCCTGGAGGACGCGGGCGACGGCCCGGACCCACGGGTCGGGGTGCTCCCTGATGCCGCTCAGCCGCTCCCGCACCTCGTGGATGTCCCCGGTGAAGATGGCGGACGCCGGGCGGGCCAGGGCGAGGACGGGGTGCATCGGCGACTCGGGCACGACGGCGAGGATGTCGTCCATCATCGCCCGCAGCGACTCGGGCGTCGGCCCGGACTCCCTCTTCATCTCGCTGACGAGGCCGGCCGAGATGGTGCAGAGGGCGTACTCCTCCTCCAGGCCGGCGGGCGGGGCGCCGCCGGCCATCTCGCGGATGGCGACCGCCCAGCCGCCCCCCTCGACCTCCAGGTCGCGCAGCGTGTAGTACCACACCAGCGCCGCGATGAGCCGCAGCCCCATCCGGACGTCGCCGGTCTCGGTCAGGTGCCGGAACGCGACCGTGATGTTGTCGCGCTCGGCGGCGACACGTTCGACCCAGCGCAGCTGGTCGCGGCGGCGCAGCTCCGGTTCGGCGCGCTCGGCGAGCCCGACGAGGTAGGCGGCGTGAGCGTCGCGGACGCGCCGCTCCTCGCCGGCCTGGGCGAGCCGCTCCGCCGCGTACACGCGGACGGTCTCCAGCAGCCGGTAGCGGACGTCGGCGTCACCGTCGACCATCACCAGCGACTTGTCGATCAGCGCGGCGATCACGTCGATGACGTCGTGGGACTCGTCCCCGTCGAGCCCGCACACGTGGACGGCGGCCTCGGGCGTGGCGCCGCCCGCGAACACCGACAGCCGGCGCAGCACGGTGCGCTCCACGTCGTCCAGCAGGTCCCAGCTCCAGTCGACGACGGCGCGCAGCGTGCGGTGCCGGGGCAGCGCGGTGCGGCTGCCGCCGGTCAGCAGCCGGAACCGGTCGCCGAGCCGCGCCGCGACCTGGCCGGGGGTGAGGGAGCGCAGCCGGGCGGCGGCCAGTTCGATGGCGAGCGGGATGCCGTCGAGCGCCCGGCAGATCGCGACGACGTCGGCGACGGTGCCGGCGTCCACGGCGAAGCCGGGGCGGACGGCGGCCGCCCGGTCGGCGAACAGCCGCACCGACGCGTAGCCGAGGGCGTCGGCCGGGTCGGCGACGTCCTCGTCCGGCAGCGGCAGCGACGGGACGGGGCACAGCGACTCGCCGGTGATGCCGAGCGGCTCGCGGCTCGTCGCGAGGATCCGGACGCCGGGCGCCTGCGCGAGGACGTGGTCGACGAGCCGCGCGACGGCGTCGATGAGGTGCTCGCAGTTGTCCAGGACGACGATCATGCGCTTGGCGGCGAGGAAGTCGATCAGCCGTTCCATTGGCCGCACGCCCACGCGCGTCTCGCCCGGCCGGACGGTCTCGGGGACGCCCAGCGCGGACAGCACGGCCTGCACGGCGTCGCCCGGTTCGGTGACCGGGGCGAGCGGGACGAACCAGACGCCGTCCGGCATCTCCTCGACGAGCGCGGCGGCGCTCTCCCCGGCCAGCCGCGTCTTCCCGGCGCCGCCGGGCCCGGTGAGGGTGACGAGCCGGGTCTCGCGGAGCAGCTTGCCGACCCGCCGCGACTCCTCCTCCCGGCCGACGAAGCTGGTGAGCTGCGCGGGCAGGTTGGTGCGCGGCACGGGCGGCGCCTCCGCGGCCGCGGCCGGGGCGGGCGCCGGCGCGGGAGCAGGTGCGGGAGCAGGCGCGGGAGCAGGTGCGGGGCTCTCCCCCCGCAGGATGGACAGGTGGACGGCGGCCAGCTCCGGGGACGGGTCGACGCCGAGCCGGTCGGACAGGGCGCGCCGCGTCTCCTCGTACACCTCCAGCGCCTCGGCCTGCCGCCCCGCCGCGCACAGCGCCCGCATGAGGTGCCCGCGCAGCCGTTCGCGCAGCGGGTGCGCGGCGGCGAGCGGCTCCAGCTCGGCGACCGGCGGGACGGGCCGCCCGAGGGCGATCTCCGCGTCGACGCGGTCCTCGACGGCGGCGAGCCGCAGCTCCTCCAGCCGGGCGGCGATCCCGTACGCGAAGTCGGCGTCGGCGACGTCGGCGAGCGCGGGGCCGCGCCAGAGCTCCAGCGCCGCCCGCAGCCCGTCGGCGCGCCGCGCCGGGTCGTCCTCGGCGCGGGCCGCCGCCACGCCCCGCTCGAACGCGACCGCGTCGACCTCGGCCGGGTCGATGCCGAGCCGGTACCCGCCCGGCCCGTGCCCGACGACGTCCCGCCCGGCGACGCCGCGCAGCCGGGATACGAGCGCCTGCAGCGCGTTGCCGCCTCCCGCGGGCGGCGCCCCCTCCCACAGGTCGTCCAGCAGCCGCTCGGCCGACACGGGCCGCCCCGCCTCGGCCGCGAGCCGGACGAGCAGGGCGCGCAGCCGCCGGCCGCCGACCTCGACGGGCCGCCCGGCCTCGTCCCGCACTTCGAGCGGGCCCAGGATGCCAATGCGCACGACTCCCCTTCCCCGGAGTCGATTCTCTCCCATGTGTGGACCACGTGGGTCGGGTACGTGTCCGATATGCCTAGAGCACAGATCAAGGATGAGAAGACTTACCAGAAGCTCCGCGACAAGGGCGAGAGCAAGGAGAAGGCCGCGCGCATCGCGAACGCGTCCGCGAACCGCGGCAAGGGGAACGTCGGCCGCAAGGGCGGCAAGAACCCCTCCTACGACGACTGGACGAAGGACGAGCTGCTGAAGCGCGCCCGCGAGATCGGCATCGAGGGCCGCTCCTCGATGACCAAGTCGGAGCTGGTCAAGGCGCTGCGCGACCACTAGACGGAACCCCGGCGCGCCGGCCGGCTTCTGGGCGGCCGCGGAGGTCGCCCGCGGCCCGTTCGTGGCCGACGGGTGGCCGACCACGGTGCTCGCCGCCCCGTAGGGCAACGAGTTCTGCCCGATCGTCCCACCACGAACGGAGAACGGATCATGAACACGGTGGTCGACACGGCACGCCGGCAGAAGGAGGGGTACGCGGACGGCGAGGACCGCCCGCTCGGCTCCTACCTCGCCACCCTCGGCGTGTACGCGGTCACGGCCGGGGCGCTGGCGCTGCTCGGCCGCAGGCTGCGCGACCGGCCGCCGGCGGTCGGCTTCGCCGACCTGGCGCTGATGACGGTCACGACGCACAAGCTGGCCCGGCTGATCGCCAAGGACCCGGTGACGAGCCCGCTGCGCGCCCCGTTCACCCGGTACTCCGGGACGTCCGGTCCCGCGGAACTCGCCGAGGAGGCGCGCGGGAGGGGCGTCCGGCACGCCGTCGGCGAACTGGTCACGTGCCCGTTCTGCACCGCGCAGTGGGTCGCGACGGCGTACGCGGCGGGCTTGGTGTTCGCCCCGCAGGCGACCCGCCTGGCCGGCGCCACGATGACGGCGGTCGCCGGCTCGGACTGGCTGCAACTCGCCTACGCGCGCCTCCAGCAGTCAGCCGAGGGCTGAGCGCCCCAACGCCCGCCTTCTTTACGTTTGTCCCAGCTAGGAGGGGTACGGCCACCCTATGGAGCTGGCATTCCTCAAGACGCTGTATCAACGTCCGGGCCCGTACGCGTCGGTGTACGCCGACCTGACCCGGACCACCGAGGACGCGGCCAAGGCCGTGGAGCTGCGGTGGCGGGCGCTGCGCGCGGACCTGGAGGACCAGAACGCCCCGGAGGACACCCTGCGCGCGCTGGACCGGGTCATCGACGAGGAGATCGCGGAGCGCCGCTCGGAGGGCATCGTGGTCTTCGCCGCGGACGGCGAGGTGCTGTACCGCGAGCGGCTGCCCCGCCCGCCGCAGAACCCGCGCGCCACGTTCGGCCCGCTCCCGGACGTCCTGCCGTACCTGGCCGAGCGAGGTGAGAAGATCCCCCACCTGACGGCCGTCGTCGACCGCCGCGGCGGCGCGATCGACTGCGTGACGGCGAAGGACGAGCACTGGCACATCGACGTGGAGGGGGACGAGGAGTACCCCATCCGCAAGACGAAGGCCGGCGACTGGAACCAGTCGCGGTTCCAGCGCGCGGCGGAGAACACCTGGAAGATCAACGCGAAGAAGGTGGCGCACGAGATCGACCGCGCCGCCGACCGCTGCGGCGCGGAGGCCATCGTGATCGCCGGCGACACGCGCGTCCGGAACGCCGTCCTGGAGGAGATCTCGGAGAACGTCCTGGAGCACACCGTCGAGGCCGACAAGAACACCGACATCGACGACCCGGACCTGGACGCGGAGCTGCGCCGCCTCCTGAGGCTGAAGACGTACGAGCGCGTCATGACGGTCGCGGAGCGTTTCGACCGGGAGCTCGCGAACGGGGACCGCGCGGTGGCGGGCCTGCCGGAGACCTCGACGGCTCTGCGCCACGGCCAGGTGGAGACGCTGCTCCTCCCGGACGAGCTGGGCTCTGACGCCCGCCTGTGGATCGGCCCGGAGCCCGTGCAGGTCGCCGCGACCGCGGAGGAGCTCCGCGAGGAGTTCGGCGTCACCGATCCCGAGCAGGAACGGGCGGACGCCGCTCTCGTGAGGGCCGCCGTCGCGACGGACAGCGAGCTGGTGGTCCTGCCGTCGGACGACGGGGCGAGCACCCCCGTGGGAGCCGTCCTCCGCTTCAGCACGGTCCCCGCGCAATAGAAAAAGAGCGGCGATCGGCTCAGCCGACGCGCCACTCCGCTGTGGAGCTATGGGGATTCGAACCCCAGACCTCCTCCATGCCATGGAGGCGCGCTACCAACTGCGCCATAGCCCCTCGGTCGAGGAAGAGCTTAGTGCACTTTGGGAGCGCTCAGCACGCGGGGCCGCGGAGGGATGTCCCTCCGCGGCCCGCCGGCGTCAGCGACGGGACGTGTACGTGTACGTGCCGTCGTTGAAGGTCGGGACCTTGATGGTGAGGCTTTTGGGCCATTCCACCGGAAGGCCCAGGAGCCTGTTGTCCTTGACGGTGCGCCCTTGGGGATCGGTGTAGGTGCTCTCCACGGGCCCGGTCTGCGCGTCCTCGGGCTTCTGCTGCTCCTTCATGGAGCACACGGCCTTGGTGAGATCCTCACCGGCCGGCAGGCCGCTCAGCAGCGACGACAGGAAGCCCAGGGCCTTGCTGCAGTCGTCCACGGTGTAGCTCTGCGGGACGGGCGCGGGCGCCTCCTCGTAGGTCTGGGGCGCGGGCGGCGGCGCCTCGTCGGCGGACGCGGGCGCGGCCATCGCCGTGACGGCGGCCGCGACGAGCAGCGGCCCGGTGATCCGGCTTCTCATTGAGGTCAACCCTCTCGATCATGCATCGCCACGTCTTGGCTGTTCCCGCATGATCGACACCGCGAAAAGCGCCGGGTGGAAGGTTGGCGAAGCCTTTGCGGTCAGCTCCACCCGAGCTGTTCGGCGACTTCGTCGGGCGCGTACCCGCGATGCCCGCCGTCCCCGATCCACACCATGCCGTCGGCCTCCGCGACGGCCCCGACGGCGTGCTCCTGCGGCAACCGCGGCTGAATGGCCAGCCGCACCTGCGTCCCGGGCTCGAACCGGCGCAGTTCGTCGATGAGGTCCCCGACGGTGACCTCGCGAGTCGCCCCCCTGCGATGTCTTCCCATACCCCGCATGAAACCACTGTGAAGCCCAAGCTCAAGCCCCTCCGCGGCCCCAATTCGCCAGAAGATCCCAACCACAGGCCAAGGGCGCCCCAGCCAATAAGACACACCCAGACACCACCCCCCAAACCCCCACACAAGAAGCATCCCCCAGCCCACGGGGGCAAGGGGCGAAGCCCCAAAGGGGGCAAGGGGGCGAAGCCCCCAAAAGACCGCACCCCGCACCAACGAGAACCAACGAACAAAGAGAAACCAACAAGGGGGCGAAGCCCCCAAAGGGGGCAAGGGGCGGAGCCCCAAAAGACCGCACCCCGCACCAACGAGCACCGACGAAGAAAGAGAAACCGGCAGGGGGGCGTGGGGGGCGGAGCCCCCACATCGGGGGCCCGGGGGTCGCCCCCCGGATGAACACGACGAAGGAGTGGCGGGGAAGGAGCGCCAGCTCCGACCACACCACTCCCACACTCCGAGTGGAGCTATGGGGATTCGAACCCCAGACCTCCTCCATGCCATGGAGGCGCGCTACCAACTGCGCCATAGCCCCGCCGCCGCGTGGACGTTCATCCCGCAGCGCCCCGCCAGTGTATAGGACGGCGGGGCGTGGTCTCGAATCGTTTGCGGGTCAGGTGCCCGCTTCGGGGCGGTCGTCGCTGAGGACGGGTTCGGGGAGGGTGCCGGCGTTGTGTTCGGCGAGCCGCCAGCCGCCGTCGCGCATTTCGGTGATAACGGACCAGCAGCAGTTGGAGAGGCCGCCGAGGCGTTCCCAGGTCTCTTCGGGGAGGCCGAGGAGGTGGCACATGCCGAGGCGGAGCGCGGCGCCGTGGGAGGCGACGACGAGCTGCCCGTCGGGGGGCAGCTGGTCGAGGGCGCGTTCGAGGGCGGCGCCGACGCGTTTGGCGACTTGGGCGCTGGTCTCGCCGCCGGGGGGTTCCCAGGCGGCGTGCTCGGCGGGGTAGCGTTCGCGGATCTCGCGGGAGGTGAGGCCCTCCCAGGCGCCGCCGTCGCGTTCGATGAGGTCCTTGTCGTAGCGGATGGGGAGTCCGGTGATGTCGGCGAGGGCCTGGGCGGTGTCGGCGGCGCGTTTGAGCGGGGAGGCGAGCAGGGCGGTGGGGCGGAGCCCGGCGAGGAGCCGGGCGGAGCGCCGGGCCTGCTGGACGCCGGTCTCGTCGAGCGGGATGTCGGTCTTGCCCTGGAAGCGGCGTTCGACGTTCCACGCGGTCTGGCCGTGCCGCCAGAGGACGAGCCGCCGCCGGCCGGGTTCGCGGGCGGGGCGGGCGTCACTCACTCGGGCTCCCGACGGCGCGGGCGCGCTGGGCCTGGTGGGCGGTGACGCTCTCGGGCAGGTCGAGGAGGGGGCAGTCTTTCCAGAGGCGTTCGAGGGCGTAGTACATGCGGTCTTCTTCGTGCTGGATGTGCACGATGATGTCGGCGTAGTCCAGCAGGACCCACCGCCCTTCGCGTTCGCCTTCGCGCCGGACGGGTTTGGCGTCCGCCTCTTCGCGCAGGCGCTTCTCCACTTCGTCCACGATGGCGCGGACCTGCCGGTCGCTGGGGGCGGAGCAGAGCACGAAGGCGTCGGTGATGACGAGCTGCTCGCTCACGTCGTAGGCAAGGATGTCGTCGGCCAGCTTGTCGCCCGCCGCCTCGGCGGCGATCCGGACGAGCTCTGCCGCCCTCTCGGATGCGGTCACGATGCGCTCGCGATCCTCCCTGTAGGGGTCGTCTCCGTTGACACCCTCTCACGGGCGGCGGCGGACTGGCCCCCTTGTCGCTGTACGGCCGCGATGCTCATGCGGCCCTTCCCCCTCAAGGGTATGCGCCGCCACCGACACGCCCCGCGAACGGCGCGGTCAGTAAAGGTTGCGCTTGTTGATGTACTGGACGATGCCGTCGGGGACGAGGTACCAGATGGGTTCGCCGGCGTGGACCCGTTCGCGGCATTCGGTGGAGGAGATCGCGAGGGCGGGGACCTCCATGAGGGAGACGCGCCCGTTGGGCAGGCCGGGGTCGGCGAGGCGGTGGCCGGGGCGGGTGACGCCGACGAAGTGCGCGAGTTCGAACAGTTCGTCGGTGTCGTGCCAGGTGAGCATCTTCTCCAGCGCGTCGGCGCCGGTGATGAAGAACAGCTCGGTGTCGGGGCCTTCGATCCGGCGCATGTCGCGGAGGGTGTCGACGGTGTAGGTGGGTCCGGGCCGGTCGATGTCGATGCGGCTGACGGAGAAGCGGGGGTTGGACGCGGTGGCGATGACGGCCATGAGGTAGCGGTCTTCGGCGGCGGTGACGTCGCGGCCCTCCTTGTGGGAGGACAGGCCGGTGGGCACGAAGACGACCTCGTCGAGGGAGTAGAAGTGCGCGACTTCGCTCGCGGCCACGAGGTGCCCGTGGTGGATGGGGTCGAAGGTGCCGCCCATGACCCCGAGCCGCCGCTTTTGCGTCATGGCGACGAGAATAGCCAGCGGGGCCGGGGCCCGGAACGCCCGGGCCCCGGGGTCAGCCGAGCCCGGGGATCGGGGGGCGGCCGTCGTCCCAGGTCACGACGCGGACGGCTTTGCCGACCTCGACTCTCGGCACGGTGCCGGCGGGCAGGACGTGCACGTCGGCGGTGAGGCCCAGGGTCTCGTACAGCGCGTGGGCGAGGTCGTCCTTGGGGTCGCCGGAGAGGGCCTCGCAGGCGACGAGGAGCCGGGTGGTGGGGGTGCGCCGGTCGACGACGAGCTGGTAGTGCGGCCGGACGAGCCCGGAGCCGAGCAGGACGCGTTCGACTTCGCTCGGGTACACGTTGACGCCGCGGACGACGAGCATGTCGTCGGCGCGGCCGAGGACCTTGCTCATCCGGACGAGCGTCCGCCCGCAGGCGCATTCGCCGCGGGTGAGCGACGCGATGTCGCCGGTCCGGTACCGCAGCAGCGGCAGCGCCTGCTTGGTCGGCGTGGTGAAGACGAGCTCGCCGGGCGTGCCGTCCTCGACGGGGTCGCCGGTCTCGGGGTCGACGGCCTCGACGATGAAGTGGTCCTCGTTGACGTGCAGGCCGTCCTGTTCGAGGCATTCGGTGGCGACGCCGGGGCCGATGACCTCGGAGAGGCCGTAGATGTCCATGGCCTTGAGGGGGAGGACGGCTTCGATGGCGGTGCGCAGTTCCTCCGACCAGGGTTCGGCTCCGAACAGCCCGGCCTTCAGCGCGGGCAGCTCGACGCCCGCCTCGGCGACGGCCTCGCCGAGGCGCAGCGCGTAGGCGGGGGTGCAGGTGAGGATGTCGGCGCGCAGGTCGGCGAGCATCCGCACCTGCCGGTCGGTCATGCCGCCGGACATCGGCACGACGGTCGCGCCGAACGCGACGGCGCCCTGGTGGATGCCGATGCCGCCGGTGAACAGCCCGTAGCCGTAGGCGTTGTGGACGACGCTGCCGGGCGACGCCCCGGCGCAGGAGAGGGAGCGCGCGCACATCGCGGCCCACAGGTCGAGGTCGGCCTTGGTGTAGGCGACGAGGGTGGGGCGCCCGCGGGTCCCGCTGGAGCCGTGCACGGCGGCGACCTGGTCCTGCGGGACGGCGAGCATCCCGAACGGGTAGTTGTCCCAGAGGTCCTGCTTGGTGGTGAACGGGAGGTTCGGGAGGTCGGCGAGCGTGACGTCCGCCCCGCCGCCGACACCGGCCTCCTTCAGCCGCCTCCCCTGGACGCCGCCCGCGGCGAGGAGCCGGTCGACCAGCCCCCACAGCCGGTGCCGCTGCAGCGCGGCTCGTTCGTCCAGGGACATCGCCTCGGCTTTGGGGTCGAACATAACTCGCCTCCCGGGGAGGGCCATAACCGCTCGGGTCCCGCGGCGTGGAACCCTGCGGCACGCTGGATCGTCGGGACTACCATGCCAGACATGACGGAGAACACACCGGATCGAGCACGTACGCGGTTCCCGGGGATCAGTTCCCGGGCCTACGAACACCCGGCGGACCGATCGGCGCTCGTGGCGCTGCGCTCGCTCTCCGGGTTCGACGTCGTCCTGCGCAAGCTGTCGGGGCTGGTCAACGAGCGGTCGCTGCGGCTGATGTTCCTCGGCGGGACGGTCCGCGCCGGGGAGGACCAGTTCCGCCACATCCACGACATGGTCCGGGACGCCTGCTACATCCTGGACATGCCGGAGGTCCCGGAGCTGTTCGTCCGGCAGGACCCGACGCCCAACGCGATGGCGCTCGGCTCCGACCACCCGTTCATCGTGCTGAACACCGGCCTGATCGACCTGCTCGACGACGAGGAGCTGCGGTTCGTCATCGGGCACGAGGTGGGGCACATCCTGTCCGGCCACGCCGTCTACCAGACGATGATGCAGATCCTGCTGCAGCTCGGGTCGCGGCTCGCGTGGCTGCCGCTCGGCAACGTCGGCATCGCGGCGATCATCATCGGGCTGCGGGAGTGGTTCCGCAAGGCCGAGCTGTCGTCCGACCGGGCGGGGCTGCTCGCCGGGCAGGACGTGGACGCGGCGAAGCGGGTCAACATGAAGCTCGCCGGAGGGGTCCGGCTCGGCGAGATGAGCGCCGAGGCGTTCCTGGAGCAGGCGCGCGAGTACGACGCGGCCGGCGACGTGCGGGACGGGATCCTGAAGTTCCTGAACCTGCTCGGCCAGTCGCACCCGTACGCGGTGATCCGGTTCGCGGAGATCGACCGGTGGGCGCGCAGCGGCGAGTACGAGCGGATCCTCGGCGGGGACTACCCGCGCCGCGAGAACGACGGCAGCGCGTCCGTCCGGGACGAGATCAAGGACGCGGCGCGCGCCTACCGGGAGTCGTGGGAGCGCACGGCCGACCCGTTCGTGGGGAAGGTCCGCGACATGGCGGACGCGGCGGCGGGCGCGGCCGGCGGGCTGTTCGACCGGATCACCCGCCGCGACAACGGGCCGACCGGCCGGTAGCGAGGGCCGGGGCCGCCGCGACACGGACGCGGCGGCCCTCCTCCCGCCCGCCGGTCCTTCTCCCGCGCCCGGCGGCACCCCTAGAACGGCGCCGGGACGAGGAGCTCGACGTTGCGGTCGGAGACCTCGCCGCGCCGGCCGGAGTCGCGGTCCTGCCAGTCGTTGCCCGCCAGTTCCCGCGACAGGGACGCGAGCCGGACGGGGTCGGTGAGCCGGCCGCCGTAGGACGCGGGCCCCGCCGAGTCCAGGATCGTCGCGAAGATCGACAGGGTGCCGTCGCGGTTGTCGGCCAGCTCCACGATGCGGCTCTGCTGCGGGAAGTCGATGTGCGCGGCCGTGTTGACCTCCCAGAACCCCCCGCCCGTCTTGCGGGCGTGCGGGATGACCTGGTTGCGGTGCGTGTGGCCGTTCACCCACAGGACGACGTTCGGGTAGCGCAGCAGCAGCGCCAGGACCTCGTCGCCGAGGACGCGGTCGCCGCCCAGCGGGTTGTCCAGCGAGCCGACCGGGTGGTGGCTGAACAGGACGAACAGCCGGTCCTTCACCGCCTGCCTCACGACCGACCCGTCCGCGGCGAAGTAGCGGCTGGAACCGGCCTTCAGCTGCGACTCCAGCCACGCGAACTGCTTCTTGTCGAGGGAGCCCTCGGCGTAGCCGTTCGGGTTGACGGTGTCGAGGACGAGGCCGCGCACCACGCCCTGGTCGAACGCGTAGTAGGCGGTCCCGTCGCGGAGGTTCGCGGCGGTGAAGCCGTGGCCGCGCAGGGACGAGCTGGTCTTGAAGTGCTCGGCGACGACCTCGGCGCGCGACAGCATCCGCCGGTTCCAGTCGGGCGTCACGGGGCGGAACAGCCCGCCCGCGCCGCCCTGCTCGCGGCTGAGCCGGACGAGTTCGGCGGCGTCCGCCTTCTGGATCATGCGGGCGAGGCGCTCGGCCTGGCCGTCGTCCGCCGGGGCGCCGATCTTGATGCCGCCGGTGGCGAGGCCGGACACGAGCGGGTTCACCGGCAGGTTGCCCTGGATGAGGCCGTCGTGGTTGCCGAACGCGGCGAGCCACGGCATGTCCAGGCCGGTCGCCTGGAACGGCCGGCGCGCCGCGTCGATCAGGCCCGTGACGCGCGGAAACCCGTACTTGGTGATCGCGACGTCGGCCTGCGCGCCGGGCGGCGGGCCGTCCGGGTGCCAGTACGCGCGGTCGTAGGACGCCCAGTCCATGACGCCCTCGTACCTGTTCGGGTCGCCGGAGTCGGGGCGGACGCGGCCGCCGTCCAGCAGGTCGATGATCCAGCGGATCTCGTTGTACTGGACGTTGTCGGAGGCGTCGCCGGTGTTGATCGTGAACGCCAGCCCGAGCCCGGTCGCGGGCCCGCGGCCGACCTGGTTCACCGCCTGCACCATCGCCTCGGCGACCTGCGTCGACAGGATCTCCTGCGGCCGGTACCCGCCCTCGGGGAACCCGCTGATCAGGTCGCGGACGCGGTCGATGAACTCGACGCGGGCCGGGGACTGCGCGTCGATGATGTGCACGTCGGTGAGGTGGCCGAACGCGAGGATGCCGCGGCGGGTGGCGGCGCGGCGCGCGGCGGCGGTGCCGCCGAGGTCGCGGCGCAGCAGGTGCGGCTCCCCCGGCCCGGTGATCACCGGGCGGTAGCCGCCGGCGCCCGCCGCGCCGAGCACGTACGTCCGGTCGAGGGTGGTGCCGGCGACGGGGCCGGCGAGCGCGGGCGCGGCGGCGGCGGGACGCGCGGGGAACGCGGCCAGCCCGGTGGTGGCGATCCCGGCGCCGAGGGCGGCGCCCTTCAGGACACGGCGGCGGCTGTACTCACGAGTCACAATCGTGAATCAGACCACACCGGCAACGTGACATCAATGGCAAAAATGTCACAACTTGGGGCAATGCCCGGGGATCAGCCGCGGGTGTGGCCTTCACCGGTCACGACGTACTTCGTCGAGGTCAGCTCCGGCAGCCCCATCGGGCCGCGCGCGTGCAGCTTCTGCGTCGAGATGCCGATCTCCGCGCCGAACCCGAACTCCTCGCCGTCGGTGAAGCGGGTCGAGGCGTTCACCATCACCGCGGCCGAGTCGACGAGCGACACGAAACGCTTCGCGGCCGGCTGGGACGTCGTGACGATCGCCTCGGTGTGGCCCGACCCGTAGGTGCGGATGTGCGCGACGGCGTCCTCCAGGGAGTCGACCACGCGGCCGGCGATGTCGAGCGAGAGGTACTCGGCGTACCAGTCGTCGTCGGTGGCCTCGACGACGTCGGCGCTGTAGGAGCGGATGCGTTCGTCGCCGTGGACGGTGACCCCGGCGTTCTTGAGCGCCTCCAGCGCGCGCGGGACGAACGCGTCGGCGATGTCGGCGTGCACCAGGAACGTCTCCGCCGCGTTGCACACCGAGGGGCGCTGCGTCTTGGCGTTCAGCAGGATGTCGACGGCCATGCCGACGTCGGCGGCGGAGTCCACGTACACCGCGCAGTTGCCGACGCCCGTCTCGATCACCGGGACGGTCGACTCCTCCACCACCGAGTTGATCAGCGACGCGCCGCCGCGCGGGATCAGCACGTCCACCAGGCCGCGCGCCCGCATCAGGTGCTTCACCGACTCGCGGGACGTGCCCGGGACGAGCTGGACCGCGTCCGCCGGGACCTCGGTGCCGGCCAGGGCGCTCTGCATGACCTCGACCAGCACCGTGTTCGAGTCGTGCGCGGACGACGAGCCGCGCAGCATCGCCGCGTTCCCGCTCTTCAGGCACAGCGCCGCGGCGTCCACGGTCACGTTCGGGCGGCCCTCGTAGATCATCCCGACGACGCCGAGCGGCACCCGCACCTGCCGCAGCTCCAGGCCGTTCGGCAGCACGCTCCCGCGCACCGTCTCCCCCACCGGGTCCGGCAGGGCGGCGACCTTGCGGACGGCGTCGGCGATCGCGGCGATCCGCGCCTCCGACAGGGTCAGCCGGTCGATCATGTACTCGGAGGTGCCGTTGTCGCGCGCCCGCGCGACGTCCACCCCGTTCGCCTTGACGATCTCCGGGGCGGCGGCGACCAGCGCGTCCGCGACGCGGTGCAGCGCCGCGTCCTTCGCCGCGCGCGGCAGCGGCGCCAGCCCGGCCGCCGCCTCCCGCGCGCGCCGCGCAACCCGCAGGAACTCCTCGCGCTCGTCGCTCATCCCAACGCTCCCTCGTTCGAGTCGTACCGGGGACGGCCCCGGACCCCCGGTCAGTCCAGTATCACCAGATGGTCGCGGTGAATTATCTCGCGTTCGTACTCGGCGCCCAGCTCGCGGGCCAGCCAGCGCGTCGAGCGCCCCATCAGCTCCGGGATCTCGGACGCGTCGTAGTTCACCAGGCCGCGCGCGACGACGTGCCCGGCGGTGTCGCACAGGTCGACCGGGTCGCCCGCGGCGAAGTCGCCGTCCACGCCCGTCACGCCGGCCGGGAGCAGCGACTTGCGACGCCGGACCACGGCCTCGACGGCGCCCGCATCCAGCGTGACGCGGCCCTGGCCGGTGGTGGCGTGAGCGAGCCACAGGTTCCGCGTCGACATGCGGCGCCCCTCGGCCGGGTGGAACAGCGTGCCGACCCGGTCGCCGGCGAGCGCGTGCGCGGCGGACGCGGCGTTCGTCAGCACCACCGGGATGCCCGCGATCCGGGCCGCCTCCACCTTGGTGACCATGCCGCCCGTCCCGACGCGCCCCGACCCGCCGAGCTCGACGTCCTTCAGGTCGTCCGGGCCGCGTACGTCGTCGACGCGGCGGGCGCCGGGCCGCCGCGGGTCGCCTGTGTAGAGGGCGTCGACGTCCGACAGCAGGACGAGCGCGTCCGCGCGGGTCAGGTGGGCGACGAGCGCGGCGAGCCGGTCGTTGTCGCCGAACCGGATCTCGTCGGTGGCGACGGTGTCGTTCTCGTTCACGATCGGCAGGATCCCCATCGCGAGGAGCTGCCCGAGCGTCCGCTGCGCGTTGCGGTGGTGCGAGCGGCGCATCATGTCGTCGGCGGTGAGCAGCACCTGCCCGACCGTCATCCCGTACCGGGCGAAGGACGAGGTGTAGCGGGCGAACAGCAGGCCCTGCCCGACGCTCGCCGCCGCCTGCTGGGTCGCGAGGTCGCGCGGGCGGCGGGTCAGCCCCAGCGGCCCGAGCCCGGCGGCGATCGCGCCGGACGACACGAACACGATCTCGGTGCCGTCGGCGCGGCGCGCGGCGAGGACGTCCACCAGCGCGTCGATGCGGTTCGCGTCGATCGTCCCCCGCGCCGTGGTCAGCGACGACGACCCCGCCTTGACGACGATGCGGCGGGCCTTGGCGATCTCCTCGCGCTCGCTCATGAACCTGCTCCCTGCGGGGAGGCGTCTCCCCGGTCCGATCCGCCCATCACCGGCCGCCCAGGCGGCGGTCGGTGCCGCGCGGGCCCGCGGCGGCCTCGCCGGCCGGGACCTCCGGCTCCCAGTCGAACACGACCGAGTCGTCCATGGTGCCGATCAGGACGGTGGCGCCGGCGCTGGCGCCCGCCTCGGCGAGCGCGTCCTCCACGCCGAGCCGGGCGAGCCGGTCGGCGAGGTACCCGACGGCCTCCTCGTTGGCGAAGTCGGTCTGCCGCAGCCACCGGACGGGCTTGGTCCCGGTGATCAGGTAGGTGTTGTCGCCGAGGTTCCGCACCTCGAAGTCGGCGTCCCCGCCGACCGGCTCGGGCCGGATCACGATGCGGGTCGGCTCCGCCGGCGGCAGCGACGCGCGGTACTCCTCCACCATCGCCGCCATCGCGAACGACAGCTCCCGCAGGCCCTCGTGGGTCGCCGCCGACACCTCGAACACCTTCAGGCCGCGCGCCTCGAACTCGGGGCGCACCATCTCGGCCAGGTCCCGGCCGTCCGGCACGTCGATCTTGTTCAGCACGATGACGCGGGGGCGGTCCGACAGCGGGCGGTCGCCCAGCACCCGGTCGTACGCCCGCAGCTCCCGCTCGATGACCTCGAAGTCGCTGACCGGGTCGCGGCCCGGCTCCATCGTCGCGCAGTCCAGGACGTGCGCGAGGGTGGACGAGCGCTCGATGTGGCGGAGGAAGTCGAGGCCGAGGCCGCGGCCCTCGCTGGCGCCCTCGATGAGGCCCGGCACGTCCGCGACCGTGAACGCCGTGTCGCCCGCGCTCACCACGCCGAGGTTCGGGATCAGCGTGGTGAACGGGTAGTCGGCGATCTTCGGCTTCGCCGCGGACAGCGCGGCGATCAGCGACGACTTCCCCGCGCTGGGGAACCCGACGAGCGCGACGTCGGCGACGCTCTTCAGCTCCAGCACGACGTCCCGCTCCTCGCCCGGCTCGCCGAGCAGCGCGAACCCGGGCGCCTTGCGCTTCGCGGTCGCCAGCGCCGTGTTGCCGAGCCCGCCGTTGCCGCCCTTCGCGACCACGTACCGGGTGCCCTCGCCGACCAGGTCGGCCAGGACCCGGTCGCCCTCCTTCACGACGGTGCCGTCCGGGACGGGCAGGACCACGTCGGCGCCGTCCGCGCCGGTCCGCATGCCGCCCTGCCCCGGCCGGCCGTTGCCCGCCTTGCGGTGCGGGCGCCGGTGGTACTCCAGCAGGCTCGCGCAGTTGGAGTCCACGACGAGGACGACGTCGCCGCCGCGCCCGCCGTTCGCGCCGTCCGGGCCGCCGAGCGGCTTGAACTTCTCCCGGTGGATCGAGGCGCAGCCGTTCCCGCCGTTGCCGGCCGCGACGTGCAGCACCACCCGGTCGACGAACTGCGCGCCCGATCCCGCTCCAGCGGCCACGGTGAACTCTCCTCTGCGAAAACGGCGAAGGGACGGACCCGAAACGGTCCGCCCCTTCGTCAAAGCCTCTTCCCCCGGCGGACTATTCCGCCGGCGGGACCACGCTCACCGCGTTGCGGCCGCGGTAGCGGCGGAACTGCACCGCACCGGCGACCAGCGCGAACAGCGTGTCGTCGCCGCCGCGGCCGACGCCCGGGCCGGGGTGGAAGTGGGTGCCGCGCTGCCGGACGATGATCTCGCCGGCGTTGACGACCTGGCCGCCGAAGCGCTTCACGCCGAGGCGCTTGGCGTTGGAGTCGCGACCGTTGCGGCTGGACGATGCGCCCTTCTTGTGTGCCATGAGACCGCTCTCCCTTACTTCCCGGCCTTGATACCGGTGATCTTGACCTCGGTGTACGGCTGGCGGTGGCCCATCCGCCGCTTGTACCCGGTCTTGTTCCGGTAGTGCATGATGTTGATCTTCGGACCCTTGACCGCGCCGAGGATCTCGGCGGTCACCTCGTAGCGCGCGAGGTCGGCGGCCTTGCTGACGACCTTGTCGCCGTCCACGACGAGCACCGCCGGGAACGTGACGGTCGAGCCGACCTCACCGGCCAGCCTGTCGACGGTCAGGACGTCGTCGACGGCGACCTTCTCCTGCCTGCCGCCTGCGCGGACAATCGCGTACACCGCGGAAACCCTTCGTCTGCGCGCGCTTCCGGAATCAACCGGTCCCACGCGTGGCTTACCAGCCCCCGGATGGGGGCCTACCCCCGGCACCCGGCCGAGGGCGGCACACCAGGGCTGCCCCTGGCGCTCTCTGCTTGGCCTCACCGGATCGGTGAGGTGAGCACCGAACGACCCCCGGGACGGGGCTCGCGGTGCGAGTTCCGGCGACGCGCGCACGGCGCGCCGAAGTCCAAGGGTACCGGATGCCCTGACCGGATCGCGAACGCGTCCGGTCAGGGCATCGGGCCCCGGTCAGCGAGCCTCGTCAGCCGGCGGAGTCGCCGCCGTCGGCGGCCCGCGCGGCGGTGGCGCGGCGGCGGGTGCGGCGGCGGCCGGTCGTGCCGGCGTCACCGGCCTCGCCGGCCTCGCTCTCGGCCGGTGCGGAGCCGTTGGACTCGGCGGCCGCGGCGGCGGGCGCACCGGCGCCGTTGAGGTCCGGTCCGGCACCGTTGGCGGTCAGCGGGACGGGCTCGGCGTCGTCCAGCGCGCCCGGGGAGGTGCCGGCGGCCTCCGCGGCGGCTTCGGCGGCCTCCACGGCGGCCTGCGCCGGGGACTCGTCGATCTCCGGGGGCGGGCCCGCCGGGCGCTTCGCCGGACCCGACTTCTTCGGGCGGGAGCGGGCCGGCTCGGGCTGCGGCTCCGGCTCCGCCGCGGGCGCCGGCGCCTCGGCGGCGGGCTCGGGCTCCTTCGGCGCGGCCTCCTGCTGGGCCAGCTTCTCCTCGACGGCCTTCTCGACGTCGCCCTTGCGCTTGCGGCGGCGGCCGCTCTCCTTGCCGGCCGCCTTGTCGGCCTTCGGCTCGACCGGCGTCAGCTGGACGTGGATGCCGCGGCCGTTGCAGCACTCGCAGGTCTCCGAGAACGCCTCCAGCAGGCCCTGGCCGACCCGCTTGCGGGTCATCTGGACCAGTCCGAGCGAGGTGACCTCGGCGACCTGGTGCTTGGTACGGTCCCGCGACAGGCACTCGACGAGGCGGCGCAGCACCAGGTCGCGGTTGCTCTCCAGCACCATGTCGATGAAGTCGATCACGACGATGCCGCCGATGTCGCGGAGCCGGAGCTGGCGGACGATCTCCTCGGCCGCCTCCAGGTTGTTGCGGGTGACGGTCTCCTCCAGGTTGCCGCCCTGCCCGGTGAACTTGCCGGTGTTGACGTCGATGACCGTCATGGCCTCGGTCTTGTCGATCACCAGGGAGCCGCCGGACGGCAGCCACACCTTGCGGTCGAGCGCCTTGGCGATCTGCTCGTCGATGCGGAACGCGGTCAGGACGTCCTGGTCGCCCGTCCAGCGCTCGACGCGGTCGGCGAGGTGCGGGGCCACGTACTGGACGTACTCGGAGACGGTGTCCCACGCCTCGGCGCCGGACACGACCAGCTTGGAGAAGTCCTCGTTGAAGATGTCGCGGACGACCCGGATCGTCAGGTCCGGCTCGCCGTACAGCAGCGACGGCGCCGACGCCGTCTTCACCTTCTTCTGGATGTTCTCCCACTGGGCGGCGAGGCGCGACACGTCGCGGGCGAGCTCCTCCTCCGTCGCGCCCTCGGCCGCCGTGCGGACGATCACGCCGGCGTTCTCCGGCATGACCTTCTTCAGGATCGACTTGAGCCGGCTGCGCTCCTTGTCGGGCAGCTTGCGGCTGATGCCGGTCATCGAGCCGTCCGGCACGTACACCAGGTAGCGGCCGGGCAGCGAGACCTGGCTGGTGAGCCGGGCGCCCTTGTGGCCGAGCGGGTCCTTGGTGACCTGGACGAGCACCGACTGGCCGGACTTCAGCGCCGACTCGATGCGGCGCGGCTGCCCCTCCAGGCCGGAGGCGTCCCAGTTGACCTCGCCCGCGTACAGGACGGCGTTGCGGCCCTTGCCGATGTCGACGAACGCCGCCTCCATCGACGGCAGGACGTTCTGGACCTTGCCCAGGTAGACGTTGCCCACGTACGACTGGTGCGTGGCGCGGTTGACGTAGTGCTCGACGAGGACGTCGTCCTCCAGGACGGCGATCTGGGTGCGCTCGCCCTCCTGCCGCACCACCATGACGCGCTCGACGGCCTCGCGGCGGGCGAGGAACTCCGCCTCGGTGATCACCGGCGGGCGGCGGCGGCCCTGCTCGCGGCCCTCGCGGCGGCGCTGCTTCTTGGCCTCCAGCCGGGTCGAGCCGCGCACGGACTGGACCTCGTCCTCGGCGGCGGCGCGGGCCTCCCGGGCGGTGCGGACGTGCACCACGGTGTTCGGCGGGTCGTCGGTGCCGTTCCCGCCCTCGCCGTCGGTCCCGGAGCGGCGCCTGCGGCGGCGCCGGCGGCGGCTCGTGCCGGTCTGGCCGCTCTCGCCGTCGTCCTCGCCCTCGGCGGCCTCTGCCTCGGCCTCCTCCGCCTTGGCCTCCTTCTTGGCGGCCTTGTCCTTCTTGCCGCTCTTGGCCGCCTTGCCGCCCTTGGGCTGCTCGTCCTTGGGCTCCTCGGCCTCGGCCTCGTCGGTGTGCGCCTCGTCCTCGGCGCCCTCCTTGCCGCGGCCGCGGCCCCGGCCGCCGCGGCGGCGCCGCCGGCGGGACGGGCGGTCCTCCGACTCGTCGTCGTCCGACGGGCCGTGGTCGTGCTCGTCTTCGCCGGTCTCGGGCTCGGGCTCGGCGGCCTTCTGGCGGGCGGGGGGCTCGGCCGTCGGCTGCGGCGGCTGGAAGACGACCATGGGCGGCTGGAACGTGACTCCGGGGACGCCCACGCCGCTGGCGGGCTCGGTCTCCGACACCTGCTCGGTGGACGCCTCGGCGCCCGCGACGGGGACGGCGGGGACCTCCGGCACCGGCGGGACGGCCGGGGGCTCGGCGGCGGCGCGGCGGCGGGTCCGGGTGCGGCGGGGGGTCCTCGCGGCGGGCTGCTCCTCGGCGGGCTGATCCTCGGCCGGCTGCTCGGCGGCGGGGGGCTCGTCGGGCCGGGTCCCGGTTTCGGTCTCGGTGCCGGGGGAGGTCTCGGCGCCGGTCGCCTGGGCGGGCTCGGGGGTCTCGGCGGCGGCCTTCGCGCCCCGGGTCCGGGTGCGGGTCCTGGTCCGCTTCGGCGGCTCGGGGGCCTCCCGCTCGGCGGCCTGCTCCTCGGCGGCCTGTTCCTCGGCGGGCTGTTCCTCGGCGGCCTGCTCCTCGGCGGCCTGCTCCTCGGCGGGCTGTTCGTCAGCGGGCTGTTCCCTGGCGGCCTTTTCGGCGGGCTGCTCCCCGGCGGCCTGCTCCTCGGTGACCTGCTCCTCGGTGACCTGCTCCCGGGCGGTCTCTTCGGCGGGTTGCTCGTCGGCGGGCTGCTCGTCCGCAGCCGCGGCGGGCTCCTCGGCGGCCTCTTCACCGGGCGGCTCTTCGGCGGCGGCCGCCTCCTCGGCGACCGGTTCCGCGGCGGTGTCATCCTCCGCCTCGGCCTCCGGGGCGGCGGGCTCCTCGGTCACAGATTCCTCGGCCGCAGGCTCCTCGGCTGCGGGCTCCTCTGCGGCGGGCTCCTCTGCGGCGGGGGGCTCGTCGGCGGGCTCGTCGGCCGCGGGGGGCTCGGCCGCGGGAGGTTCGGCCGGGCTCTCGTCCACCTCGGGCGGCGGGCCGGCGGGGCGGCTCGCCCGGCGCGGGCGCGACGTCACCCCGGTCGCCGGGGTCTCCTCGGTGTCGGTCGTCTCGCTATCGATCGTTTCGTTATCCGTACCTTCGGCCGTGGCCGAATCGGCTTCGTTCTCAAGCATCCGGGCAATCTCCCGTCAGGCTCCCGGGCGCGTCCGCTCGCTCCGCCCGGGGGCGGATCGGTGCGGTGCGCCGCACGAGAGCACCTCGTCAGTCATCGGCGTCGTCACCGCCGGACGGTGGTCCGGCCATGACGACGAAGTCGTCGGGGGTGCGCCGGCCGTACCCTGCGGAACCGGTTCCGTGCTCCCACGGCTTCGGTTCCCCGGTCAGGCGCTGACGGCATCCGCGCTCGCGGCGTCCCCGGGCTGCGGCCGCGCAGGGCCGCGGGCCGTCTCGGCGTCGTCGCCGGACGGCAGGCCGATCTCCCGGTCGGGATCCAGGGGATCCGCGAGGCCACCGGTGTCCGCGTCGAGGGGCCCCTGCGCCAGCCTGGTCACCAGCGGCGGTGACGGCGGCGCGAGGTCGGCTACCTGGCGCAGTCCGGTGAGGATGTCGTCGGGTCGTACGGCCGGTGTGGAATGCCGAACAACCATTCGAAGTATCGCACAAGGGGCATCCGCCGCCTCCGCGGCGCGCCGGTCCAGCTCGCAGGCGGACACGGCGGCGCGCACGTCGAAACGGCGCCGTCCCTTCTTCGTGAGGCGTTCCACCTCGATGTGCTCGGCGGCCATGAAGGCGGCCACGGCCGCGGCGGCGTCGTCGTCGGACACGCCGTCCAGCCTGATCCGCCATTCGGACGCCTCGAGCCGATCGGCGAACGCGCTCGGCTTCGCCGCCGCGTCGTCCCGTCCCGCCCGCACCGGCACGACATCGACGATGTCGAGCCCGGGGGGCAGGGCCGCGTCGAGATCGGCCCGCACCCGCGCAGGGTCGCGGGTCTCGGTGAGCCCGAGTTCGAGGTATTCGGCCTCACTGGCCACCCCTGTCGCCGCCGCACCCGCGTACGAGATCTTCGGGTGGGGGGTGAATCCGCCGCTGAACGCGACAGGGATCCCGGCGCGCCTGACGGCGCGTTCCACGGCCCGGGAAATGTCGCGGTGGCTCGTGAACCGCAGCCTGCCCCGCTTGGCGTAGCGGACGCGCAGTCGCTGGGTCACGGGGGCCGGCGCCGGACCCTCCGGCATGGGTGCCAGGGCTCTTGTCCTTCCTACTCGTGTCGAGTCGAAAAACTAGGTCTCCCTATAGAGTACGGGTCCCCGAGCATCGTTCCGCCAAGCACGGGCGCCGTCGTGCCCGGACCCCCGCAGCTCAGGGCGTTCCCGCAACCGGTTCCGGACATGCGGACGCCCGCGCGGGTCGCCGCGCCCCGGGCCGGGCCGCCGCGGGTCAGACCACCGACAGCGGCAGCAGCTTCCGGCCGGTCGGGCCGATCTGGATCTCGGTGCCCATGGTGGGGCAGACGCCGCAGTCGTAGCAGGGCGTCCAGCGGCAGTCCTCGACCTCGGTCTCGTCGATGGCGTCCTGCCAGTCCTGCCAGAGCCACTCGCGGTCGAGGCCGGCGTCGAGGTGGTCCCAGGGCAGGACCTCCACCTCGTCGCGCTCCCGGACGGTGTACCAGGCCAGGTCGACGGGCTCGTCGGCGAGGGCCTTCTCGGCGCAGGCGGTCCAGCGCTCGTAGGAGAAGTACTCGCTCCAGCCGTCGAAGCGGCCGCCGTCCTCCCAGACGGCGCGGATGACCTTGCCGACGCGCCGGTCGCCGCGCGACAGCAGGCCCTCGATGATGGAGGGCCGCCCGTCGTGGTAGCGCAGGCCGATGGCGCGGCCGTACTCCTTGTCGGCGCGCAGCAGGTCCTTGAGGGCGTGCAGGCGGCGGTCGACGGTCTCGTGGTCGCACTGCGCGGCCCACTGGAACGGCGTGTGCGGCTTCGGCACGAACCCGCCGATGGACACGGTGCAGCGGATGTCCTTGCGGCCGGTGGCCTCGCGCCCCGCCTGGATGACGCGCCTGGCCATGTCGGCGATCGCGAGGACGTCCTCGTCCTCCTCGGTGGGCAGGCCGCACATGAAGTACAGCTTGACCTGCCGCCAGCCGTTCTCGTAGGCGGTGCTGACGGTGCGGATCAGGTCCTCCTCGGTGACCATCTTGTTGATCACCTTGCGCATCCGCTCGGAGCCGCCCTCCGGCGCGAACGTCAGCCCGGAGCGCCGTCCGCCGCGGGAGAACTCGTTGGCGAGCGTGATGTTGAAGGCGTCCACGCGGGTGGACGGCAGCGACAGCGAGGTGTTGGTGCCCTCGTAGCGGTCCGCGAGGCCCTTGGCGATGTCGCCGATCTCGCTGTGGTCGGCGCTGGACAGGCTGAGCAGCCCGACCTCCTGGAAGCCGGACTCCTTCAGGCCCTGCTCGACCATGCTCCCGATCGTGGTGATCGACCGCTCGCGGACCGGGCGGGTGATCATCCCGGCCTGGCAGAACCGGCAGCCGCGGGTGCAGCCGCGGAAGATCTCCACGCTGTACCGCTCGTGCACGGTCTCGGCGAGCGGGACGAGCGGCTTCTTCGGATACGGCCACTGGTCGAGGTCCATCACGGTGTGCTTCTCGACCCGCCACGGCACGCCCGGCCGGTTCGGCGCGACCCGCTGGATGCGGCCGTCCGGCAGGTAGGTGACGTCGTAGAAGCGGGGCACGTACACGCCGCCGGACGCCGCGAGCCGCATCAGCAGCTCGTCGCGCCCGCCGGGCTCGCCCTCGGCCTTCCACTCGCGGATCACCTCGGTGATCGCGAGGACGATCTCCTCGCCGTCGCCGAGGACGGCCGCGTCGATGAAGTCGGCGATGGGCTCGGGGTTGAACGCGGCGTGCCCGCCCGCGATCACTATCGGGTGCTCGCCGGTGCGCTCGGCGGCGTCCAGCGGGATGCCGGCGAGGTCGAGCGCCGTCAGCATGTTGGTGTAGCCGAGCTCGGTGGAGAACGACACGCCGAGCACGTCGAACGCGCCGACCGGGCGGTGCGCGTCCACGGTGAACTGCGGGATGCCGTGCTCGCGCATGACGGCCTCCATGTCGGGCCAGACCGTGTAGGTCCGCTCCGCGAGGACGCCGTCGCGCTCGTTCAGGATCTCGTAGAGGATCTGGACGCCCTGGTTCGGCTGCCCGACCTCGTAGGCGTCCGGGTACATCAGCGCCCACCGGACGTCGGTCTGGTCCCAGTCCTTGATCTGCGAGTTCAGCTCGCCGCCAACGTACTGAATCGGCTTCTGCACGCTCGGAAGCAGCGGCTCCAGGCGCGGGAAGAGCGACTCGACCGGCATGACGGAATCCTCCGTGCAGGGGACGTTGGGATGAACGTCCAGCCTACGCGCTGGACGGTCGCTAATCGAACGCGTGCCGCCGGACGTGCACGGCCTGCAGCAGCCCGAACGCGATCATGTTGGCGAAGGTGGCGGACCCGCCGTAGGAGATGAACGGCAGCGGCAGCCCGGTGATCGGCATGATCCCGATCGTCATGCCGATGTTCTCGAACGCCTGGAAGCCGAGCCAGCACACGACCCCGGTCGCGACGAGCGTGCCGAACAGGTCGGCGGCCTGGGTGGCGATCCGCAGCCCGCGCCACAGCACCACGCCGAGCAGCACGACGATGACCGCGGCGCCGACGAAGCCGAGCTCCTCCCCCGCCACCGTGAAGATGAAGTCGGTCTGCTGCTCGGGGACGAAGTGGCCGCCGGTCTGCTCGCCGTTGAACAGGCCCTTGCCGAGCACGCCGCCCGACCCGACCGCGATGCGCGCCTGCTGGGCGTTGTAGCCGGCGCCGCGCGGGTCGGCCTCCGGGTGCAGGAACGCGATGAACCGGTCGACCTGGTAGTCCTTCAGCAGTCCGAAGAACCACACCGCGGCGCCTGCGAGCGCCCCGCCGCCGACCAGGCCGGCGAGCCAGCGCTTCTGCGCGCCGGAGATCGCCAGCATGCCGAGCACGACGGCGATGAACACCAGCGTGGTGCCGAGGTCCGGCTGCAGCATGATCAGAACGCCGGGCACCCCGGCGAGGACGAGCGCGAGCAGCACGTCGCGGCGGCCCGGCCCGATCTCGCCGTCCCGCGGCTCGCCGAGGATCATCGCGAGCAGCACGACGAGCCCGACCTTCGCGAACTCCGACGGCTGCACCTGGAACCCGCCGCCGAGCACGATCCACGAGTGCGACCCGTTGATCGTCGAGCCGAGCGGGGTCAGCACGGCCAGCAGGCCCACGCACGCCACCCCGTACAGGATGGGCACGTAGGCGCGCAGGAGCCGGTAGTCGAGGACGGTGACGATGCCGCCGAGCAGGAACCCGATGAGCAGGTTCAGCACATGCCGCTTGAGCATGCTCTCCGGGTCCTTGCCCTGCTCGGCGAGCAGGTGGAAGGTGGCCGAGCGCACCAGCAGCGCGCCCACCACCGACAGCGCCAGCACGGCGACGAACAGCGGCCAGTCGAGCCGGCGCAGCCCGGCGAGGCGGCCCCGCCACGTCCGCCGCGCGCCGTACCCCTCGACCGGCCCCACGCCGGTTCCGGCGATCACGGGGCGGCTCCCTGGCCCGGCATCCGCGGCAGCTCGGAGGGGAGCTTCCCGTCCTTGAGGATGGGCTTCCTGTCCTTCGTGCCGTACATGGCCTCCCAGATCTCGCGGACGGCGGGGGCGGCCGTGGAGGCGCCGAAACCGCCCTGCGAGACCATCACGACGACCGCGAAGCGCGGGTTCTTCACCGGGCCGAACGAGGCGAACCAGGAGGTGTCCTGCTTGCCGTAGACCTCGGCGGTGCCGGTCTTGCCGCCCACGTCGACGCGTTTGAAGTCGAAGCCGCCGAACGCGCCCGCCGCGGTGCCCTCCTTGGGGACCTGGGCCAGGGCGTTGCGGATGTACTTCAGCACCTTCTGGTCGACCGGGAGCTTCTCCGCCGGCGGGGGCTGGATCCGCTGGACGACCGTGCCGTCCGGCCGGACGATCGCGACCCCGAGCCGCGGCGTCAGCAGCTTGCCGCCGTTGGCGAGCGCCGCGTACGCGCGGGCGAGCTGCAGCGGCGTCACCAGGACGTTGCCCTGCCCGACCGAGAAGTTGGCCGCGTCACCGGGGCGCCACACGTAGCCCTCGGTGCAGTTCTCCGTCGCGACGGCCTTCAGGTAGGCGGCGCGCGCCGGGTCGGTCTTGGCGACCTCGGGGTAGCCCTCCTTAGCGCCCTTGCAGTTGGCGGCCTTGGTGGCCTCCCAGTAGTTCCGCTTCCACTCCCGGTCCGGGATGCGGCCGGCGCTCTCGCTGGGGAGGTCGATCCCGGTCTTCTTCCCGAACCCGTACTGGCGGGCCATCTTCACCATCGGGTCGGACGGGTTCTTCTTCGGGTGCATCCCGCCGTCCGCCTTCCACTCCAGGTAGGCGAACCGGTAGAACACCGTGTCGCAGGACTTCACGAGGGCGGTGTGCAGCGTCATCGGGCCGTACCCGGTGCCTCCTGCGTTGCTGAACGCCCGGTTGCCCACGTTGTAGGAGCCGGGGCACGGGTAGATGCCCTTCAGGCTGGCCCCGTCCTTCACCGCGGCGGCCACCGAGGAGATCTTGAAGGTGGAGCCGGGCGCGAACTGCCCCTGGGTGACGCGGGAGATCAGCGGCTCGCCGTTCTTCTTGCCGAGCAGCGCGTCGTACTTCTCCTGCGAGATGCCGCCGGTCCAGATCGCCGGGTCGTAGGTCGGGTAGCTGGCCATCGCGACCATGTGGCCGGTGCGCACGTCCATCACGACCGCGGCGCCCGCGTCGGCCGGCTTGCCCCCCTTGCGCGCATTGTCGATCGCGTGCTTGAGCGCCTTCTCCGCCGCGCCCTGCACGCCCGCGTCGATGCTGGTGACGAGGTTGCTGCCGGACGTCGGCTGCTGCTCCTCGGCGGTGCCGGTGACGCGGCCCTGGCTGTCGACGAGGACCCGGCGGTACCCCGGCTCGCCGCGCAGCGCCCGGTCGTACTGGGCCTCCAGCCCGGCGCGCCCGACGAGGTCGACGCCGCTGTACCCGGTGACCTTCAGGCCCTTGCGCTTGTCCAGCTCGTCCTGCGTGACGGGCTGGAGGTAGCCGAGCACCTGCGCGGCGCTCGCGCCCTCCGGCTCCGGGTAGTCGCGGACGGCCTGGATCTGCGCGGTGACGCCGGGGAAGTCCTCCTGCCGCTCCATGATCTGCAGGGCGCGCTTGGGGTCGACGTGGTCGTCGACGGGGATCGGCTGGTACGGGGACCCCGGCCAGCACGGCCGCTTCACGGTGGGGCTGCACAGCCGGATCCGCTTGGAGATGTCGTCGTAGGTCGTCCCGAGGACGCCCGCGAGCCGTTTCAGGACGGCCTCGCCGCCGTCGTCCAGCCGGGACAGCGTGGTCCGGTCGACCGACACGACGAGCGCGCTGCGGTTCCGGACGAGGGGCCTGCCGCGGTCGTCGAGGATCATGCCGCGGACGGCGGGGACGACGATGTCGCGGGTGCGGTTCTGGGCGGCGATCTCCCGGTAGTGCTCGCCCTCCAGGACCTGGAGGGTCCACATGCGGCCGACGAGGACGAGCAGCAGCGCGCCCACGAGGACGTACAGGACGACCAGCCGGAAATGGGTGCGGGGGTTCACAGGATCCCGCCCCGCCCGGACATGGCGCGGTAGCGGGCGGCGGGCACCGCGAGGCGGTCGCCGCGCGGTCGTTCGCCGCTCTCGTACCGGCGGGTGGCGCGCAGCACCGCCCAGACGACGAACGGGCTGGCGATGATGTCGTACAGGACCTGCAGCGGGACCATCCGGGAGACGGTGTCCCACCCGGCGCGCGGGTCGCCGAGGATCATCCCGGTCGCCGCGTACAGGACCGTCCCGGCGAGCGCGCCCGCGGCGACGGCGAAGAACGGCACGACCGACTGCCGGTCCATCTCGGTCGCGGCGGCGCCGCACAGGTAGCCGATGAGGCAGTACACCAGCGCGTACCGGCCGATGGTGTGGTCGGCGGGCGGGATGATGTCGGCGGCGAGGCCGGCGAGGAACCCGGTGACCATGCCGGTCATCGACCCGGCGACCAGCGCCAGCGCCACGACGGCCAGCAGCACCAGGTCGGGCTGCACGCCGCCGGGCAGCGGCAGCCGGTTCGCCACCGACACCTGCAGGATCAGGGTCACGACGATCACCACCGCGGCGACCGCGGTGCGGCCGGCCGGCGACGCCTCGGGCGGATTCAGCACGTCAGTCCCTCGCGCTCGGTTCGGTGGACGGGCTCGCGGAGCGGCGGGGCCGCGCGTCGCCGCTCTCCCGGGCCTTCGGGCTCTTGCTCGCCTCCGGGCTCGTGCTCGGGCTCGGCGTCGCGGGCGGTTTCGGCTTCGGCGGGAGCACCGCGTCCCGCGGGTCGGTCTTCGGCGGGGCGACCACGACGCCGACGACGTCCAGGCTGGTGAACTTCACGAACGGCCGGACGTAGGCGGTGCGGGTCAGCCCGCCGGTGGCCTTCTCGATGCGCGCGACCTCGCCGATCGGGACGCCGGGCACGTACGGGCGCTGCCCCTGCGACCCGAGCGTCACGATCCGCTGCCCGACCTGGATGGGCGCGGCGGCGTCCAGGAGCTGGAACCGCAGCGGCGTGTCGCCGCCCCCGCCGAGGCCGCGGCGCCCGCGGCCCTGCACGATGCCGATCTCCTTGGACGCCTCCAGCCGGGAGCCGATGGACGAGGTCTGGTCGGTGGCGAGCAGGACGGTCGAGGTGGCGGGCCCGACCCGGGTGACGCGGCCGACGAGCCCGGCGGCGCTGATCACCGTCATGTCGGGCTTGATGCCGGCGCGGCTCCCGGCGTCGATGGTGACGGTGTCCTCGAAGCCCTGGCCGGCGGAGATCACCTGCGCGGCGCGGATCTTGTAGCCGCCCATCCCGGCGGTGCCGAGCAGCCGCTCCAGCTGCGCCGACTTGTCCTTGTCGAGCCGGCTGGAGCGCAGCTGCTCGCGCAGCTTCTGGTTCTCCCGGGCGAGCCGGTCGGCGCGGCGCCGCTCGCCGGGCGCGTCGGTGATCGCGTCGAAGGCGTTCCCCACCGGCCGGACCACCGACGCCGACGCGCGCTCCACGGGGCCGAACACGGTGGCGCCGAGGCCGCGCAGCCCGCGCAGCGGCGAGTCCGCGCCGCCGCGGTAGTCCACGGTGATCATCGTGAGCGCCACGACGAGCAGCACGCCGAGCACCATGCGGGTGCGCCGGGTGTCCTTCACGCACCGACCTCCGGTTTCCTGTGTACGCCGGGAGCCCGGCGCCGGCCGGCTCCTCCCCGAGGGGTGACGCCCCGGCGCCCCCGGCGGACCACGTCCGATCTAGTGCCGCGGCTCCGGGACGAGGACCTGGCGCAGCGACTCGAAGTCCTCGACGCACTTGCCGGTGCCGAGCACCACCGAGTCGAGCGGGTTGTCCACCAGGTGGATGGGCATCCCGGTCTCCTCGCGGAGCCGCTCGTCGAGGTTCTTCAGCAGCGCGCCGCCGCCGGTGAGCGCGATCCCGCGGTCCATGATGTCGCCCGACAGCTCGGGCGGGCACTTGTCCAGCGTGGTCTTGACCGCGTCCACCACGGCGTTGACGGGTTCCTCGATCGCCCGGCGCACCTCCTCGGCGGAGATCACGACGGTCTTCGGCAGCCCGCTCACGAGGTCGCGGCCCCGGATCTCGGCGTGCGGCTCCTCGTCGCCGCCGGGATAGGCCGAGCCGATGGCCATCTTGATCTCCTCGGCGGTCCGTTCCCCGAGCATCAGGGAGTATTCCTTCTTGGAGAAGGAGATGATCGCCTGGTCCAGCTCGTCGCCGCCGACGCGGACCGACTGGCTGGTGACGATGCCGCCGAGCGAGATGATCGCGACCTCGGTGGTGCCGCCGCCTATGTCGACGACCATGTTGCCGGTGGGCTCGTAGACGGGCAGCCCGGCGCCGATCGCGGCGGCCATCGGCTCCTCGATGATGTAGACGCGGCGGGCCCCTGCCTGGTAGCCCGCCTCCTTCACCGCGCGCTGCTCCACGCCGGTGATGCCGCTCGGCACCGCGACGACGATCCGCGGCTTGGCGAAGTGCCGGCGCTTGTGGACCTTCTGGATGAAGTAGCGCAGCATCCGCTCGGTGACGTCGAAGTCGGCGATGACCCCGTCCTTGAGCGGCCGCACGGCGACGATATTGCCGGGCGTGCGGCCGATCATCCGTTTGGCCTCGATGCCGACCGCCACGATCTTCCCGGTGTTGGTGTTGATCGCCACCACGGATGGTTCGTTCAGGACGATGCCACGCCCGCGCACGTACACCAGTGTGTTGGCGGTACCAAGATCGACGGCCATGTCCCGGCCAAGAAACGACAGCTTGTTACCCATGAAGAAAGGGAGCCCTTCATGATTGACGGGCGTGTATAGCGGCGCGTCCATCGTAACGTGCGCCCCCGTCCGCGGGCAGTCACCCCGCCGTCGCGCGTCGCGGAAAAAACGCGTCCTGACCAGCTCGGTTTTCGCTAAAGAAGACGCGGGCCGGAGTTCCGGCCCGCGCTCGAGAGTCGTCCCCCCGGACGCGTCTCAGCCCAGTTCGGGGAAGAACAGCTTGATCTCGCGCTCGGCGGAGTAGGTCGAGTCGGAGCCGTGCACGATGTTCGCGCCGATCTCCAGCGCGAAGTCGCCGCGGATGGTGCCGGGGGCGGCGCTGACCGGGTCGGTGGCGCCGGCCAGGGAGCGGAACGCCTCGATGGCGCGGGGGCCCTCGACGACCATGGCGACGAGCGGGCCGCCGGTGATGAACTCGACCAGCTCGCCGAAGAACGGCTTGCTCGCGTGCTCCTCGTAGTGCGCCTCGGCGGTCTCGCGGGAGAGCGTGCGGAGTTCCAGCGCGACGAGCGTCAGGCCCTTGCGCTCGATCCGGGAGATGACCTCGCCGATGACTCCGCGGCGGACGCCGTCGGGCTTGACCAGGACAAGAGTGCGCTCGGACACGGGTGGTTCTCCTTGCGGAATTTCGGTTTCGGTAAGCGCGCGAATACTACCCGCCCCGCGCGCCGGAAGTGGCATTCCGGCGCCGGAGGCCGGGCCGGACCGCCGCGGCGGCGAGCACCGCGGCGAGCATTCCGGCGGCGGCGAGCCAGCCGCGGTAGCCCTCCAGAAGGGCCTGGACCTGCTGCGTTTCGGTGACCGGAAGCCGCCCCCGCAGCCGGGACGCCTGCAGCGACAGCACGATCAGCTGCCCGGTCAGCACGGCCGGGAAGCACAGCGTCAGGCCGAACAGCGCGGCGCCGGGCGCGGCGTCCCGCAGCGAGCCGGCCAGGGCCAGCCCGGCGCCCGCGCCGAGCGGGACGAGCATGGCGAGCAGCGTCCACCGGTCGCGGGGGTCGGCGGCGAGGCCGAGCGGCGGCGCCGACGCGAGCAGCAGCAGGCCGGTGCGGACGGCGCCGCGGGCGGGCGCGCGGGTCGCGGCGAGGGCGCCCGCCAGGGCGGCGACGGCTGCGGCGGCGAACGGGAGCAGCGGCGCGCCGCCGGGCCCGCGGGCGGTGGCGGCGAGCCCGGCGAGCGGTCCGGCGACCGGGTAGCCGAGCAGCCCGACGGCGACCATGGCGAGGGCGCAGCCGTGCGGGCTGCCCGTCTGCGCGTCGCGCCCGCCGACGGCGGCGAGGCCGAGCAGGGCGGGCACCGCGAGGCCCCCGACGAGCAGCCGCGCGCCGGGCGACCAGCCGTCGGCGGCCACGACGGCGAGGAACGCGAAGCCCGCCGCCGGGACGAGCGGGACCAGGAGCCGGCCGCGCTCGGTGTGCCGGGCCGGGGGGAGCGTCCACGGGACGCGGCCGCGCAGCAGCGGGCGGGCGGCCGCCGCGCCGGCCGCGGCGACGGCGAGCCACGGGAAGGGCGCGAGCGCGACGCGCCAGTCGGGGACGGGCGCGCCGCCGGCGGGCACGGCCGCCAGCGCGAGCGGCATCGCCGCGATGAGCGTGCCCGCGAGCACGCCCGCCCAGGCGGCGGCCAGGACGTGGTCGCGGCGTTCCCAGACCAGCACGAGGGAGGCGGGCAGGACGGTGCCGGCGCCCGCGCCCTGGACCGCCCGGACCGCCCCGGTCAGCAGCACGGAGTCGGCGAGGCGGGCGGCGCCGAGGCCGGCCAGCAGCACGGCCAGGCCCGCGGCGAGGACCGTCCAGGCGGGGAACCGGCGGGCCGCCGCGGCGGCGGGCGGGACGGCGAGCAGCAGCGCGGGCAGCGACAGCCCGGTGGCGCGCAGCAGGCCGGCGACGCCCGCGCCGCCGAGGCCGAGGGCGTCCGCCGCGGCGGGGACGACGTTGGCGGAGGCGTCCGGCACGGTCAGCACGGCGGCGGGCACCGCGGTGCCGGTCAGCAGCAGCGCGCCGAGCGCCGCGAGCCGCCGCCGCGCGGCGCCCTCGCCGGGGCGCTCCCGGGCCGGGGTCGCCGCCGCACTGGGGGACGCCGCGCTGGACGCCGCACTGCCGTACGCTGCATGGGTGGACACGGCCTGCTCCTCTGGAGGGTCGTCATCCGCCGGACGCGTTTTTCCTGAAAAGGAAAGATGTCCAAGTTGTGGTGATATTCGGAATACGCGGTAATCGGCGGGATGATTGTGCTGCCGTTCCGACCGAACTTAGCGCGGCCGCGCGCTCGCCGCCTTGCGTCCGAGCCAAATCGCCGTCCACCAAAGCGCCCCGAAAACGGCGCCGAGGAAGAACATGGCCGGCACCATGAAGCCGGTCGCGATGATGAGCACCTGCAGCGCGGTGCCCGCCGGGACCGCCCAGGGCCGGCGCAGCAGCCCGGCCAGCACCACGCAGGCGACCGCCAGGCTCCCGCACACCGCGCCCGCGGTCGCGCCGTCCACGTCCAGCACCGCGACGGCGACCGGGATCGCCAGCGCGATCACGATGGCCTCGCACGCCAGCACCATGGCGAACAGCCGCCGCGCCGGGTTGCCGGCGGCCCCGCCCTCGGCGGCCCCTGTGCTCATCGGCGGCCCTCCTCGACGCGCAGCAGGGTGCGGGCGTCGCCCGCCGTGACCACCGACCCGGTGATCAGCACGCCGGCGCCGCGGTACTCGCCGGTCTCCTCGGCGAGGCCGATCGCCCGGTCGATGGCGTCGTCCAGCCGCGGCTCGACATGGACGCGCTCGGCGCCGAACACGCCCTCGGCGATCTCGGCCAGCTCGTCGGGCGGCATCGAGCGCGGCGAGGAGTTCCGGGTCACCACCAGCTCCGCCAGGACGGGTTCGAGCTGGTCCAGGACGCCCGCGACGTCCTTGTCGGCGGCGATCGCGAGCACCCCGGCGAGCCGGGTGAAGCCGAACGACTCGGTGATCGTGGCGACGGTCGCGGCCATCCCGGCGGGATTGTGCGCGGAGTCCAGCAGGACGGTCGGGCCCGTCCGGGCGATTTCCAGCCGGCCCGGCGACGCGGACCCGGCGAAACCGCTGCGCACCAGCGCCGGGTCGAGCTGCCCCTCGTCGCCGCCGAGGTAGGAGTCGCCGGCCGCGATGCGGGTCGCCGCCTCCAGGTTGTGCTCCCCCCTGGTCGGCGCGCCGGAGGCGAACGCCTCGACGGCGGCGAGGGCCGTCGCGGCGTTGCCCGCCTGGTGCTCGCCGAACAGCGGCAGGAAGATCTCGTCGTAGACGCCATGCAGGCCCTGCAGGCGGAGCTGCTGGCCGCCGACCGCGACGTCGCGGCCGAGCACGCCGTACTCGATGCCCTCCCGGGCCGCCGCGGCGCCGACCTCCACGACCCGCCGCAGCAGCACCTCGGCCGCCTCGACCGGCTGCTGCGCGAGGACCGCGACCGCGCCGGTCTTGATGATGCCCGCCTTCTCGCCGGCGATCTCCTCCAGCGTGTCGCCGAGGTAGCGGGTGTGGTCCAGGCCGATCGGGGTGATCACCGCGACCGCGCCGTCCGCGACGTTGGTCGCGTCCCAGGTGCCGCCCATGCCCGTCTCGACGACCGCGACGTCGACCGGGGCGTCCGCGAACGCCGCGAACGCCATCGCCGTCAGCACCTCGAAGAACGACAGCCGCGCCGGGTGCTTGCCGTCGACCAGCTCGACGTAGGGCAGGACGTCCTCGAACGTCTCGACGAAGCGCTCCTCGCTGATCGGCTCCCCGTCGATCGCGATGCGCTCGCGCAGCGTGGTCAGCTCGGGGCTGGTGTAGAGGCCGGTGCGCAGCCCGCGCTCGCGCAGCAGCGCCTCGATGAGCCGGGCCGTGCTGGACTTGCCGTTCGTCCCGGCGATGTGGATCACCGGGTACGCGCGGTGCGGCTCGCCCAGGACGTCGACCAGGTCGCGGATCCGGTCGAGGGTGGGGTCGATCTCCCACTCGACGCCGCGCGCCATGATCGCGGCGACGGTCGCCCGGTAGCCCGCCGGTTCGGTTCGCTGACTCACGGTTTCAGAGCCTACTCGGCGGCGCGCGACGCTCCGTCCGCCCCCACACTGGAGATATGGACGTATTCTTCCGGGAATGGGAGCGGCGCGCTCCGGGCGAGACCCGCGACGTCGGGCGGGCCCGCGCGCTGGCGGACGCCCTGGGGGTCCTGGACCCGGGAGTGCCCGTCCTGACCGTGGTGGGGTCCAAGGGGAAGGGCACCGCGGCGACCTACGCGTCGGCCTTCCTCGCCGCGGCCGGGCGCCGCGTGTGCACCGTCACGAGCCCCGGCCTGCGCACCGACCGCGACCGCATCAGGATCGACGGGCGCGCCGTCTCCGACGACGAGCTGGCCTCCCTCGCGGACGCCCTCGACGAGGCCGCCCGCGCCCTCCCGCCGCCCTCGGCGGGCTACCTGTCGCCGTCGGGCCTCTTCCTGCTCGCGGGCGTCCTGCACGCCCGGCGGGCCGGCGCGGACGTGCTCGTCCTGGAGGCCGGCATGGGCGGGCGGTCGGACGAGGTCGCCCTGTTCCCGCCGGACGTCGCCGCGATCACCCCGGTGTTCCTGGAGCACGCCGGCGTCCTCGGCGCCACCGAGGCGGAGATCGCCCGGGAGAAGCTCGGGGTGGCGGGGCCGGGAACGGTCGTGCTGTCGGCGCCGCAGCCGCCGCCGGTCGCCGAGGTGCTGCGCGGCGCCGAGGTCGTCGGGCCCGGCGTCGTGCCCGCCGGCCTCCTGCCCGCCGGCCTCGGCCGGGCCGCCGCCGAACTGGGCGTCGCCGCCGCCCGCCGCATGCCGGGCGTGCCCGAGCCCCCGGCCGGGACGCTCCGGGAGGTGCTGGCGTCGGTCGTCCTGCCGGCGCGGTCGTCCTGCCACGACGTGCCCGGATCCGCGACGAGGGTGCTCATCGACTCGGCCGTCGACCGCACCGGCGTCACCGCCGCGCTGGCCGCCGCGCGGGAGGCGTGGGGGACGATCGACCACGCCGTCGTCTGCCTGCCCGACCACAAGGACGTGGACGGGGCGGTCGCCGCGCTCGGCTCGCTGCCCGTGACGTCGGTCCGGCTGGCGCTGCCGCACCTGCGGTTCACCCGCCCGGCGCCGCCCGGCTGGGACGTGGTCGACGCGGCCGCCATCACGCCGGAGTCGCTGGCCACGCTCGGGCACCGCGTGATCGTCCTCGGCACCGGCTACTTCACCGGGCACGTCCTCGGCGTGGTCGACGCCGACACCGAGCGGCTGTTCGTCACTTCGGCCGCTCGACGTCCTTCCTGATGCGGCGCATCACGTCGGCCATCAGCGTGAACTGCGGGTTCCGCGTCGGGCGGTTGGACGCGACGACGCCGTAGGAGTCCTCGGTGGCCCACGCGCAGTACGTGTGCGTCTCGGCCAGCACCGCGAACGTGCCGCACACCGCCTTCCCGCCCCTGCCGCCCGCGTCGGCGTCCTGGCCGGCGATGAACGTGGTGGGCTGGATCCGCTGCAGGAAGTCGGCCGGGTCGCCGACCGGGCCCGTCCCGCCCATGAACAGGACGTTGACGTCGCGCACGGGCTCCTCGGTGTAGACGGCCGTGCCGTGCTTCGCGACCGGGACGCCGCCCGCCTCGACGGCGGCCGCGATGAACGGGTACGCGGCGCTCGCCTGCGGCGCCGTCAGGCCGTCCTTGTGCAGCCCGCCGGCCGCCGGGCCCGCGCTGATCACCCGCTTGGACGCGGGGACGGCCGTGGTGCGGGCGTCCTCGGCGCCGCCGCCGTCGGTCCGGAACGCCAGCGCCCCGGCCAACAGCGCGACCGCCGCGACCGAGGCGGCGCCGGCGACCAGCAGCAGCCTGGGGACGCGCCTCCTCCTCTTCGCGGGACCGGGGACGACCGGCACCGGGCCTGTGCCGCCCTGGACGATCGGGTGCCCGCCGGTGCCGACCACCGGGTGCCCGCCCGTGCCGACCACGGGATGGGCGCCGGAGCCGACCACCGGATGCGCACCCGAGCCGACCACGGGATGGGCGCCAGACCCCACCACCGGGTGGGCGCCGGAGCCGACCACCGGGTGGGCTCCCGAACCGCCGACCATCGGGTGCCCGCCCGTGCCGTTCACCGGCGGGAGCGGGCCGGTCCCCTCGCCCGTGTCGAGCGACCACCACGGGCGCGCCCTGCCCCAGGGCGCGCGAGCGGCCTCCGGCGCGTCCCCGTCCTCGACGACCTGTGCCGCGTCCAGGTCGTCGCCCGGCGCGGAGTCCGGCGCACCGGACCGAGGAGGTGATTCGGCCATTGCACTCCCGAAGGTTCATGTACCGCCAAAGCCCGCGGGCCCACCGGGATCGTAACGGCGGCGGGCCCGCCGCGCCGACGGTTCACGGTGCCGAGTCCGACCCGTCACCGGGCCGGGACCGGTCAGCCCGCCGGAAGCGCGGCCAGCTGCGACTCCAGCCGGGTGATGTCGGCCTCCGCCTGGGCGAGCCGGTCGCGGTTCTTCGCGACGACCGCCTCGGGCGCCTTCGCCATGAACGCCTCGTTGCCGAGCTTGCGGCGCGCCTGGTCGGCCTCCTTGCGGGCGGCGGCCAGGTCCTTCTCCAGCCGCTTGCGCTCGGCGGCGACGTCGATCGCGCCGGCGGTGTCGAGCCGGACGGTGACGCCCTCGACGGGCAGCGACGCGGTCGCGGAGAACCCGTCGCCGGGCGCGGTGAGGCGCAGCAGCGCGCGGATGCCCTCCTCGTGCGCGGCGAGCGGCGAGCCGCCCCACTCCAGCGCCGCCGCGACCCTCTGGCCGGGCTTGAGGCCCTGGTCGGCGCGGAACCGGCGGACCTCCGTGACGAGCCGCTGCAGCGACTCCACGACGGCCTCGGCGTCCCGGTCGGCGCGGGCGGGCTCGGCGGCCGGCCACGGCGCGGTGACGATCGTGTCGCCGCCGGTCAGGGACGTCCACAGCTCCTCGGTGACGAACGGGATCACCGGGTGCAGCAGCCGCAGCAGCTTGTCGAGGACCTCCCCGAGGACCCGCCGCGTCGCCTCGGCGCGCTCGTCGGCCAGCTGGACCTTCGCCAGCTCCACGTACCAGTCGCAGACCTCGTCCCACGCGAAGTGGTAGAGCGCCTCGCACGCCTTCGCGAAGTCGTAGCCCTCAAGGTGCTCGTCGACCTCGGCGATGACCGACTGGAGCCGGGACAGGATCCAGGAGTCGACGGTGGTCACCTCGGCGGGCATGTCGCCGCGGACGTGCGCGCCGTTGATGAGCGCGAACCGCGTCGCGTTCCACAGCTTGTTGCAGAAGTTCCGCGACCCCTGCGCCCACTGCTCGGCCACCGGGACGTCGCCGCCGGGGTTCGCGCCGCGCAGCAGCGTGAAGCGGGTCGCGTCGGCGCCGTAGGCGTCGACCCAGTCGAGCGGGTCGATGACGTTCCCGAACGACTTGGACATCTTCTTGCCGTACTGGTCGCGGACCATGCCGTGCAGGGCGATGGTGTCGAACGGCTGGACGCCGTCCATCGCGTACAGGCCGAACATCATCATCCGGGCGACCCAGAAGAACAGGATGTCGTACCCGGTGACCAGCACGGACGTCGGGTAGAACCGCTCCAGGTCGGGCGTCTTGTCGGGCCAGCCGAGCGTGGAGAACGGCCACAGCGCCGACGAGAACCAGGTGTCGAGGACGTCGGTGTCCTGCGTCCAGCCGGCGGGGGGCTCCTCGTCCGGGCCGGGGCAGACGGTCTCGCCGTCCGGGCCGTACCAGACCGGGATGCGGTGCCCCCACCACAGCTGCCGGCTGATGCACCAGTCGTGCATGTTGTCGACCCACTCGAAGTAGCGGGCCGCCATCTCCGGCGGGTGGATCGTGACGCGGCCGTCGCGGACGGCGTCGCCGGCGGCCCGCGCCAGCGACTCCACCTTCACGAACCACTGCAGCGACACGCGCGGCTCGACGACCGTGGCGCAGCGCTGGCAGTGCCCCACGGCGTGCTTGTAGGGGCGGACCTCCGCGACGATGCGGCCCTGCTCGCGCAGCGCCGCCACGACCGCCGGGCGCGCCTCGAACCGGTCGAGGCCCTCGAACGGGCCGACCGCGGTGACGACGCCGCGCTCGTCCATCACGGAGATGGACGGCAGGTCGTGCCGGCGGCCGATCTCGAAGTCGTTGGGGTCGTGCGCCGGGGTCACCTTGACCGCGCCGGTGCCGAACTCGGGGTCGACGTGCTCGTCGGCGACGACCGGGATGCGGCGGCCGGTCAGCGGAAGCTCGATCTCCCGCCCGACCATGTGCCGGTACCGGTCGTCGTCGGGGTGGACGGCCACGGCGGTGTCGCCGAGCATCGTCTCGGCGCGGGTGGTCGCCACGACCAGCTCGTCCTCGCCGGAGCCGTACCGGATCGAGACCAGCTCGCCGTCGACCTCGTCGTGCTCGACCTCGATGTCGGACAGGGCCGTCAGGCAGCGCGGGCACCAGTTGATGATGCGCTCGGCGCGGTAGATGAGGCCGTCGTCGAACAGCCGCTTGAAGATCGTGCGGACGGCGCGGGCGCGGTCGTCGTCCATCGTGAACGCCTCGCGCGTCCAGTCGACGCTGTCGCCGAGGCGGCGCATCTGGCCGAGGATCCGGCCGCCGGACTCGGCCTTCCACTTCCAGACCCGCTCGACGAACGCCTCGCGGCCGAGGTCGTGCCGGGAATGGCCCTCCTTGGCCAGCTCGCGCTCCACGACGTTCTGGGTGGCGATGCCGGCGTGGTCCATGCCCGGCACCCACACGGTCTCGTACCCCTGCATGCGGCGGCGCCGGATGAGGGTGTCCTGGATGGAGTGGTCGAGGGCGTGCCCCATGTGCAGCGAACCGGTGACGTTCGGCGGCGGGATCACGATCGAGTACGCGGGGCGCTCCGGCGCGCGCACGGGGTCGGCGGTGAACAGCCCCGCCGATACCCAGCGCTCGTAGAGCCGGCCCTCGACATCGGCCGGGCGGTACTGGGTGGGCAGGTCGACGTCCGCGGCGGCCCCTCGGCCGCGCTCACTGCTGGGCTGTGTCACGGCTGACGATTCTACGGGGGCGGCGGGGGTGACCGGCCCCGGGGACGCTCACGCCTGCGCGAATCTCCCCGGCGAGCACCTGAGAGCGTTTTCCCGCCGCGATCGGGACACTGGTCACCTGACACCGGGTCGCCCCGTCCGAAAAGGTGATCCTCGAAGGTCCGCGAACGAACCGGGGCGGAGAGAGAGGGACGGGATGCGAGCGGTACTGGCACGCGCCGCCGTGCTGGCCGGCGCGTTCACCGCGGGGGCCGTGGCGGCGCGTGCCGCGACCATCCCTCACCTCCGCAGGCTCACCGCCGACCTGCAGCGCTCCAGGGAGCGGATCCTCGCCAGCCGGGAGGAGGAGCGGCGGCGCCTGCGGCACGACCTGCACGACGGGCTCGGGCCGACGCTCGCCAGCCTCGCCATGTCGCTGGACGCGGCCCGGATCACGCTCGCCTGCGAGCCGGAGCGGACCGACCCGCTGCTCGCCGACGTGCGGGACCGGCTGGCCACCGCCGTCGGCGAGATCCGGGACCTGGCGCACGGGCTGCGCCCGCCCGCCCTGGACGACCTCGGCCTCGTCGCCGCCATCGAGTCCCTCGCGGAGGGCTGCTGCGAGCGCGTCGACGTCCGGTTCGACGGCGAGCCGTCGGGGCTGCCCGCGGCGGTGGAGGTCGCGGCGTACCGGATCGCGCAGGAGGCGCTGACGAACGTCCGGCTGCACGCCCCGGGCAGCTGCGCGTCCGTCCGGCTGAAGCGGGACACCGAACTGCACCTGGTGGTGGCCGACAGCGGCCCCGGCCTGCCGGACGCCGCGCGCAACGGCGGCCGGCCCGGGACGCGCCGCGGGCTCGCCGCGATGAAGGAATGGGCGGCCGAGGTCGGCGGCAGCTGCACCATCACGTCCCGGAACGGCGGCGGCACCCTCGTCGCCGTCCGGCTTCCGCTCGGCGTCCCGGAGACCGCCGGATATCATCGGCCTTCGGTCGGGAGAAGGCGGGCGTAGATGACGGAGACCATCCGGGTCCTCATCACCGACGACCACCCGGTGTTCCGGCAGGGCCTGAAGGGTCTCCTGCACGCGCTGGGCGTCGAGGTCGTCGGCGAGGCCGAGAACGGGCCGGAGGCGGTGAAGCTGGCCGCGGAGCTGCAGCCGGACGTCGTCGTCATGGACCTGCACATGCCGGGCGGCAACGGCATCGAGGCCACCCGCACCATCACCCGCACGAGCCCGCGCATCGGCGTGCTCGTGCTGACCATGTTCCGCGACGACGACTCGGTCTTCGCGGCGATGCGCGCCGGCGCCCGCGGCTACCTGCTGAAGGAGTCCGGCGCCGAGGAGATCGCCCGCGCCGTCCGCGCGGTCGCGGCCGGCGAGGCCATCTACGGCCCGGAGATCGCGCGCCGGGTGCTCACCTACTTCACCGACATGCCCGACCCGAGGCAGGCCGCGTTCCCCGAGCTGACCGAGCGGGAGCGGGAGGTCCTCGAACTGATCGCGCAGGGCCGCAGCAACGCCGAGATCGCCGCGACGCTCTTCCTCAGCCAGAAGACCGTCCGCAACCACGTCTCGAACATCTTCATGAAGCTGCACGTCGCCGACCGGGCGCAGGCCATCGTCGTGGCCCGCGAGGCCGGCCTCGGCGAATCCCGGGCCTGACCGCCCCCGCCCCTGCACGGAAAACGCGGACGCCTCCGGCCGGCGGCCGGAGGCGTTCGGAACGCGGCGCGCCCTACGCGCTCTTCTCGCGCGGTTCGCGCTTGGGCCGGTCGCGCGGGACGAGGGTCGGGTTGACGTGCTCCAGGACGGCCTCGCGGGTGATGACGACGCGGGCGACGTCCTGCCGGCTCGGGACCTCGTACATCACGGAGAGGAGGACCTCCTCCATGATGGCGCGCAGGCCGCGGGCGCCGGTGCCGCGCAGGATGGCCTGGTCGGCGATCGCCTCCAGTGCGTCGTCGGTGAACTCCAGGTCGACGCCGTCGAGCTCGAACAGGCGGTGGTACTGGCGGACCAGCGCGTTCTTCGGCTCGGTGAGGATGTTGATGAGGGCGTCGCGGTCGAGGTTGTGCACCGACGTGATCACCGGGAGCCGGCCGATGAACTCGGGGATCATCCCGAACTTCAGCAGGTCTTCCGGCATGACGTCGCCGAGCACGGCCGACGACTCCTCGAAGTCGGACTTGGAGCGGATCTGCGCGCCGAAGCCCATGCCCTGCTTGCCGACCCGGGACTCGACGATCTTCTCCAGCCCGGCGAACGCGCCGCCGCAGATGAACAGCACGTTCGTGGTGTCGATCTGGATGAACTCCTGGTGCGGGTGCTTGCGGCCGCCCTGCGGCGGGACGCTCGCGGTGGTGCCCTCCAGGATCTTCAGCAGCGCCTGCTGCACGCCCTCGCCGGAGACGTCCCGGGTGATCGAGGGGTTCTCGCTCTTGCGGGCGACCTTGTCGACCTCGTCGATGTAGATGATGCCGGTCTCGGCCTTCTTGACGTCGTAGTCGGCCGCCTGGATCAGCTTGAGGAGGATGTTCTCGACGTCCTCACCGACGTATCCGGCCTCCGTCAGCGCCGTGGCGTCCGCGATGGCGAACGGGACGTTGAGGAGTTTGGCGAGCGTCTGCGCGAGCAGCGTCTTGCCGGATCCGGTGGGGCCGAGCAGCAGGATGTTCGACTTGCCGATCTCGACCGGGTCGTCCCTGCCGGTGTCGCCCGACTGGATCCGCTTGTAGTGGTTGTACACGGCGACGGACAGCGCCTTCTTCGCCGTGTCCTGCCCGATGACGTAGGAGTCGAGGAACTCGTAGATCTCCCGCGGCTTGGGCAGGTTGTCCCACTTGAGGTCGGAGGTCTCGGAGAGCTCCTCCTCGATGATCTCGTTGCAGAGATCGATGCACTCGTCGCAGATGTACACGCCCGGACCCGCGATGAGCTTCTTGACCTGCTTCTGGCTCTTCCCGCAGAACGAGCACTTGAGCAGATCACCACCGTCGCCGATGCGTGCCACCCAACTGTCTCCTTTTCGTGGGGCCGCCCGCCTTGGAGGATGCGGCGCAGCTCGGTTGCGTCCCGAAGGCTTTCGACGTTGGACTCGACGTTACCGCCTCCAACGGGCTTGGAAAGCCCCTCGCCCGGAAGTGTGGCGCCCGGGCTCGGGGACCTCCCGCGTCCTTGTGCCGTCTCAGGACGACACTACCTCTGCTTTCCGCTTCCTGCTGGCGAAGACGTCGTCGATGAGACCGTAGTCCTTCGCCTCGTCCGCGGTGAGGATCTTGTCGCGCTCGATGTCGCGGCGCACCTGCTCGATGCTCTTGCCGCTGTGCTCGGCCAGGATGCTCTCCAGCAGCTCGCGGATCCGCATGATCTCGCGCGCCTGGATCTCGATGTCGCTGGACTGGCCGTAGGTGCCCTCGGTCGCGGGCTGGTGGATCAGGATCCGCGAGTTGGGCAGCGCGGCCCGCTTGCCCGGCGTGCCGGCCGCGAGCAGCACGGCGGCGGCCGACGCGGCCTGGCCGATGCACACGGTCTGGATGTCGGGCTTGACGAACTGCATCGTGTCGTAGATCGCCGTCATGGCGGTGAACGAGCCGCCCGGCGAGTTGATGTAGATGCTGATGTCGCGGTCCGGGTCGATGGACTCCAGCGTGATCAGCTGGGCCATCACGTCGTTGGCGGACGCGTCGTCGATCTGCACGCCGAGGAAGATGATGCGCTCCTCGAACAGCTTGTTGTACGGGTTCATCTCCTTGACCCCGTACGTGGTGCGCTCGACGAACGACGGAATGATGTAGCGGTTGTCGACCGGCATCGGACCGGCGCCCGGCCGGACGATATCGGTGAAACCGGGGCGGATCAGGTCGCTCATGTGTGCCTCCGATAAGTGGTCAGTGTCCTGCGGGGGGCGGCCCCCGGACCCCCGCCGGGGCGGGCGGACGATCCTCGCCCGCCGGCGCTCGCTGCGGTCATCCGCGCACCGTCAGGAGACGGGGCCCTCGGAGGGCACCTGGTTGGCGCTGAGCACCACGTGGTCGACGAACCCGTAGTCCTTGGCCTCGTCGGCGGTGAACCAGCGGTCGCGGTCGGAGTCGCGCTCGATCTGGTCGAGCGGCTGGCCGGTGTGCTCGGAGATCTTCTCGGCGAGCGTCCGCTTCACGTACAGCATCTGCTCGGCCTGGATCTTGATGTCGGAGGCCGTGCCGCCGATCCCGCCGGAGGGCTGGTGCATCATGATGCGCGCGTGCGGCAGGGCGTAGCGCTTGCCCCGGGTGCCCGCGCACAGCAGGAACTGGCCCATCGACGCGGCGAGCCCCATGCCCACCGTGACGATGTCGTTCGGGACGTACTGCATGATGTCGTAGATCGCCATGCCGGCAGTGACGGAGCCACCTGGCGAGTTGATGTAGAGCGTGATGTCGCGGCGGCCGTCCTCGGCCGACAGCAGCAGGAGCTCGGCGCAGATGCGGTTGGCGATGTCGTCGTCGACCTGCTGGCCGAGGAAGACGATGCGCTCGCGCAGCAGCCGCTGGAACAGCTGGTCGCCCAGAGGCAACAGGGGCGCCTCGGCGACCCGCGCCTGGATCCGCGACGACTCGTCGAAAGTCGGAGGCATGCTCACCGGGTGTTCCTCCGGTCCTTTTAATCGGTTCGGATGATTGGACATTAACGCGCCACCGGGCCCGCTTAAGCCCGGGGGGCCGCCTTTTCGCCAGGGGCGTACCCGCGCGGCGCCGGACCCCGCCCCGCGTTCCGGACGATCTTCGCCAACGGGACGGCCGCGCGGGGGCCGTCCTCCTCATCCCCCGGCTCGCCCCCCTCAAGCGAACGCCCCGCATCCGGGGTACGGATGCGGGGCGTGCCGCGGACGCGCGGGAGGACGCTCAGGCGTCCTTGTCCTTGGCGGCCTGCTCGTCCTTCGCCTCGGCGGCCGGGGACTCCTCAGCGGCGGCCTCAGCCGCCTCCGCGGGGGCCTCCTCGCCCTCGGCGGCCTCCTCGGCCTGGACGGTCTCGCCCGTCTCGCCGTTCAGCTCGCGCCGGACGGCCTCGACGTCGATCTCGTTGCCCGACTCGTCCTTGACGGCGACGTGCTCGACGACCAGGTTCAGCGCCTTGCTGCGCAGCACCTCGGAGACGATGGCCGGAAGCTGGTTGTTCTGCGTCAGGTACTCGGCGAGCTGCTGCGGCTGCACGCCCATCTGCATGGCCTGGCTGACGACGTACTCGCTGAGCTCCTCGTTCTCGACGCCCAGCTCCTCCTGGACGGCGAGCTGGTCGAGGACGAACCCGCCCTTGACCGCGAGCCGGGCCGCGTCGGCGACCTCGGTGTCGAACTCCTCGGCGGTCTTCTCCTCTTCCTTGAGGTAGTCCTCCTTGGACATGCCGGCCATCTGGAGCTGCTGCTCCAGCTGCTGGTTGCGGCGGCCGATCTCCTCTTCCACGACCTTCTCGGGAAGCGGGATGTCGACCTTCTCCAGCAGCGCCTCCAGGGCCTTGTCGCGCGCCTCGGACAGCTGCTGCAGCTTCACCTGCCGGCCGAGCCGGGCGCGGACGTCCTCGCGCAGCTCCTCCATGGTGTCGAACTCGCTGGCGAGCTGGGCGAACTCGTCGTCCAGGTCGGGCAGGTTCTTCACCTTGACGCTCTGCACGGTGACGGTGATCTCGGCCTCCTCGCCGGCGTGCTCGCCGCCGGTCAGGGTGCCGGTGAACGTCTTCTCCTCGCCCGCGGAGAGGCCGATGATCGCCTCGTCCAGGCCCTCGACGGAGGAGTTGCTGCCGACCTCGTAGGAGTAGCCGGTGGCGGAGGCGTCCTCGACCTCCTCGCCGTCGATCCGGGCGACGAGGTCGATGGTGGCGAAGTCGCCCTCCTCGGCGGCCCGCTCGGCGTTGGTGAGGGACGCGAACCGCTCGCGCAGGTTGCCGATGGTCTCCTCGACCTGCTCGTCGGTGACCTCGGCGTCCTCGACGACGACCTCCAGGCCGTCGTAGTCGGGCACCTCGAACTTCGGCCGGATGTCGACCTCGGCGGTGAACGCGAACTGGGTGCCGTCCTCCAGCTCGGTCACCTCGACGTCGGGCTGCCCGAGCACGAAGATCTCGGACTCCTCGACGGCGCGGCCGTACAGCTCGGGAAGCGCGTCGTTGACGGCCTCCTGCAGCACCGCACCCCGGCCGACGTACTTGTCGATCAGCGGGGCGGGGACCTTGCCGGGCCGGAAGCCCTTGATCCGCACCTGCTGCGAGATCTCCTTGTACGCCTTGTCGAGGTTCGGCTTGAGCTCGTCGAACGGAACCTCGACGGTGAGCTTGACCCGCGTGGGGGTCAGCTCCTCGACATCGGTCTTCACTGGGGTAGGTCTCCTTGATCGGGCGCTGTCTCGGCCGCGGCGTTCGACGCGTGCTCAACTCGAGGGGCGCGGGCACACCGAATCACGGCTCCGCGCCTTCGCGCGCCAAGTCTATGGGGTCGCGGCCCCGGCTGCGGACATCGGACGCCCACAAGGACGGCGGAATCAGCGTCAGCGATACCGCACAGGCAGTGACATGCACGCCCGGAACCCCCATACTCGTCCGGGATGAACGGGATAGCTGCGGCCTTCAGTGCGACCGGTCTCTACTACCTCGGGTTCGCCGTCTTCAAGCTGGCGGCGGACCGGATGCCCCCTGTGCGCGGCAACCGCATCCTGCACATGATCTGGTCGATCGTGAGCAACTGGATCTTCCTGATCGCGCTAGGGATCGTGCTCGGCGGGCTCAGCCTGCAGATCCTGGCGCTGCGGAACCTGCCGCTGTCCCAGGCCGTGCCCATCTTCATGTCCGGCATGGTGCCGCTGCTGCTGATCGCGCTGGTGTTCTTCGGCGAGCGCCTCACCGCGCGCGAGTGGCTGAGCCTGCTGCTGATCGGCGCGGCGATCCTGCTGCTCACCGCGTCCCTCAGCGGGGACGAGCCGATCAGCGGGGCGGACGCGCCGCTGTGGAAGATCGCGGTGGTGGTCGCCCCGGCCGTGCTGGTCCCGGTGCTGATCCTCGTCCTCGGCGACTACCGGCCGGACGGCCGGCACGCCCGACCGATCACCGGGATCGCCTACGGGCTGAGCGCCGGCTTCCCCGTCGGCACCGCCGAGCTGGCGATCAAGGGATGGAGCGACGCCCCGGACGCCACCAGCCTGCGGATCGCCGCGACGGCCTGGCCGTGGCTGACCGTGCTGGCGGCGGCGATCGGGTTCGGGATCATGGTGGCGGCGTTCCAGCGCTGCCGGGTGTCGATCGTGTCGACGGTCATGACGGTGGCCGCCAAGTCCTACCTGCTGACCATGGGCACGTTCCTGTACGGGGAGCCGTGGCCGCAGGACGCGGGGCACTCGGCGATGCGGCTCGGCGCGCTGGCGCTGGGCGCGGTCGCCGTCCTGCAGTTCCCCCGGCACCGGCCCGTCCGGGACGACCGGCGGGGCTCCGGCGAGGACGACCGCGCGGCGCGCGACCCGTTCGGCGGCCCGGCGATCGGCGGCCCCGCGCTGGGCGGGCCGCAGTTCGGGCAGGGCCACGGCGCGGCGCTGCCTCCGCAGCCCTCCCAGTACGCGCGGGACCCGCTGGGCCAGGGCCCCTACGACCCTCCCGAGGGGTACGGCGGCGGGCCGGAGCAGACGCCGCCGCGGCGCCCCGTCCGCCCGCAGAGCTCGGCCGAGACGGGGTCCGACGGGCGCTGGCGCGGCTTCAGCGAGTGAGCCCCGACCGGCGGTCCCCGGCCTCGCGGTGAGGCCGGGGACCGCCGCGTTTCAGCGGCCCTTGCGGTCGCCGCCCGGGAGGCCCTTGTCGAGGCCGGCGCGGCGCAGGGCGTCGGCCATGGCGCCGCCCCCCTGCCCGCCGCGATCCCGGCCGCCGCCGCGCCCGCCGCGCCGGCCCTGGCCCCGGTCCTGCCCGCCGCGGTTCTGCCCGCCGCGATTCTGGCCGCCCCGGTCCTGCCCGCCGCGGTCGCGCTGCTCGCCGCGCCTGCCGCCGCCCTGCCGGCCGGCCCCCTGCCCGCCGCCGCCCTGCCTGCCGCCGCCCTGCCTGCCCGCGCCGGGCTCGTCGTCCAGGCGGAGCGTGAGCGAGATGCGCTTGCGCTGCAGATCGACGTCCAGCACCTTCACCCGGACGATGTCGCCGGGCTTGGCGACATCGCGCGGATCCTCCACGAACTTGTCGGACATGGCGGAGATGTGGACGAGCCCGTCCTGGTGGACGCCGACGTCCACGAACGCGCCGAACGCCGCGACGTTCGTGACGACGCCCTCCAGCAGCATGCCGGGTTCGAGGTCGGCGATCTTGTCGACGCCCTCCTTGAACGCGGCGGTCCGGAACGCCGGGCGCGGGTCGCGGCCGGGCTTCTCCAGCTCGGCGAGGATGTCGGTGACGGTCGGCAGCCCGAAGGCGCCGTCGACGAAGTCGGCGGGCTTCAGCGAGCGCAGCACGGCGGTGTTGCCGATGAGGCCCTTGATGTCCGTGCCGGCCGCGTCCAGGATCCGGCGGACGACCGGGTAGGACTCCGGGTGCACGCTGGAGGCGTCCAGCGGGTCGTCGCCGCCGCGGATGCGCAGGAAGCCGGCGCACTGCTCGAACGCCTTCGGGCCGAGGCGCGGCACGTCCTTCAGCCCGGCGCGGCTGCGGAACGGGCCGTTGGCGTCGCGGTGCGCGACGATGTTCTCCGCGAGGCCCTCGCCGATGCCGGACACGCGGGTGAGCAGCGGCGCGGACGCGGTGTTGACGTCCACGCCGACGGCGTTCACGCAGTCCTCGACGACGGCGTCCAGGGAGCGCGACAGCTTCACCTCGGAGACGTCGTGCTGGTACTGGCCGACGCCGATCGACTTGGGGTCGATCTTGACCAGCTCGGCGAGCGGGTCCTGCAGCCGCCGGGCGATCGACACGGCGCCGCGCAGCGACACGTCCATGCCGGGCAGCTCGCGGCCCGCGTACTCCGACGCCGAGTACACCGACGCGCCCGCCTCCGACACCATGATCTTGGTGAGCTTGAGGTCGGGGTGCCGGGCGATCAGGTCGGCGGCGAGCTTGTCGGTCTCCCGTGACGCGGTGCCGTTGCCGATGGAGACGAGCTCGACCTTGTGCTCGCGGGCCAGCGCGGCGAGCGTCGCGATCGACTGGTCCCACTGCCGCCGCGGCTCGTGCGGGTAGATCGTGTCGGTGGCGACGGCCTTGCCGGTGGAGTCCACGACGGCGACCTTCACGCCGGTGCGCAGGCCCGGGTCGAGGCCCATCGTCGCGCGGGACCCGGCGGGCGCGGCGAGCAGCAGGTCGCGCAGGTTCGCGGCGAACACGCGGACCGCCTCGTCCTCGGCCTCCTGCCGCAGCCGGGTCCGCAGGTCGATGCCGAGGTGCACGAGGATCCGGGTGCGCCAGGCCCAGCGGACGGTGTCCGACAGCCACTTGTCGGCGGGGCGGCCCTGGTCGGAGATCTGGAACCGGCGCGCGATCTCCACCTCGTAGGAGCTGCGCGCGGACGGGTCGTCGGCGGCCTCCTCCGGCTCCAGGTCGAGGTCGAGGACCTCTTCCTTCTCGCCCCGGAACAGCGCGAGGACGCGGTGCGAGGGCAGTTTCGCGAACGGCTCGGCGAAGTCGAAGTAGTCGGAGAACTTGGCGCCGCTCTCCTGCTTGCCGTCGCGGACCCGCGAGACCATCCGGCCCTGGTTCCACATGCGCTCGCGCAGCGCGCCGATGAGGTCGGCGTCCTCGGCGAACCGCTCGACGAGGATGGCGCGGGCGCCCTCCAGCGCGGCCGCCTCGTCCGCGGCGCCCTTCTCCGCGTCCACGTAGGCGGCGGCCTCGGCGTGCGGGTCGCGGGCGGGGTCGGCCAGCAGCAGCTCGGCGAGCGGTTCGAGGCCGGCCTCGCGGGCGATCTGCGCCTTGGTGCGCCGCTTCGGCTTGTAAGGGAGGTAGATGTCCTCCAGCCGGGCCTTGGAGTCGGCCGTCATGATCTGCGCGCGGAGCTCGTCGGTGAGCTTGCCCTGCGACTCGACCGACTCCAGGATCGCGGCGCGCCGCTCGTCCAGCTCGCGCAGGTAGCGCAGCCGCTCCTCCACGGCGCGGAGCTGCGCGTCGTCGAGCGTTCCGGTCGCCTCCTTGCGGTAGCGGGCGATGAACGGGACGGTCGCCCCGCCGTCGAGCAGGTCCACCGCGACCCGCACCTGCCCCTCGCGGACGCCGATCTCGTCGGCGATGCGCTGGGTGATGGACGGCGTGGACGGCCCGTTCCGGCCGGCGGACGTCTGGCTGATGGTCGCTGTCACAGCTTGGATTCGCTTTCTCCCCTGGGTATCGCCTGTGCATTGTCCAGGGAACTGGTCCGGTTGTCTTGTCACCGCACGAATGAGGGCCGGTCGGGGACGGGCGGTGGGGCCGGGACCCGCTCCTGGACACCGCCTGGGAACGGTAGGGCTAACTCCCCCGCGATGCGCGCGGATTCGGGACTTAGCCCTACTGGCCGAGCCGCCGTCCGGCGACACAATGGTCGCACCTGGCGCCGCCGCGGTGGCGGGCGCACGACGGAACCCAGGGGAGGACGGGTGGACGGCAGCACGCGTTTCATCGGACGGGCCGGCGCGCTCGCCCGGGCGACGTTACTCAACGTCGTCCGCGGGCTGGTGCACATCGTCCTCGCCTATGCGGTGAACCTGCCGCTGTTCATCCTCGGCGTGCTGTCGGTCGTCCTGATCCCGCTGGGCCTCGGGGTGGTGCTGGCGCCGGCGGTGCTGGTCGCGATCCGGACGGTGACGAACCTGCAGCGGAACCTCGCGATGGACTGGCACGGCGTGCGGATCCCGGAGCCCTACCGGCCGGAACCGGCCGACGCGGCCGGCCCGGTCGGGCGGCTGAAGTGGGTGCTGAGCGATCCGGCGACATGGCGCGACCTGCTGTGGTCGCTGCTGAACGTCCCGGTCGCGCTCGTCCTCGGGTTGCTGGCGGCGGGCCTGACCGTGTACGGGCTGGAGGGCGCGTTCGTGGCGTGGTGGGTCGCGCTGCTGGCCGACTACGGCTGGGGGCCCTTCTGGATGATCGGCGACTACGGGACGGCGGGGGTCGCGGGAACGGCCGTCCTCGGCGTCGCGCTGACGGCGCTGTCGGTCCCGCTGGGCGGGATGTTCCTGAAGGCGCACGCCCTGTTCGCCCAGTCGCTCCTCGCGCCGGCCAAGCACGCGCTGGAGGAGCGGGTGCAGCGGCTCACCGAGACCCGTTCGGAGACGGTGGACGCCTCCGCGGCGGAGCTGCGCCGCATCGAGCGCGACCTGCACGACGGCGCGCAGGCCCGGCTGGTGGCGCTCAGCATGAACATCGGGCTCGCCGAGGAGATGATGAAGCACGACCCGGAGACCGCGCAGCGGCTCCTCGCCGAGGCGCGCGAGGCCAGCGGGACGGCGCTGACGGAGCTGCGCGACCTGGTGCGCGGCATCCACCCGCCGGTGCTGGCCGAGCGCGGGCTGGACGGGGCCGTGCGCGCCCTGGCGCTGACCCTGCCGCTGCCGGTGGACGTCCACATCGACCTGCCGGGGCGCGCGGAGGCGCCGGTCGAGTCCGCCGCGTACTTCGCGGTCGCGGAGACGCTCGCCAACGTCGTCAAGCACTCCGGCGCGCGGCGGTCCTGGATCCAGATCGAGCACTCCCGCGGCCGGCTGCTTATGATCGTCGGTGACGACGGGACGGGCGGCGCCGACCCCGGCGCGGGAAGCGGGCTGCGCGGCATCGAGCGCAGGCTCGCGGCCTTCGACGGGACGATGGCCGTGACGAGCCCGCCCGGCGGACCGACCGTCGTGACCATGGAGCTGCCGTGCGCGTTGTCATCGCCGAAGACCTCGCCCTCCTCCGGGACGGGCTGATCCGCCTGCTCGGCGCGTTCGGCTTCGAGGTCGTCGAGGCGGTGGACAACGGGCCGTCGCTGCTGCGGGCCCTCACCGCCCACCGCCCGGACGTCGCGGTCGTGGACGTCCGGCTCCCGCCGACGTTCACCGACGAGGGGCTCAAGGCGGTGCTGGAGGCCCGCAAGGAGGTCCCCGGCCTGCCGGTGCTGGTGCTGTCGCAGCACGTCGAGCAGCTGTACGCGCGCGAGCTGCTGTCCGACAGCCGCGGCGGGATCGGCTACCTGCTGAAGGACCGCGTGTCCGACGTCAAGGTCTTCGTGGAGGCGGTGCGCCGGGTCGCCGGCGGCGGCACCGCGCTCGACCCGGACGTGGTGGCGCAGCTGCTCACCCGGCACGCCCGCGAGGAGCCGCTGCAGCAGCTGACTCCCCGCGAGCGGGAGGTGCTCGGGCTGATGGCGGAGGGCCGGTCGAACGCGGCCATCGCGGCGAAGCTGTTCGTCACCGAGAAGGCGATCAGCAAGCACACCAACAGCATCTTCGGCAAGCTCGGGCTGCCGCCGTCCGAGGACGACAACCGGCGGGTGCTGGCCGTCCTCGCCTATCTGGGCGCCTGACCCGCCGCCCGGCCGCCGCCCGGCACCGCCCGGGTCACCGCCGGGTCATCTCGCCCAGGGCGGGACGAGCCGCTCGTCGCCCTGCGGCGCGAGCTCGCACTTGCCGTCGTCCACCACCTGGTCGGGGTCGTAGGCGAGGCAGCCGGCGTGGGCGGCGACGACGGCGGTGAAACCGGTGTCGCCGGTGGTCATCTGGCGGGGCGCGTCGGCCGGGAGGACGACGGTGTCGCCCGGCGCCGCCTCCAGCTTGCGCCCGTCCAGGTCGATGGTCGCGGCGCCGTCCAGGAACGTCCACACCTGCTCGGTGTCGAACGCGTGCAGCGGGCCGGTCCTGCGGGGCAGCATGTCGACGCGCCAGACGGCGATGCCCCCGGTGCCGCCCTGGGTGGGCGTGGCGAGCGTGGTCATCGTGCCGTTCGGGGTGTCCGTGCGGCGGGTCTCGGCGTTGCGGATGAGCGTCATGGGCTCCGATCCCCTAGGTTTAGACAACATGGTTGTCCATATAGTCAATGAGGTTGTCTTTCATGTCAAGCGACGTCCCCGGCTTCGAGCTGCCGCTGCGCCTGTTCCTCGCGTTCCGCGTGATCATCGATGAGCTGCACGCGGAGCTGGCCCGCCAGGGCCATCCCGACCTGCGCCCGATGCACGGCTTCGTCTTCCAGGCCATCGGCCCGGACGGCACGACGGCCGTGGAGCTGGGGCGGCGGCTCGGGGTGTCCAAGCAGGCCGCGGGGAAGATGGTGGAGTCGCTGGAGCGGGCCGGGTACGTGGAGCGCGCCGCCGACCCGCGGGACGCCCGGCGCAAGATCGTCCGGCTGACCGCGCGCGGGACCGACTCGCTCGTCCGTGCCGCGCAGATCTTCGACCGGATCCGGGACGACTGGGTCCGGGCGCTCGGCGCGGACCGCGTCCGGGCCCTGGAGGAGGACCTGCGCCGCATGACCCCGGCCGACCTGTGGCGGCTCGACATGCCCGGCTGGTTCGGGACGGCGTGAACTTTCCCCGACCCGGTGACCGTATGAGTCCAGGCAGTCGCTTAGACCACCCGGAAAGCCGCGCGCGAGCTCTCCGCAAGCCCTTGAACGGCACGTTCCACCCGGTTACCATCCTCCCAATTCTTAGGAAACTTTCCTAAGAATAGAGCGGGGATTCCTGTTTGCTCGGGGGCCGGACGAACGGAGAATCATGTCAAGACCGGGCGGACGGCGGGCCATCGCGCTCGCCGGCGCAGCGACACTGGCGGTGGCCACCGCCCTCCTGACGGCGCCCCCGGCGTCCTCGGCGGGGACGGTGACCGCGACCTGCAAGAAGGGATCCGACTGGGGCACCGGCTTCGACGGCACGTGCACCATCACCAACGGGACCGGCTCGGCGATCAACGGCTGGCGGCTCGAGGCGGACATGCCGTCCGGGACGTCCATCGGCAACGTGTGGGACGCGACGAAGGCCGTCTCCGGGAACCACTACACGTTCACCAACGCGAGCTGGAACGGTACGATCGCGGCCGGCGCCAGCACCAGCTTCGGGTTCGGCGGCAGCGGCCCCGGTTGGTTCACGAGCTGCACGGTCAACGGCGCGTCCTGCGACGGCTCCGGCACCCCCGGCGGCGACACGCAGGCTCCCACGGCCCCCACCGGCCTCCGCTCCACGGGCAAGACCGCCACGAGCGTGTCGCTGGCCTGGAACGCGGCAACCGACAACGTCGGCGTCACCGGCTACGACGTGTACAACGGCGGCGCGAAGGCGGCGTCGGTCACCGGGACGAGCGCCGACATCGGCGGGCTGTCGCCCGAGACCGCCTACACCTTCACCGTCAAGGCGCGCGACGCCGCGGGGAACACCTCACCCGCGTCGGCCTCCCTGTCGGTCACCACCGAGGCGGGCAGCGGCAACCCCGGCGGCGGCGACAAAGTCGTCGGCTACTTCGTCGACTGGGGCGTCTACCAGCGCAACTACCACGTCAAGAACATCGAGACGAGCGGTTCCGCCGGCAAGCTGACGCACATCAACTTCGCGTTCGGCAACGTCACCGGCGGCAGGTGCGCGGTCGGCGACTCCTACGCCGACTACGACAAGGCCTACACCGCCGACCAGAGCGTCGACGGCGTCGCCGACACCTGGGACCAGCCGCTGCGCGGCAGCTTCAACCAGCTGCGCAAGCTGAAGAAGATGCATCCGGGCCTGAAGGTGATCTGGTCGTTCGGCGGCTGGACGTGGTCCGGCGGCTTCGGCCAGGCCGCGCAGAACCCGGCCGCGTTCGCCGAGTCCTGCTACAACCTGGTCGAGGACCCGCGCTGGGCGGACGTGTTCGACGGCATCGACATCGACTGGGAGTACCCGAACGCCTGCGGCCTGTCCTGCGACACCAGCGGGCCGGACGCGCTCTCGAAGGTCCTGTCGGCGCTGCGCGCCAAGTTCGGGTCGGGCAACCTCGTGACGGCCGCCATCACCGCCGACGCCAGCTCCGGCGGCAAGATGGACGTCGCCGACTACGCGGGCGCATCCCGGTACGTCGACTGGTACAACGTGATGACGTACGACTTCTTCGGCGCCTGGGCCCAGCAGGGGCCGACCGCGCCGCACTCGCCGCTCACGTCCTACCCGGGCATCCCGCAGGCCGGGTTCAACAGCGCCGACGCCATCGCCAAGCTCAAGGCGAAGGGCGTCCCGGCGAGCAAGCTGCTGCTCGGCATCGGCTTCTACGGGCGCGGCTGGACGGGCGTCACGCAGTCCGAGCCGGGCGGCACCGCGACCGGGCCCGCGCCCGGCACGTACGAGGCCGGCATCGAGGACTACAAGGTCCTCAAGACCAAGTGCCCCGCCACGGGCACCGTCGCCGGCACGGCCTACGCCAAGTGCGGCAGCGAGTGGTGGAGCTACGACACCCCGTCCACCATCCGCGGGAAGATGGCCTACGCCAAGGACCAGGGCCTCGGCGGCGCCTTCTTCTGGGAGCTCACCGGCGACACCGCGAACGGCGAGCTGATCAGCGCCATGCGCGGCGGGCTCGGCTGAGCCGAGCGCAGAGCGGTCTCGGCTGAGCTGTTCGCAGAAGGGGTACTCCCAGCCCCTCAGACGGCCGAGACGATCGGGCCCCTGACTCAACGGACGCCGGGTCAGGGGCCCGCCCATTCATCTGGGGACCGGTTCATGTGGGGACCGGTTCATCTGGGGACCGGTCATGCGGGGACCAGCCATGCGAGGGACCGGTCATGCGAGGGATCGAGGCGGGCGCCGCGTCAACCGGATGGTTTAATTCGGGCGTGAGCTGCGACGCCGAGGCGACCCGCCGGCGGATCTTCGAGGCCGCCTCCGCCGCGTTCGCCGCCTGCGTCCTCGCCGAGGTCCGCGGGGCCGGCCCCACCGGGGCCGCGCGGTGATCGACGCGGTGCTGTTCGACCTCGACGGGACGCTCCTCGACCACGAGGGGGCGGCGGGCGAGGCGATCGTCCGGCTGTTCCCGGACGTGGACGAGGCGTGGCTCGTCCGGCGCTGGTACGAGCTGACCGAATCGGCGGTCGACCGGTACCTGGCGGGCGAGCTGGACTTCGTCGCCCAGCGCCGCGTCAGGATCGTCACGCTCGCCCGGGAACTGGGGCTCGGCGACTGGGACGACGCCCGCGCCGACGCCTGGCTCGCCGAGTATGTGGCGCTCTATAAGGCGGCGTGGCGCCCGTTCCCGGAGGTGCGGCGGGTGCTGGACGTCCTGGCGGGGCGCGGGCTGCGGCTCGGGGTGATCACCAACGGGGACGCCGCGCAGCAGCGCGCGAAGGTCGAGGCGATCGGCCTCGCGGACGTCCTGCCCTATGTCGTGGCGTCCAGCGAGGCGGGTTCGGCGAAGCCGGCGGCCGGGATATTCCGGACGGCCTGCGCGGGCCTCGGCGTCCCCCCGGACGAGGCCGCCTACGTGGGCGACCGCCTCGTCACCGACGCACAGGGCGCCGCGGCGGCGGGCCTGGCAGGCGTGTGGCTCGACCGCTCCGGCTCCGCGGCGCCGGAGGATCTGACCGTCCCGCGCATCACGACGCTGGAGGCGCTCCCCCGGCTGCTCGGGAGCCGCTGACCCGCGCAGCCCCGCCGCGCCGCTCAGCGCGGGCCTGCGCGGGTCAGCGCGGGTCAGCGCGGGCCTGCGCGGGCTTGTGCAGGCCGGCCGCGAGCCTCACTCCGTGCGGAGCGCCGCCTGGATCTCCAGGATGATCTGGATCTTCTCCCCCAGGCCGAGCCCGCTGCCGCCGGGGACCTTGGCGGTGTCGCCGACCCCGAACTCCAGCCGGCTGATCTCGCCGGTCGCGGTGAACCCGGCGCGGGCGCCCTTGAACGGGTCGTCCTCCCGGAAGGGGTCGGGGCCGAACCCGCCGATCTCCAGCTTCAGCGGGACCTGCCTGGTCAGGCCGCGCAGCGTCAGCTCCCCGTCCAGGATGTAGTCGCCGCCGTCGGGCCGCACGCCGGTGGAGCGGTACGTCATCGTCGGGTACTTCTCGACGTCCAGGTAGTCGGCGGACCTGACGTGCTCGTCGCGCTTGGCGATGCCGGTGTCGATCGAGGCCAGGTCGATCGTCGCGTTCACGGACGAGTCGAGGGGGTCCTCGCCGGTCACGATCGTCCCCTCGAACGTCCCGAACCGGCCGCGGACCTTGCTGACCATCAGGTGCCTGACGGTGAAGCCGACGTCGGAGTGCAGGGGGTCGATGGTCCAGGTGCCGGCGACGTAGCCCGGGATCTCGACAAGCTCGGCCGTCATGGTGTCTCCTTGGTTATGAATGGTAAGGCGGTTCCGTTCGGTAACCGCACCCATCCTGCGGACACCCGCGGGGCCGGCACAAGAAGGCACTTTTTTCTGCCTCGGTCACCTGGAGATAACCATGGAGCACACTGCGATGAGATGCCGGGCCCGGGAGGTACTCGACCGGGTCGGCGACAAGTGGTCGCTACAGGTGATCGCGCTCCTCGGCGAGCGCACCAAGCGGTTCACCGAACTGAGGCGCGAGATCGAGGGCATCAGCCAGCGGATGCTCACCGTCACGCTGCGCGGCCTGGAACGCGACGGCATCGTCACGCGGACCGTGTACCCCGTGGTACCGCCCCGCGTGGAGTACTCCCTCACCCCCATGGGCGAGACGCTGATGGACGCGGTCAAGACCCTCGTCGGCTGGGCGGAGAGCCACCTGAGCGAGATCGACGCCGCGCGCGCCGCCTACGACGCCCGAGTCCGCGCGGAAGAACCCCTCAAGGCTCGATGAGGCCGCGTCGCAGCGGAATTCGTGTGCCGGCGCTCCGGGCGCCGAGGTAGCTTGGGGCGTGATGGTCATTCACGAGGTGGGACGGCGAGCTAGCCGCGCCGAGCTGGGGAACGAGCAGTCGTGCCCGGCCCGGCTCGGCGGTGTGCGCCGTCATCCCATCGACCTCGTGAGGCCGTCCCATGCGCTCTTCTGACATCCGCGCGACCTTTCTCGACTTCTTCTCCGAGCGCGACCACCGAGTCGTGCCGTCCAGCCCGCTCGTCCCGTCCGACCCGACGCTGCTGCTGACGAACGCGGGCATGAACCAGTTCAAGCCGTACTTCCTCGGCGAGACCGTTCCGGAGCACCCCCGGGCGGTGTCCGTGCAGAAGTGCGCGCGCACGTCCGACATCGAGAACGTGGGCCGCACCACCCGGCACGCGACGTTCTTCGAAATGCTCGGCAACTTCTCCTTCGGCGACTACTTCAAGGCGGAGGCGATCGCCTGGGCGTGGGAGCTGTTCACCCGCCACTACAACCTCGACCCAGAGCGCCTATGGGTCACCGTGTACCTGGACGACGACGAAGCCGAACGGCTCTGGCGGCGGATGGGCGTCCCCTCCTCGCGGATTCAGCGGCTCGGAATGGAGGACAACTACTGGTCGATGGGCGTGCCCGGCCCATGCGGACCGTCCTCCGAACTGCACTACGACCGGGGCCCGTCCTTCGGACGCGAAGGCGGCCCGGCGGTCGACGGCGAGCGCTACCAGGAACTGTGGAACCTCGTCTTCATGCAGAACCTCCGCGGTCCCGGAAAGGACGACTATCCGATCCTGGGCGAGCTGCCCTCCCGCAATATCGACACGGGCCTCGGCCTCGACCGCCTGGCGGCGATATTGCAGGACGTGGACACGGTCTGCGAAACCGACCTGCTCTCCCCGACCTTCTCCCTCGTCCAGGAAATGGCGGGCCGGGCCTATCCCGGCCGCGACGGAAGCGACGACTCGACGTCGTTCCGCGTCGTCACGGAGCACGCCCGCTCGATCGCGTTCCTCATCGCCGACGGCGTGCTGCCGTCCCGCGACGGCCGCGGCTACGTCCTGCGCCGCCTGATGCGCCGCGCGATCCGGCACGCGCGCCGGCTCGGCATCGACCTGGCGCTGCCCGACCTGACGTCCAGCGTGATCGGCACGCTCTCCGGCACGTGGCCGGAACTGTCCGAGCACTCCGGCCTCATCCGCCAAGTGGTCACGGCCGAGGAGGAGGGCTTCGACCGCACGCTCCGCCAGGGCTCCCGGCTCCTCGACACGGCGATCAGCCGCGCGACCTCGACCATCTCGGGCCGCACCGCGTTCGAACTGCACGACACCTACGGCTTCCCGATCGACCTGACCATCGACGCGGCCCGCTCCGCGGGGCTGACCGTCGACGAGGAGGCGTTCGCGGAACTCCTCGAAGCCCAGCGCCGCCAGGCGCACGAGGCGAGCCGGAACAAGAAGGACGAGGCGGTATCCCGCCGGGATCTCTACCGCCGCGTCACCGCCGAGCGCGGCCGCACCGACTTCGTCGGCTACGACTCCCACTCGGCGGAGACGACCGTGCTGGCGCTCATCGCCCCGCACGGCGAAACCCGCGCCGCGGCCGCAGGCGACGAGATCGACGTGATCCTCTCCCGCAGCCCGTTCTACGCGGAATCGGGCGGCCAGGTCGGCGACACGGGCGAACTGCGCACCTCCACCGCGCGGGCGCGGGTCGTCGACACCCGCCTCGGCCTGGACGGCCTGCACGTCCACACCGTCCGCGTACTGGACGGCGAACTCGTCCCGGGCGACGCGGAAGCGACAGTCGACGCGTCCCGCCGGGAGGCGACCGCGCGCTCGCACAGCGCCACCCACGTCCTGCACGCGATGCTGCGCCGCCTGCTGGGCGACCACGCGACCCAGCGCGGCTCCCGCGTGGAACCGGGCCGCCTGCGCTTCGACTTCACGCACCACTCACCGCTTGAAACGACGCCCCTGCAAACCCTGGTGAACGACTACCTCCTGGACGACCCGTCCGTGCACGTCTGGGAGGCGTCCCGGACAGAGGCCGAAAGGGCGGGCGCCATAGCGCTGTTCGGCGAGAAGTACGGCGACACCGTCCGCATCGTCGACATCGGCGACGCGTCCCGCGAACTGTGCGGCGGCACCCACGTGGGCCACGGCTCGCAGGCCGGCCCCGTCCACATCGTCAGCGAATCCTCGATCGGCACCGGCCTACGCCGCGTCGAGGCGCTCACCGGCGCCGACGCACTCCGCCACTACGACCACGAACACCGCGTCCTCACCGAACTGGCGACGCTCCTGAACGTCCACCCGGATGAGGCCCCCGACCGCCTACGCCGACACCTGCAAACCCTGACCGAAACCCAGAACCAGCTCGACAGACTTCACCAAGCGGAACTGAACACCCACGCACAACGCCTCGCGTCCCATGCCGAGCGCCTACCCAGAGGCTGGCTGGTAGCCCAACTGGTGCCCGAGATGACCGACAAGGACCTCCGCAGCATCGCGACGGGCCTGCTGGACCCGCGCGGCGTCGTCGTCCTGGCCACGGAGTCCGACGGCAAGGCGGTACTGACGGCCGCGGCGGGCGCGGACACCGGCATCAGGGCGCGCGACCTGCTGACCCACGCCGCCCGCGAGGTGGGCGGCGGCGCAGGCGGCAAGGGCCCGATCGCCCACGCGGGCGGCCGCCGCCCCGAGAACCTGCCCAGAGCAATCGCCGAGGCCGCGAAACAAGCCCGCGAACTCCTCAAATAGCAAGAAACCGGGTGCGCCTCACGCGGGCGCACCCGGCCATCCCTTGTCGGGCTGGCGGGATTTGAACCCACGACCCCTGGCACCCAAAGCCAGTGCGCTACCAAACTGCGCTACAGCCCGCACGCCACCGCCGACCGCGATGACGGGAGCAGTCTAGACCCGATCACACTCCGCCCGCTGCGCGCTGCCCACCGGCCACGTCCACCCCGGGAACCCTGTACGCTACGGGATGGCGATCGAGGGCCCACGCGGGCCCTCCATCTGCTCGCGGGCGTAGCTCAATGGTAGAGCCCCAGTCTTCCAAACTGGCTACGCGGGTTCGATTCCCGTCGCCCGCTCTCTCGTCTCCCCAGGTCAGAGCCCTGTGGCCGATCTTGAAAGCCCCTCCCAAGATCATTTGTCAGTTGGCTATGAGGAACAGCAGATCGACGGTGAGGTTCCTCTTGTGTTCGCGTCGATCTCCCCAGCGCACGTTGGTGACCGCGAGTGTCCGCGCTACCGCGCGCAGGGCGCTTCCGTACGGAGTGACCGGAGGCAGACGACCGTACGGTTCTCTTGCCGCGCGGTCGTAGGAGTCGGCGGCCTTGGCCGGTTCGCGGTTGCCAGTGATGTCCGCGGTGACGTGCAGGACGTCAGAGGCCGCCTGAATCGCAGCCGCACCGCCAGCCCGCGGTCGCAAACCGGCGAAGGACGCCTCTTCGCTATCAGATGATGCAGCGACCGTGCCCACCTGCCGACGCAGCGCGGTGCGAGGAGGTTCCCCCAGCCCGGCGCGTTCGGCTCGCTCCAGTTCAGCACGCGAAGGTCGGGGCGCCGTCGTCCGGTCCGCGCGGGCGCGGTACGGCACAGCCGGTACGGTTCCTGGACCCTGGGCACGAGGACGCCTCTACGCGTCCTCGTCGCCGTTCAACGCGCGCATGAACCAGTCGAGAGAGCCGGTCTTCTGCGCCTCCTCGGCGAGTCGCTTGGCGGACGCGGTCTGGAGCTGGGCGAATGAGCTGTCTACCCACGGTTGGGTGTTCTGATTGCCGTGCTCTCGGTACTCGATAGCTTGAATGAGGCACTCGAGCTTGTCCGCGTCACGGGCGCACATCGCCTCGGCGCTGGCATTGCCTTCGTACTCCGCGACGACACCCGTGATCATTGCGGTGACCACCTCCGGCAAACCGCGGGTCTGGCGCTCGGTGACCTGCTCGTTGGACGCCTTCTTCACATACGGCTTGGCCACATAGGGGATGTCGGTGAGGCGGGTCTCCTGGCTGTCGTGAAAGAGGCTGAGCAGTGCAGCACGCTCGGGGTTGGCCCCCTCCATCGCAGCCAGGACGCTAGCGATGATCGCCGTACGGAGCGAGTGATCGGCGATGCTCTCGGGATCGTTCACGCCCGCTACAAGCCACCCGGTGCGCTTGTAGCGCTTCAGAAGCCCGATCTCGTACAGGAACCCCGCCAACCGCTCCGTCTCGTTCGCCATGCTCACCCTTCTCTCGCTTAACGCCCGTCCGCGATACGTAGACCGTAGAGGACCTCTTCCAGCTCCCGTCGCGACTGGACGGAGACCGCAGCTTCGTCCAGGACCCGCGCTGCCCGTTCCTGCAACCGACCGAGCGTGCCTGGCTCGTCGTGGACGATGGCGGGGCGGTGCTGAAGAAGCGCCCAGACCGTATGAGCGACGACATCGATGTAGACGTTCTTCGGCTCCAGCTTGCCCACCAGATGAGCAAGCAGCTTCGTGCCTCTCCAGGACCGAGTGGGCAACTCGACCATGAACGTGTCGGCTGTCTGCGGCTCGGTGATCTCCCCCAGCCAGTACGCCCAGTAGTTGAGGTTGGCCGTCTCGCACCTGTCGGTCTTCATCGCCTGGCCGATGAACGCTTGAAGCGCCTCGGGGTCTCCCTTGCGAGCAAGGGAGTGCGCTCCGGACCGCACAACAGCCCAGGACAGCGACCAGTCGGCGGATCGTTGAGACCTGCGCTCCTCTTGGCGCTGCATTCCCGCCAGCCATTCCGCCGTCTCTACGGAATCATCGAAGCTCGCGACGTAATGTGCTTGCCTACGAAGCAGCATCCCGTCGACAGTGCCGACATCGGCTCTCTCTGCGGCGCTCTTAAGGTGCTCGAAGAAGTGAACGTTTTCCACCAGCGCTTGTGGGTGGGTGATCACAGCATGATCGCGGGCGGCGTGGCAGGCCCTGAAACATGAAGAAGCCCTGGTAGGACGGGTGATCTCTCACAACCGACCGATCCCACCAGGGGCTTCACATGCTTTTCTATCGTTCTTCGCTGCCGTTGTCGCGTCAGACGCTGCAGTACGTGACCGGGGTCGTCGGCCGGCACCGCAAGCAGGTCGGCAGCAAGGGCCGGGCCCTGCCGGCGGGCATGCAGGCGCTGATGGCCTTGGCGTACTTGAAGAACGGGGAGACGTTCGCGCAGCTCGGCGCCGGGTTCGGAGTCGGAACCACCACCGCCTGGCGCTACGTCAACGAGACGGTGACGCTGCTGTCGGCCCGATCACCCAAACTCGGCCGGGCGCTGGCCAAAGCCCGCAAGGACGGCCTGCTCTACCTGGTCATGGACGGCACGCTCATCCCGATCGACCGCGTGAAGGCCGACCGGCCGTTCTACTCGGGCAAACACAAGAAGCACGGCATGAACCTGCAGGTGATCGCCTCACCGGACGGGACCATCGTGTGGGTGTCGGGGCCGCTGCCCGGCTCGGTCCACGACCTGAAGGCCGCCCGGATCTGGGGCCTGGTCCGCGCACTGGCCGCCTCCGGGTTCCTGGTGCTGGCCGACAAGGGCTACGTCGGCGCCGGCCCGCACGTCAAGACGCCCTACAAGGGCAAGGACAAGCCCGAGCCGCTCAAGGACGCCAACCGCTCCTACGCCAAGCTCCGCAGACCCGGTGAACGAGCCAACGCCCAGCTCAAGCAATGGAAGATCCTGACCAAGCTACGCTGCTGCCCCCACCGAGCCGGTCACCTGGCCAAGGCCATCCACGTCCTCCAGAACCGCGAGCTCAACCCACGTTGAAAAAGGTTCCATGATCGACAACCGCCGGTGAACGCTTGAGTGAAGTAAACTCGCTTCCCGCGACCGGGAAACATGACCATAAAAATACACTCTCTTGAGTGGATTCCGCTAGCGCCCCTTTTTCATCCGGCTGCCGCGTTCAACGCTGAACTACCTGGCCGAAGTGATCCGGCGGCGCTCAGGCCGCCGCGCGGCCCCGCGCATCGCGGCGCGTCCGCCGACCCCGCCCCGTCCTGTCACCACGGGGCCGCGCCGACGCTACAGGCAATGGCCAAGGCACCGCTCGACGCGGGCACGTACATCGGAACCCAGCTCACCCGCCAGAGCCGTCATCTCCGCCCGCTCAGCTTCGGTGAGGGACCGGTCTTCCTCCGCCAGCCAGTCCGCAACCGATTCGATCGCCAGGCCGTACTCAGCGTGCTTGAGGAAGTCCATGCCCCAGGCGAGTTGGTCGTCAGTCAGCCGATCCGCCACCAGATGCAACAGCGCCGCCATGCGCATCTCCCATGCACGGACGGCGGTGTAGTCCTCGTGCCTGCGGTACGAGCCCATGAGGCATCCCTATCGGCATCACGCGCCACCTCCAAGGGGCTGAGGTGTGCCGTCGGTTGAGCTAAAGGATGCGGGGCTCCCCCGACTCCGCGCTATCAAGGATGGCGGCGGGGACCGGTCCCCACCCGACCCGCAACTCGACGCCGTCGCCGGCTAGGACACGCGGACGAGGAACCGGCTACCTCCAACGTGCTCCATGACCACACGAGGGCGCTGGCCCCGGTGTGTCTCCCGCAAGCCAGGTGGTGGCCACCACCTGGCTTGCGGGAGGAGCATTGGCGTGCCCGGCGGCGGGCCGCCCCCTTGGAGGCACGCGTCCACCTGGGCGGTCAGTCCCGCCGCCGGAGTGGGTTCGGCGGGCCGTGGGCGCGGTCGACGGATCCCGGTCTCGCCATTTTTCATTTGTTTCACGCGTGCCACCAGCGCATTTCATGGTGCTTCCACATTGTTCTGGGCAGTCGCGTGTGTTGCAGGTATAGAAGTCACATGCACGAATGCGTCATACCTGCATGCCGCCGATGAGGGCTGCGCAGCACCTCATTCCGGGGCGGGCGAAGTGGCCGATCGTCGAGACGGCCGGTGGATCGTCACCGCGTATGACGGGCTTCCATCAGGGATCGGTCGGAGGCGCCGCCCTGGCATTGATCGACGCCTCACACGGAAAGGATGGATCATGTCCGATCATCCGCGGGGTGACGGCCGCCGGCGAGCGGTGATCGCCGCCATCGCCGCCGCCTGTCTCGCCGCCGCCGGCCTGGTCGTCGGCGGCCAGGCGAGCGCCGGCACGCTGTCCGGCACCCTCTACCGCGATCCGGACTCGCAGGTCGTTCGGTGGGTCGCGGCCAACCCGAACGACTCACGGACACCTGTCATCCGCGACAGGATCGCCAGCCAGCCGCAGGCGCGCTGGATGTCGGTGTTCAGGCCGGACACCGTGACATCGGAGGTCTCCTCGTTCGTCAACGCGGCGAGCGCGGCGAACCAGACTCCCGTGCTCTCGGTGTACGAGATCACCAACCGCGACTGCGGCGGCGCCAGCGCCGGCGGTGCCCCCGACCTCGGCCAGTACCAGCAGTGGATCTCGCGGTTCGCGCAGGGCCTGAGCGGCCGTCCGGCCATCATCATTCTGGAGACCGACGCGCTCGCGCTGCAGACCTGCCTGGACGGCTCCGAGCTCGCGGCGCGCAACCAGGCGCTCACCCAGGCGGTGCAGACGATCAAAGGCGCCGACCCGAACGCGAAGGTCTATCTCGACGGCGGCCACTCGGCCTGGAACTCCGCCGCCGAGCAGGGCAGCCGGCTGAAGGCCGCCGGTGTCCAGTACGCCGACGGCTTCTTCACCAATGTGTCGAACTTCCAGCCGCTGTCGAGCGAGGCGGCGTACGGCCGGTCGATCATCTCCTACCTGCAGTCCCAGGGCATATCCGGCAAACACCAGGTCATCGACACCAGCCGCAACGGCGGGTCCCCCGGCGCCCAGGGCGACTGGTGCGCCGACGACAACACCGACCACACCATCGGCACCTACCCGACCCTCGACACCGGCGACCAGAACATCGACGGCTACCTGTGGGTCAAGCCGCCGGGTGAGGCGGACGGCTGCGCCTACTCGGCCGGGTCCTTCGTCCCCGACCTCGCCTACAACCTCGCGCGCAACGCGCCCGACCCGCCTACCTCGTCCGACCCTTCGACTCCCCCGCCGGGCGGTGACGCCTGCACGGCGACCTACCAGACGGTGAACTCCTGGGGAGGCGGCTTCCAAGGTCAGGTCACCGTCACCGCCGGAGCCTCCGCGATCAACGGCTGGAAGCTGACCTTCTCGCTGCCCAGCGGCGTTTCGATCAACCAGCTCTGGAACGGGACGCTGACCACCAGCGGGTCCACCGCCACCGTCACCAACACCTCGTGGAACGGCTCACTCGCCCCCGGCGCGTCCGTCGAGGTCGGCTTCACCGCGACCGGTACGGCCACATCGCTCAGCCCCACCTGCACCTCATCGTGAACGGCGCACCGAGTCTCACGGTGTGACTGCCCCGGCGCCCCGGTCTGGTACAGCGTCTACCGGACCGGGGCGCTTCGGTCTCATCGGCACACGTCGCCGCGGGGTGCGCGGGCTGAGGACTCGCGGCCCGACTCATGGGGACCTTGGTCCGTGGGCGCGGGCGGCGGGCGGGCTCACGCTGAAGGCAGCCGGCGAGCGGTCGCCGCGCCGCACCTCTTGGAGGAACCATGCAGACCAAAGTCGAGGAGGTCATGACGACCGGGGTGTTCGCCGTCTCGGAGCGCGCCTCGTTCAAGGAGATCGTCAACGAGCTGCGACTGCACGGCGTGGACGCCGTCCCGGTGCTGCGGGAGGACGGGACGGTCTCCGGGCTGGTGTCGTCCACCGACCTGCTGCTCAAGAAGGCCGACCCCGACGCCGCCGAGGCTCCGCATCCGTTCGCCGGGCCGCGGCGCCGCCGGGAGCTGCGCAAGGCGGCCGGCACGACGGCGGCCGACCTGATGACGGCGCCCGCCGTCACGATCACCCCCGGCGCGAGCGTGGAGGAGGCGGCCGGGCTGATGCGCCGCAGGCGCGTGAGCCGGCTCCCCGTCGTGGACGCCGATACCGGGCGGCTCGTCGGCATCGTCAGCCGCGCCGACGTCCTGCGCGTGTACAGCCGCCCCGACGAGCAGATCCGCCGGGACGTCCTGGACGAGGCGGTCGCCCGCCGTTTCGGGGCGGAGGCCAAGGGCTGCGCCGTCACGGTGACCGACGGCCGGGTGACGGTCCAGGGCACGGTCGCCCGCCGGTCGATCGTCCCGGCGCTGCTGCACGGCATCCGCCGCGTCGAGGGCGTCGTGTCGGCCGAGGCGCAGGTGGGGTGGGAGGTCGACGACACCTACGCCGGCCGGCACGCCTAGCGCAGCTCGGCCAGGGCGGCGGTGTACAGGTGGGCCGGGTCGGTCGCCAGGGTGCGGGACGTCCAGCCGGGGATCGGTGCCACGTCCCGTATCCAGGGGCGCAGCCGGGCGTAGACCTCCAGCGCGTCCGAAGGGCGTGTCTCCGGGGCCTTGGACAGCAGCTCGTCCACCAGGGCGGCGAGTTCGGCGGGGACGTCGGGCAGCGGCGGAGGCGGTTCCGACTGGCTGCGGGTGATCTCCTCGACGATGTGCTGCGACTCGAACGGCCGCGACCCGGCGAGCAGCTCGTACAGCAGGCAGCCGACGGCGTACAGGTCGCTGGCGCGGCTGGCCTCCTCGCCGCGCAGCAGTTCGGGCGCCATGTACCGCGCCGTGCCGGGGACCTGGCCGGTCTGGGTGATGCGGGAGAACTCGCCGCCGGTCGAGGTCGCCAGCCCGAAGTCGATCAGCTTGACCGCTCCGTCCGGGCAGAGCATGAGGTTCTCCGGTTTGACGTCCCGGTGGATCAGGTCCACGGAGTGGGCGGCGGCCAGCACCGCGCACGCCTGGGCGCCGATGAAGGCGGCCCAGGAGGCGGGCAGCGCGCCGTGCTCGTCGAGGAGTTTGCCGACCGAGTCGCCCGGCAGCCACTCCATGATCAGGAACAGGTCTTCGTCCTGGCCGAAGTCGTAGACGGCGGGGACGCCCGGGTGGGTGAGCCGGGCGGTGATCCGCGCCTCGCGGTGGAAGCGGCGGCGCAGTTCCCGGTCGTCGTCCGGCACCCCGATCAGCTTGATCGCGACGGGGCGGTTGAGCCGCAGGTCGGTGCCGGTCCAGACCTCCCCCATGCCGCCGCGTCCGATGGGCGAGGTGACCCGGTACCGGCCGGCGATGTCCCTCACGGCAGGAACTCGCTCTTCGTCCCGTGCCAGGTGATGACGGCGTTGTCGCGCGCCCGGGTGACGGCGACGAACAGCAGGGAGCGGGCGGTGCGCAGGTCGCGGCGGTAGCGCAGCGGGTCGTCCTCGCGGAACCGGGTGATCCGGGCGGCGGGGACGAGGCCCTCGGCGACCCCGGCGATGATCATGTTCTGGTATTCGAGGCCCTTGAACCGGTGCATGGTGCCGACGTGGACGGGCGCCTCGACGTACCGGGGGCCGTCGGCGGTGATGGCGCAGGCGACGATGCCCTCCTTGGCGAGGCGGGCCTCGACGTCGGCGACCATGCGGCGTTCGGGGACGCACACCGCGGTCGAGTCGCCGTCCCACGCCCTGACCTGCTCGACGATGCCGTCGAGTTCGGCGTCCCAGATGGGGAAGCCGCGCAGTTCGGGGACGGCGCCGCGCAGCACCGACCGGTAGCCGGCGAGGTCGTCGCGGCCGTCGTCCAGGTCGTCCCACTGCTCCCCGCCGAGGACGCGGACGGCGGTGCTGAGGATCTCGTGGGTGGTGCGGTAGCTGAGCGTCAGCCGGGACGACCGGCCGCGGATCGCGATGCCGAGGTTGCCGAGCGACACGTGGTTGCCGTAGATGCGCTGGTGGGTGTCGCCGGTGATGAACATGTCGTTCGGGCCCGGGTCGACCATCGCGCGCAGCATCCGCCAGTGCGCGGCGGACAGGTCCTGCGCCTCGTCGACGACGACGTGCCGGTAGCGGGGGCGCAGCCGCATGCCGGACTCGTCCTGCAGCTTCGGCGAGTCGGCCTGCCGCGCCCGGTACGCGGCGCGGTCCCGGGCGCGGGCCGCCTCGATCTGCGCGGCCCGCTCGGTGACCTGCCGGAGCGTCGACAGGTTGTTGTTCTCCAGCCGCATCACGTACCGCTCGGTGAGGTTCCAGATCCGCTTGCGGTCGGCGCGGTTGAGGGGGCGGCCCCGCCCGGCGCGGCGGGCCCGGAAGTACTCGGCCTGCGTCCGCAGCCCCTGCCCGAGGATCACCTGCGACCATTCCTCGTGCAGGAACCCCGCGTCCCAGCGGGTCTCGTTCTCCTCCGCGAGCAGGTCGTCCCACTCCTTGCGGGCCTTCTCGTCGTCGAGGCGGCGGCGCGCCCGGCCCCGCTCGGTCTCCGCGACGATCTCGCTGGCGAGCTTGTCCACGTTGGTGATGTGGACGCGCGCGGCCACCTCCTCCCCCGCGAGGGCGATGAGCCGCTGTTCGAGGTCGGCGGCCAGGTTCTTGTTGAACGTGGTGAGGAGGACGGCCTTGCCGCCGCCGGCGGGAAGCCGCTCCACGAGGTGCTTGACGCGGTGCAGCGCGACGATCGTCTTGCCGGTGCCGGGTCCGCCGCTGACGCGCGCCGGGCCGGTGTAGTCCTTCTCGACGAGCTTGCGCTGCGTCGGGTGCAGGTACACCTTCCAGCGGCCGAAGTCGCCCTGTTCGAGCACCTCGCGCAGGTCGGCGTCGGCGGTGGTGACGGCCGTGGCGGGACGGGCGAGGGCCGCCGCGTAGTCGTCGGTGTCGACCTCGTCCTCGGCGGCGACGGGCGCGGTCACCTGTTCCAGGACGTCTTCGGGGGACGCGCCGTCGTGCAGCGCGAGCAGCACCTCCCCGGTCAGCTGCGGCGCGTAGGACACGAGCCCGAGCAGCTCGTCCTCGGTCGTGATCTTCGCGATGAGCGGCAGCAGCGGCTCGGCGACGCCGAGGTCGAGGAGCTGCTCGGACGGGTACGCGGCGAACAGCGGCGCCGCCTCCACCGGTTCCGGCGAGGGCTCCGGCGAGGGCGCGGGCTCCGGCGAGGGCGCGGGTTCCGCCTGCCCGTTGCCGGCGACGACCTCTTCCGCCACGACGAGGTCGAGGAACTCGATGCCGCCCGTGACCGGGTTGATCTGGTACCGGTACCGGTCGAGGTGGTCGTACACCTCGCCGCGCGGCTTGACCGCGACGAGGATGTACTCGGTGCCGCCGGCGTGCAGCAGCAGCGCCCGGTAGTCGTCGTTGACGCGCGCCGAGTACAGCTGCGAGTTCTTCAGCTGCTTGAACCGAAGCCCCTTGTTGCGGGGGTCGGTGCGGAACTTGTGCTGGAAGTCGTAGATCGCGCCCTTCACCGACCGCGGGAGCTTCAGGATCTCCTTCTCGGCCCGGTCGAGCAGCCGCAGCGTCGCCCCGCTCACTTCGCTTCCTCGTTTCGTTCGGCCAGTCGTTCGGCGAGTTCCTCGTAGGTCCATTCAGCCGCCGGACGGACCTCCCAGCCCGCCTCCGCGAACGCGGTGTCGCGCCGCCGCGCCTCCTCGTCGTCGCCGGCGAGGACGATGGCGACCTTGCGGTCCGGCCAGGCGATCTCGGCCTGCCATCCTTGTTCGCCCAGTTCGTAGCCGACCGCGTCGGCCGGCGGGGTGGGGAAGTCCCCGGCGTCGCGGGCGAAGGCGGCGAGGCCGCGTACGAACGCGGCCAGGCCGGGCTCCTCGGGGTCGATCAGGTCGAGCACGTTCACCCAGCTGTCGGTCAGCACCGTCGGCTCGGCCGCCGGTCCGGGGCCGGCCGTGTCGACGCGGGTCGGCGCGGGCTGCTCCGGGACGGGCGTCGAAGCCGGGCCGGCCGGAGACGGGCCAGCCGGAGACGGGCCAGCCGGAGGCAGGACGGCCGGAGGCAGGCCGGCCGGGGCGGGTTCCGGGGCCGTCTTCGACTCGTCCCGCAGGCCCTCGTCCCGCAAGTTCTCGTCCCGCAGATCCTCGTCCCGCAGGTCTTCGTCGAGCGGGAGGAGGCTGAGCGCGGCCTGCCGCCCCGCGCCGCCGGCCGCCGCGAGCAGCGCCGGGTCGAACCGGTCGATCTCCGACAGCGCGAGCTGCCCGCCGTCGCCCTCACCGTGGTCGAGGAATTGCAGCAGGTTGCCCCAGTACAGCCAGGCCGCCCACCGCCGCCTGTGCGCTTCGGTGTCGGCGACGATGGTGTCGTGCCGGTCGTCGATGACGACGAAGGCGCTCCACACGGGGGCGGCCGCACGGCTCTTATCGAGAATCACCGTGAGCGGATCGGCCGCGTACACCTCGACCGTTCCCTGTTCCAGCGCGGGCAGCGGCTCTCCGCGCAGCGCGGCGTTCACGCGGGCGGTCACGCCGGCGCGGTCGCTCCGCGTCCCGCCCTTCCGGAGGCTGGACTTCAGTACTCCGAAGGTGACGGCCTCGGCGCGCCGCAGCCACAGGCCGCGGTCCGGTTCGGCGAGGTAGGCGAGCAGCGTGTCGACCGGGTTGGTCCACATCGTGCGCGGCAGCTCGTCGGGGTCGCCGACCCGCCCGTACAGCTCCCTGGCCGCGAGCCGCGCGTTGCCCTGGTACGGGCTGTACGCCTCGACGCCGTCGCACGGCTCGTGGCGGCGCGCCTCCCACTCGTCCAGGTCCTTCCACGTGAGGGCGAAGACGACGCGGCCGTGCGCCCGGAGCTGGGCGCGCTTCGCCGCGTCGTCGGCGAGCCGGTTGATCTCCGGCGCCGCGTGGTAGTTGTACCCGTCGAGGTACACCGCGACCTGCTGCGGCTCGTCGTCGATGAGCCGGAACACCACGTCCGGCCGCGTCCCCCGGATCGTGTTCTGCAGCGTGACCCGCCACCGCCGGACGGTCGCGCCGCTCGACTCCGGGTCCGGGATCTCGATGCGCAGGTCGGCGGTCTTGCGGCCGCCGACGACCGGGCCGCGCGTCAGCGAGGCGTTGCCGCCGTCCCGCTTCGCCCAGTTCTCCAGCCCTTCCAGGAACCGCGCTTCGAGTTCGCTCTCGACCTGGTCCCACAGGGAGATCTCGCTCGTGTCAGCGACGGAGGCGGTCTGCCAGCCGTCCAGCAGTTCGTCCAGCATGTCGACGGCCTCGGCCCGGCTGACCTTGTCGAACAGCGTCCCCGGGACGTGCGACAGCAGGCACCGGTGGCAGGCGCGCTTGGCCGGGTCCTCCCGGCACGGGCATTCGGCGGCGCGGGCGCGGGCCGCCTCCAGCACCCGCCGGAACTCCGCCGGGTCGGCGAGGCGGTGCAGGTAGCCGGTGCCGCCGGGCAGCGTGTCGTGCAGGACGAGGAAGCGGCGCCGCCGCCCGGTGGCCTGGTCCGGCATCGTCGCCGTGACGATCTCCAGGTGGTCGGGGTCGCCGCCGTAGCGGGCGGCGACGCCCGCCATCAGCGCCGCCTGGAACGACGCCGTCCGCTCCTCCACGTACAGCGTCGCCACGGGGAGCAGGATGCGCAGCGCCTCCGTGCGGAGTTCGTGCGCGAGGATCATCTTGTGGTGGTCGGCGTCCCGCGACGCGCGCCGGTACGGGCACCAGGTGCGGTGGTGGCGCCGGCTGCGGTCCGCGGAGGACGTGCCGACCAGCGCGTCGCGGCCGTTCCCGTCGTCCTGGCCCGGCGGCCCGTCCACGGTCGTGCCGCCGCAGGACGGGCACACGTGGAAGTGCGCGACCTGCCGCTCCTCCCCCGCGAACCGGGTCGCGTCGCGCCGGTCGGTGCGCCGCACGCCGAGGTTGAAGCGGCGCACGACGGCGTGCCGGGTGAAGTCGACGCCGAACACGGCGTCGGCGTGCCGCCAGGAGCCGGGCGCGATGTCGGCGCGGTCGATGTCGACGGCGACGGCGTCCTCGTAGAAGCGGCGCTGCCGCTCGTCGGAGTCGTCGCTGATCCGGGCCTCGTCGCGCCGGTCGTGGGCGAACACCCGCGTCGGCTTCAGCACCTTGTGCAGGTTCTGCACGGCGCCGATGGCGGGGTCGCCGCACCGCGCGCACGCCGAGATGTCGTCGGCGGCGTCAAGGCCGGTCCGGACGTGCCCGCAGCTCGGGCAGACCCGCCAGTGCTCCCATGAGGGACGCGACTCGGTGCCGATGTCCAGGCCGCTGACCTTGTGCTGGTAGCCGCGGATGTAGAAGGAGTTGCCGGGCGCCAGCTCGGTCAGCGCGAGGCGCGCCGACCGCCCGTACTCGCGGACCTCGCTGTGGTAGGTGCGGTCCTCGCCGACCTCCTCCTCCCACGTGATCGTCGCTTCGAGGGTGGTGACGTTGTCGAGCAGCGAGTAGTTCGGCAGCAGCCCGAGTTCGACGAGCGTGCCCTGCGCGCTGCGGCGCCCCATGTCGCCCATCAGCCGCGCGATCTCACCCCGCTCGGAGCGCAGCGACCGGCGGACGGCGTTCTGCGAGGGGTCCGATTCGAGCAGCGAGTCGATGGCCTCGTCGATGCGGTCCAGCCGGTCCTTCAGGTCGGCGCGGCGGGCCTCCCACCGCTCCTCGACGCCGCGGACGGCGTCCTTCAGCCCGGCGGTGGCGAACGCGCGCAGGTCGGCGGCGGCGTCCGGCGACACCGAGTCGCCGAACAGGTCGAGGAACGGCTCGACGGCGCCGCTTTGCAGTGCGGCGGCGGTGAACGCGGCGAGCCAGCCCGTCTCGCCGAACAGCGCGGACGTGCGGCGCGGCAGCGGCAGCACGCCGGGCAGCCGGCCGCGGGCGCACAGGTCGACCAGGTGCGCGGCGTACTGGCGGCGCAGGATCTCGATGGCGGACAGGTAGCTGCCGGGCGGCACGATCCGGCCCGCGATCATCGCCTCGGGCTCGTCGATGAAGTACAGGTCGCGGGGGTGCCGGCCGACGAGCGTCACCAGGAACGCGTTGCCGGTCTTGCGCCCGGCCCGCCCGACCCGCTGGACGTAGTTGGCGGGGCCGGGCGGCAGCGACGCGAGGATCACCGCGGACAGGTCGCCGATGTCGATGCCGAGTTCCAGCGTCGGCGTGCACGCCATCACGTTGGGGTCGTTGTAGCGCTGCTCCTTCTTGCGGAACCGGGCCTCGACGTCCTCGCGCTGCCGGCGGGTGAGCGCGCCGGTGTGCTCGGCCGTCACCACCCGGAACGGCTCCTCCCCGAGGTACAGGCGGCGGTAGTAGTCGTCGCGGTGGCTGCGGGTGCCGCGGTCGGTGAGGGTTCCGCCGCACCGGTAGCGGGGGCACGGCTGCCCGTACCAGGCGTCCACCAGTTCGGGGCGGAGGGTCTGCTGCCAGGCGCACCGGTCGCAGCCGAGCCCGGCGTCGTCGGCTTCGGCGTCGGTCAGGGCGTGCACGAGGACGTGCCCCGGCTGCAGCCCGTACACCCCGGTCGTTCCGTCGATGACGCGCTTGGCGACGAGGCCCTCTTCGGCGAGGACGGGCAGCAGCCGCCGCAGGTACTCACCGGCCTGCCGCCGGTCGAGGGCGAGGCAGCGGGCGGCCCAGTCCTGCGACCAGCCCTGGTCGGCGTCGATCCGGTCGAACTCCGACCGCCGCTTCTGCCGGTCGAGCAGGAACGTCGGGGCGCTCAGCCCGCGCGGGAACGCGGGCATCCCGTCGGGCCGCCGGCCCCAGATCGCGCCGAACCGGCTGCTGCCGCCGTTCGCGATCCACGCGTCCAGCCACCGGTGCTTGATCGCGCCCCGGTAGCGGAGCCGCTCCAGCAGCCCCCGCACGAACGTCGCGTACCGCTGCGGGGACTGCGGCTCGATCATGCCGGTGACCTGCGTGTGGACGTCCCTCGCGAGCGCCGCGACCCGGCCGGGGTCGGGCAGCGCGACCTCGGCGACGGCGGTGCGGGTGAGGTCGAGGGTGCGTCCCTGCCGGGACCGCAGCCCGAACTCCAGGATCGTCTGGAACGCCAGCCGCTCCCCGATCAGCTCCCACGCGGCGGGGGTGCCGCTGGTGGTCTCGGCGAGGATCGCGTCCACTTCGGGGCGTTCGTGCAGGTCCGGGGGGACGACCGCGGGCAGCACCCCGGACTGGCTGGCCGCCGCGGCGAGGTCCCCGATCACCTCGTTCAGCGGCGTGCCCTTCCCCGGCTCCAGCCGCGAGTTGATCAGCCGCCGCAGCGAGAACGCGTAGGAGCGGTTCGCCACGAACCCGGCCCGGTGCGCCGCGTCCTGCACGGAGTCGTTGAACAGCAGCGTCTTGCGGCGGCGCGGGTCGGCGGACAACTGCCGGCCCGCCATCAGCTGCGTGACCGCCACCGCCGCCAGCGACGCCAGCCCCGCACCGAGGTACCGGATGCCCTGGTCCATCGCGCACGCCGGGCACCGGTCCTGCATCGCGGCGTTCTCGGACGCCTCGTCGTGCGTGATGTCGGTGAGGACGAACACGCCGTCGTCGAGCGCGCCGTACCGGTGCCGCGCCGGGTCGAACGGCTTCACCCCGTCCCCGGTGAGGATGGCGAGGCCGCGTACCCGCGCCTCGACCTCCGCCTTCGTCGCCGCGATGAGCGGGCGGACGCGCTTCTTCTCCGGCCCGGTGGACGCCCGGTAGATCCGCTCGGGAACGGTGACGAGGTCGCCGGGGTCGCGCTGCGGGGAGAACGCCGCCCACCCGGACCGCCCGCAGTGCCGGCAGTAGACGGCCGGGAGCATCGTCCTGTCGTAGGGGTCGAAGCCGGACTCGGCCTCCAGGACCGGCGGCTCCCCGATCCACGCGAACGCGGCCCTGTCGTCCACCATCCGCAGCAACCGCGACACCGCCCGCACCCACAGATGCGTCTCCACCAGCAGGAATGGTGTCTCCGGGTCGTCGGCCTCGGGATCGCGCGCCTCGGAGATCAGCGCCACGAACCGCGCCAGCGCCTTCGCCGCCTTGGACGGGTTGTCGCGGATGGACGCGCCCCACGCGTACGCGCCCATCTTCGGCAGCAGCTTCAGCATCTGCTCGGGTGTGAGCGGGTCGCCGTCCTTGAGCAGTTCCAGGACGGCGCGGGTGAGGATGTGCCGCTTCAGCGCCTGCGCGAGCTGCGCCGGCGTCAGGTCGGCGCGGCCGGTGACCTCGCGCTGGATGCGGGCCAGCGCGCCCGGGTCGTGGATCGGGTCGCCGCACGCGATGAGGTCGTCCGGGGACGGCAGCGGGAGGTCGTAGTCGAGGGGGTCGAGGAACTCGTCGACGGTGCAGCGGTCCTCCCCGATCACGGCGTCTTCGGGGAAGGGCGTCCCGAACACTTCCCGCGCCGCCGCCCGGATCTCCGCGCCGTCGCCGCCCTCGCCCAGCGTCGCGGACGTCGCGACGGGGCAGATGTCCCCCAGCGGCCTGCCCGGCTCGGCCTTGCCGGTGACGGCCGCGAGCCGGCGCAGCAGCATCGCCACGTCGGTGCCCTGCGCGCCGTCGTAGGTGTGGAACTCGTCCACCACCACGTAACTGAGATTCGCGTCCTTCCACAGCGGCACGTCGTCGCCGCGCTGGAGGAGCAGGTCCAGCATCTTGTAGTTCGTGATCAGGATGTCGGGAGGGTTCCGGCGGATCTCCGCCCGGTCCGTCATGACCCGCGGGTAGCCGATCTCCGGGGTGTCCCCGATGTAGAGGCCCGCGGTGACCTGCTCCAGCCCGGACTTGTGCAGGTAGTCGTTGAGCCGGTTCGCCTGGTCGGTGGCGAGCGCGTTCATGGGGTACAGCAGGACGGCCTTGGCGCCGCCGCGCCCCTTCGACCGCTCCCGCCGGCAGTGGTCCAGCACGGGGATCAGGAACGACTCGGTCTTACCGGACCCGGTTCCCGTCGTGATCAGCGTCGGCTTCGCCGGGCCGTGGAGGGTACTGAGCCGCTCGAACGCCTTCGCCTGGTGGCGGTGGGGACGGAAGCCGAGCTTGTGCCACTCAAGGCAGTCCTGCCAGCCGGACTCGGCTTTCCGGAACGGCGTCCGGATGCGCAGGTAGGGGCCGCGGAAGATGCCCTGCACCGGGTCATTGAGGAACCGTTGCAGCGCCTCCCGCGCCGACGGGTCGCTGAGCGCGAACGTCGTCGACAAGTACTGGGTCAGGTTCTCCCGCAGCTCCTCCGCCGCCAGCGTCGGCTTCACGTCTCAGCGCCTCCGAAGTCACCAGCAGGCACTCAGTGCCGAGCCCTGCGCACCGAAAAGACCGGCAGCACTGCGCGACTCTACTGGGTCCATACGACTTTATGCCGCCGCGGCGGTCACCCGTCCAGCCTCGGTCAGGAGCGTGTCAGGAGGGAGCAGGCAAGGATGGCGTCGCGGTAGGCCATGCGGTGTTCAGCGTCTTGATCTATTCCGTGTCCGGCGGGTGAGGGCGCGCGCGAGGATGGAGGCCAGCGTCAACCCGACCGCGGTGCCTGTCATGAGTGCCCAGGGACGGCGGGAGCGGGGACGGTCCGGCGGCGGAGCGGGGGCCCGGTTGTACTCCTCGTCGAGAATCCGGTGGAAACGGCGGGCGCGCTTGGTGTCCGAGGTGCTCAGGCGGGCTTGGCGGGCCTCGCGCCAGTAGGCGCGTCCGGGATGGGCGCTGAACATCTCGCGGGAGATGGCGCGCAGGCGTGTCTCGGGGAGGGCCTTCGTCTCGAACGACATCTGCCATTCCGAGATGATCATGTTGATGTACATGAGCTGGCGCCGGGCCTTGCGGCTCTCCCCCGCCGGAACCGGCCCCCACGCCTCATCGAGGTCGGGATCATCCATGGCCATCTTGAGCAGTTCGGCGATCGCTATGCGACGTGCCTCTTCACGCGCGATCTTCGTTTCGCGCGCCTGGAAGATGAGCGTCGCCACGATGCCCACCAGCGCGACAGCGGCCAAGAGCGCCGACGCAGCGCCGTAGGTCTGGCCGATGAAGCTCAGTCGTTCCCAGCGGGCGGTGGACCCCCCGAAGGCTTGCAGGGCCCACGGTGATGCACCGATCAGACTGAGGACCACAAGGGCGAGGAGACTGAGGCTGAGCGTTCCCAGCCTTGTGCGACCCGTGCGAACGGAAGCCATCTAGGAACGATAGATCAAACCGCAGGCGCAGGCAGGGGAGCCACTTCCCGCTCGAAGAAGTCGAGCAGAAACTCGCCCTTTTGGAAGAGGCGGGAGATCTCGGCCGCGGCCGTGCTGATCACGTAGTCCCCACTGAGGCGCTTGGCGCCGGCGGGCGTCCAATCGGGCAGGTAGCGAACCTCATAGAGGACTCGTCTCCCGATGACCACGATCTCGGGCAACTGCCGGCGAGTTTCGAGTGATGCGAGATCAGCGGCCGGGAGCACGCTCAGTTCGAAGCCTTCCTCCGCGAGCATCCGCAGTGCGTACAACTCCCATTGGAGGTACGGGGTCAACGGATATTCGACCACTCGGACACGCTTGATCTGCAATCCCTGCCGTTTGTTGTGGCGAGCCTCCGCGCGCACGGCTTCGCGATCCTGCTCCAGGAGGTCCAGGGATCGTTGCCAGTCACCGGAAAGGAACGCCTCCCAGCTGGGGTCGTCCACTTCCCGGAAGGTCTGGGAGCGCTCGAGCTTCCAGATCACACCTCGCAGACCTTCGACCTGGCGGGCGAAGTCGCTGTGGTAGGCGGCGTGGTCCAGCTCATCCCCGGAGAGCCGGTGGATCTCGTCAAGCATCGCGGATGTCCGGTTTGGCGGCGGCCAGCAGGCGACCGGAGATGATCACAAGGCGCTCATCGGAGCCGATGCGGACGCCGGGCGGAAGCCGGTCACTGTAGGCACCGGTAGCGTCCCGGCCGATCACGGCGATGTCGCCGTTGTCCAACTCCCAGATCTCCGGGCAGTCCTGCGTAGTGCGGCTGTCACCCACCTCGGCGGCCGTCTTCCCCAGCCTCCGATGGAACCCCGCACCATGGTCGGCTTCCCAAGGCCTGGCCATGCTGTAACTCGCTTCCGGTCGCTGGTGTTAGTAGAAAGTTTCTCTCGGCAGCGCTGAACCGACAAGGCCTGTCCAAAACGTTCTTTCGACGGTGAGTTGTACACAAAGGGGACGTGAACGCCCGAAATGTTCGCGTCGGAGACGACGGCCGCCCCTCTTCGCTGGTAGACGGCTTTGCCGTATGGCGAACTGTTTTTTGGAAGACAGATGAACGATTTTGGAACTGGGCTCAGACGAGGTGGAGTTGTCCTCTTCCGGCCACACGAAGCGGTAGCTTGAAGAGGCGTTGTGCTTCGCCGGTGGCTCCGGCGATGCGGCGGCCATGCGCGCCCGCCAGGGCGAGGCGTGCGCCAGGCTCACCGTCCAGCGGCCAGTCGATGGACGGGGTCAGCCGCGTGACGGCCGCCGCGTCCCCGGCACCGGCCGAACTGGCGGCGCGGGTCGGCCGGGCGCGGTCGCTGATCATGAGCAAGCACATAGCGCTTGCCGCCTCGGGCCGCGACCCCGGGTGGCGACCGGACGCCCGCTGACCGTCACCCATCTCGGCCGGTGCCTGGGCGGTCATCACACGGTCCAGTTCGTGGGCGGCACGGCCCGATTCAACGGCCGCGCGGAGGGCTGCCGCGGTCAGACGATGTCGCCGGGATGGTCCAGCCAGACGCGGTCGCCGGTAGGTGACACGGTCAGGCCGAAGCGGTCGCGGCCGGGGCTGCGATGGGCGATCCAGTCGAAGTAGGCCGACACCGCCAGATCCCACAGGGACCGGTCTCCGCCCTGTACGACATCGAAAGAGTCGCGGCCCGGTTCGTAGTGAGCTTCGGCCCACGCGTCCGCGCTCCACAGGCGCAGCGTGTAGGCAGCGCCGTCGTGTGCGCCCCTGGCGCACACACCCGGTAGCGCCGCCCCCATCGCCAGGTCGGCTCCCGCCGGGGCGTAGCCGATGGTCCGGGGGTCGATGTCGGTCGTGGACCGGTCCCCGTGCCGGTCGGAGGCGTACCATTCGGGGTGACGCTGCGTCCGCATCATCATGTACGAGGCGTACCCGGTGAACCGGCCCACGGCGGTACCGTCCGGCATCACCACGAGCCGCAGTTCATGGCTGGACCCGAACCCCGGGGCGTAGGGCGTCACGATGACCCCGCCGGGGCGGGTCTGCTCCACCCACGCATACGGCACGCGGGCGACCGCGCAGGTGGCGTGCACTCGGTCGTAGGGTGCTCCCTGCGCCCAACCGTGAGCGCCGTCCCCCACGATGAGCCGAGGCGCAAGGCCGGCCCCCTTGAGGTTGACGGCGGCCCGCGCCGACAGCGCAGGATCGACCTCCACGCTAGTGACGTTCGCCGAGCCGACCAGATGCGACAGCAGCGCGGCCGTCCAGCCGGTACCGGTGCCGACGTCCAGCACCCGATGCCCCGGCTCGACATCCAGCAACTCCAGAAGGGACACGACGGTGCTCGACGCGGACAGCGACGAGGTGAAGCGGCCCGCGCCGGTCGTGAGGTCGGTCGCGCCGTCGTCGAGTTGGGTGATGATCGCGTCGTCGCCGTAGACCAGATCAAGCCAGCCTTCGGGATCGGCCTCCTCGCTCACCCGGTCGCCGTCGCCGGTCCAAGCCACGGGCGGCGCGAACACGTGCCGGGGGACGTCATGCAGCGCCGCCCTGACGCGGTCCTGCGTCAGCCACCCGGCGGCGGTCAGCCGCTCGGTCAGCGCCTCGACGCGCTGCATGACATCTCTCATCAGCCGATCACTTCCCCCGCTTGCCGTCGCCCTTGTCGTCCTTGTTCGGCGGCGGAATGGGCTTGTCTGGTTTGTGGCCGTTCTTCTCGGCGGAGTCCTCGTGCTTACCCATGGTGCTGCACCTCCTCGAAGTTGTCCTCACAGCCGAGGAGACCCCCGATACAGTCGGGGACGCCACGCTGACGGGACCTCATTCACGGTTCATTCACACCCTCATCCCGGAATGGAGAGAGGATCGGGCCATGGCTTCCCAGCAGCCCGCCGGCAGGCCGGAGTCCCCGTCCACCCAAAGAACCTCCTTCGGCGCGGCCCTGACTCGGTGGCGCGAGCAGCGGACTATGTCGAAGAAGAAGCCGGCCGCCGCGATGGGCTTCGACCCCTCATACGTCAGCCACGTGGAGGCGGGACGCCACCCGGCGAGCGAGGACTTCGCCCGGAAAGCCGACAGCGTGCTCAGTGCCGGCGGCGCACTGTGGCAGGCGTGGCGGAGCGACGGGCCGCTCCGAGCTGCCGGCTCCGGTGCGAGCGACGCCGATGGCCTCGTGGTGGAGGAGGACCATGCCCGGCTGGAGTACGACGGGACGGTTTACCGGCCGATACAGCGGCGCCGTCTGTTCAACGGCGGCGCCGAACCGGTCACCCGCTACCTGATCCGCATCAGCGTCGACCGCTACCCCGGCCGCCCGGACCGGTCCAACGCGCTGTACCGGGCCAGGCCGCTCACCTGGGACGAACTCGCGCTGACCGCGTCCTGCGACGGAGAGCCCATGAGCTGGCGCCCCAAGCAGGACCGCGACTCCTTCAAAGAGGCATGGCTCTGCCTAGAGAACGACCGCGGACGCTTCCCCCTCTACCCCGGTCAGCGCTCGACCATCGAGTACGGCTACCAGGTCGACGACGGGCGGTGGGGCCCGTGGTTCCAGCGCGCGGTCCGCCTGCCGACCCGGCGCCTGTCGGTCGAGCTGGTGTTCCCTGCCGGACTGGACCCGGTGGTGTGGGGCACCGAGACCTCCACCACCGCAGAGGCCGTCCCGCTGCGCACTCCCATCACCCGCACCGAGGACGGGGACCGGCTGGTGTTCTCCTGGGCCACCCAGGATCCGCCGATGGGCGCCCGCTACCGGCTGGAATGGCGGTTCCGGACCAGCGACGACGACACCGAGCAGCACCGTCCCCAATTGCGCACGGCCAGCGACCGGATGAGGGCCGCCGGCATCGTCCAGCGTGGCGAACCGATCCTGGCCACCACCGCGCGCCCGTTCGATCTGCCCGCCGAGGCCGGTGAGGCCAACGACGTCGTCGACCAGTTGTTCGCCGCGATGCAGCGAGTCCGAGAACACCACGTGTTCGGCAAGGGCATGGGCTTGGCGGCCCCGCAGATCGGGATCAGCCGCGCCGCCGCCGTCATCGCCCCGCCCGATCCGGACGCCGAACCGCTCGTGCTACTCAATCCCCGCGTGATCAGCGCATCGGCCGAAACCGACGAGCAGTATGAAGGCTGCCTGAGCTTCTTCGACGTCCGCGGCCTTGTGCCCCGTCCGCTCAGGTTGGAGGTCGCCCACACTCGGCCGGACGGACGGCAGGTGGTGGCCGTCCTGAACGCCGCACTCGCGCGTCTGGCCGGGCACGAGATCGACCACCTGTACGGACAGCTCTACACCGACCGGATGCGTGAGGGCGTCCACCCGATCCCCGTCGAGGACTACCGAGGTACCGGTCAAGCCTGGACCTACCGCTGAACCGCGGCCGTTGTCTTGTGGGCGGCGGTCGCAATGCGTGGTCGTGGGGCCGTTCGGGGCGGCAGGAGGGCGTGCCATCGGGTGACGCGTGGCTTGCTCCGACCTGCCATCAGGGCAGATCATGTGCTCCGCACTTGATATCGGCGGCCAGCCGGCGGAAGCGCTCGGCCGGGAGCGTGATGCGGGGGCCGCTCGGGTCCTTGCTGTCTCGCACGCCGACCGCACGGGGAAGCGCGCCAGTTCGACGCAATCGGAGGTGGCACTGCCGCCGCTGCGGCTCGACTAGCGCCAGTTCATCATCGGTAGTTCGCCGGTAGGAGGCAAGATCACGGAAGGTCTACCCGCGACACGGGCGCCGTTCGGTCATGGAGATGCCAGCACCGAGACGAGCCGCTGAAGTCCCGCCTCGGCGCCAGTGCACCGGCTACGGCCGGTCGAGTGATCCCGCCCAATCCGCTGGAGCAGCCTGCCGGGGGGACGGGTACTGCCCCGCCTGGGTTGGGGGACGGTGTAGGGCGTGGCCATGAGGAAGGTGGCGGTGCGGCGGGTCGTCCGGGCCGGGGGGACGGGACGACTCGCCGCTATTCCGGCGGGGCGGGCCGCCGGGATGGTCGGTGGTGGGGGTCAGTGCGTGCTGGTGGCGGACTGGACGGCCGTGCGGAGGGCCGCGCGGGTCAGCAGGAGGACGGGACCGTCCGGGTCCTTGCTGTCCCGCACCGCCACCGCACCGGCCACGTCCGCCAGCTCGACGCAGTTGCCGCCGTTGGAGCCGCTGTAGCTGCTCCTGCGCCACTTGGCGTCTGTCAGGTCCATTTTTCTCGGATGACCTTTCGGATCAGTTCGCAGGACATTTCTTGTGTAAGTGCCCGGGAACGGAGGTCAATCAAGGTACGGGCCACGATGGAAAGTTCTGCGGGGTTGTCCGTCGTGATGCCGCGGATTGCAGTCTCGATGTATGCGACCTCGCTGCGATCCTCCATCGTGGCGACCACGAAAGCCCCCATGTTGCCGTCATGCTCGCCACTCCCCAAGACTACTTGAACCGTGACGTTGGGCAACGTGCTCATGCTGATCAAGTGCTCCAGCTGCTCCCTCATCGTTTCGGGGGTGCCTACCTGCCGGGTGAGCACCTGCTCGTCGATCAGCAGCAGCAACGAGGGGGGAGCTTTGCCGTCGTCCCTGGTGAGGATGGCCTGGCGCTTGATCCGAGCGTCTGCGGCCTCCTGGTTGCCGCGCAAGATCGCCAGTGCGTAGGCCGGAGTCTGAGCCAGACCAGGAATCACCGAGTGCTCGTAGCAGACCAGGATCGCTGCGTCTGCTTCGCTCTGGGGCCAGTCGAACCAGATCGGGACGGGGTGACCGTCCTTGTTGAGGTCCTCCCACAGGCTGACGAGCGAGCCGCCAGCCTCCAAGTGGTCATCCACGATCTCGACGAAGGATCGGGTGGCTCGCCTCTTCCCGTTCTCGATTCGGCTGATCTGGGCACCGCTCATCGTTGTCACTTGCGCGATGCTCTCCTGCTTGACCCCTTTCGCCTCCCGCATTCGGCGCATCTGACGGCCGAAGGCAACGAGGGCCGGGGACTCACGGGGGCGCTGACGCCGTGGGGGCATGGCTCTTGCCTCTCGATGGAACCTACCAGCAGTGATCATGCACTTCCCAAGACCTACCAGTAAGTCTTGGTAGCCACATCGTAGTCTGAAAATGGCGCACTGTGTGCTGTACGCCACACACAGTGAGGAGAGGTCATGGGTCAGGCGGCGACGCGTAACGAGATGGTGGTGAAGCAGGACCTCAAGGTCGTCGCAGAGGTTCGGCAATTCGTGCGGCTGGTCACAGCCGAGTACGGGATGGACGACTTCGTCCCGTGCCTGGTGGCCAGCGAGCTGGTGACGAACGCCCTGCACTACGCGTCCGAGAAGGACGGCGACGTGACGCTGCGGCTGGACCGCACCGTGGACGACGCGCTGTGGATGGAGGTCCAGGACGCGACCTGCGACCTGCCGCACGTCCAGCAGACCGACACGGACAGCGAGGTCGGCCGGGGCCTGTTCATCGTCGACCAGTTCTCCCGCCGCTGGGGCGTCCGCCCGCTGGCGGATCAGGCCGGCAAGGTCGTCTTCGCGGTCATCGACCGCACGTGAAGAGCACGCGGAGGGACGACCCCCAGTTCGTCCCTCCGCTATCCACCGGACCGGCCCCGGATCTTCCGCGACGTCCGTGCGGACATGCGGTGATCGAGGTGTAGGCCGAGGCCCACTGACTGATGTCGCGAGGTGGGCACGACTGGGGAACCCGACCGATCACGGAAAGGCAGAAAGATCGCATGGGCCAAATGCGCCCTTTGAACGTCCAGGTTGAGCGGCACGTCCTGCGGTGGCGAACGTACCGGGGCCGCGCTACGGCGGAAAGGTTCCTGAGTGTGTTGGCCGTGGCTCTGGCGCCTCGGGGATGGCGCCTCGTCCGGCTCTATCGCGCGCAGGATTTCCCGGTGCCGTTGCTGTGGGTCTACGCCGGCGGCCTCGACGATGGCGTCGGGCTCGGAGTGGTCGTGCTGGCCGTTCCGGGTGGCGCCTGGGCCTACCACGACGCCGAGCGGGGACGACGCGGCTACCTGGCCCCCTGCGGTGACGCCAAGGCCGCCGCCGAACAAGTCGAGGACCTGCTCAAGCACCGCATGTATCCCGGCACCTGGTAAGCCGCAAGAGGGAAGCTCCTTGGGGTGGGGCTCAGAGATCGGCCCCCTACTCTCGGCGGTGACGCACCGCCCTGGCTGGGGAAATCAGGCCCTCGTCGTCACCGCCCGCCCGCCTCTCTGCCTCACCCCCGGAGCAGAGAGGCGGGGCACCCTGAGGATACGAGCCCCGCCGCCCGCGTGAGGATGCCCTACCTGCCCCAGCCACCGGACCAAGCCCAGGCAACCTGCCGATCAACTCAGCCACTGCCCGGCCCTACGACACAAGGCTGATCAAAGGTTGGAAAGTCACAATGATCAACGCATCAACCCACCCCCATAGTTTCAAGACCTACGAGTCAGGAAAATCGTTACCAGCGACTACCAATAGATCGCTACAATCTCCGCGTCAAGAAGCCGACCATCCTTCTGGTTTGCTGGCTGCGGGTTCGGAGCAGGAATAGAGTCACTGCCGTTGAAGGTTTCAAGCCCCGCCTGTCGCCGGGCGTTCATCCGCAACTTAGCGGCGACCACGGGTTCGATCTCGCCTCCACGCCGCGAACTAATGAACTCACTGATGGCCCGAAAGCCTTCACGGCTTTCAATCACGGAAACGAGCAACTCCGCATTTTCGCCGGCGAGAACTTCCAGGCGGGACCGATCAGCCTCATCGAGGGCAATCCCGTAATGCTGCGCCAACAACTCTCCATAGGAGACAAGCGCAGAAAATCTCGGCTCAACGAACCCACTCTGCACCTGGCCCCCTTGAACTATGGAGCGGAGCACATTAGGCCCAAGCGATTCCAGTTCTTGTGCAATCTCGGCAGACACTTCGCCCAGCACATTTACCAATTTTACCGCAGTCCACGAGTCTCGAAGTCCGTTTTGATTTAGCCTACAAAGAACACGCATTCGCGACCCTGAAAAGAGTACGCGCCTGACGTCCTTCCAAAAGAGGTTTTGCTCTGCAACCCCAACCAAATAGGTGGGCTTCAAATTTGACAGTGCAGAAGCAGGCAATTGCGCAGCCACATCACGGTGAATCAAGTACTCCCCACTCGCCATGGTGAGCGAAGAATAATCAGGGATGAGACAGTAAATAGGGACGAGTCCACCCATCAGCCTATCTAGCAACTGACTCATTTCGGTCGCCTTGCGAAGCCCATCCCTGTCTATGACAGATGAGAAGTCCGCACTACTGGCGGCCATCTCCGCAAAAGACGAGAGTATCGCATTCACCCGGTACAGGTCGTCCGCCCTCAGTTCGACCTCGACTTCAGCCAATTTGCCACGATCTAGAGTGCCAGCCTCGATTATCCAGGGACGGAACTCGGTTGGAGCAGCCAAAAAGCTTCTGATATCGACTTCTACAGGAACTCTGCCTTCAACCGGTCGCATAGCGAGTGACTCTCGCTCGTTGATATAGAGATCCCTAAAGGTGGCCTGAATAGTAGCTTTTCGCAGTACCTGACTATTCTGAGTGCGTGTTGTCTCCAGTCGTGACCCGATTCTAGGCTTGATAACGCCCGCACTGCCCGCGAACTCGCTGTTTAGTTCAGCTCGTGTACTGTCCGTCAAAGTATCCGTGAACTCGCTCGGTAACGCGCCCAACCGAGAAGAAAGCAGGCTGGTAACACTAACCTCATCCAGATACACGAACTCCCGAAGTGTACGTAGTTCTTCTGCGGCAGCTCTGGCCTTCTGCCTGCGACGCCTCCACCATGCCTTGATGCGCTTTATCATGCCTTTTCCCTCTCTTGTTGAACCTTAGCGCTCGCGGCTCTCTCACGAAGCTTGCGCTCTAGGACGCGCTCGAAGCCTCCGAGGTAATCCTCAGCAAGAAGACACTCCCGGTCGTCACGGATTGCCAATGGGGCGGCTTCACGCCATATGGCTGCAAGGTCCGCTGGCGTCCAACCATCGGTTCGTTCGGCAACTAGTGCATGTGGCAAATCTTCCTCGATATTCAAGGAACGCGCAGACACTCTAAGAATAGCCTCACGATCTTGCCTGGAAGGCAGCGGGAATTCGATCTCCCAATCGAACCGGCCAGGACGGCGTAATGCCGGATCGATAGACTCCAGCCTGTTCGTGGCAGCCACAACCACTACATTGGCGTCCGACCTGAAGCTATCCAAAGAAGTGAGCAGTTGATTGACGAGCCGCCGAGATGCTTCATGGGCGTCGTCGGTCCTCCTGGAACCAATGCTATCAATCTCATCAAAAAAGATAACAGCACGTTCCTGAAGGGCAGCGTCCTCAAAAATATTCCGTATTAGCTCCTCACTTTCACCCAGCCACTTACTGACAATCTCTGGCCCATTAATGAGATAGAAAACTGCGTCCGCATTATCGGCAATAATTTGTGCCAGCATAGTCTTGCCGGTACCTGGAGGGCCCGTGAAGAGCACACCCTTGATAGGTTTCGCTCCGATCTTCTCGAACGCCCTATGATACTCGAGTGGTAGGTTAATCAATTCCTTTGCACGTTCCACGATCTCCGGATAGCCGCCAAAATCCTCAAACCTGGTCCTGCTTGGTGACGAGATCTTGAACCGGTCGGGCGATAGGTCATCACTCAGCGAGATATCGAGAAGCTTTATAGGCTTCTCTGAGATAATGCCGATGATGTGATCAGGATGATCAAAGCCCTCAACCGTATAGCCTTCTCTAAGGTTGAGCTCTGGAGGCTTGGGGTAAAATTTCAACTGTCCGCCGACATCAACAACGACTCGTTGCTCGCCCACAAACTTAACTACCCCGAGCCAAGGTTCTTTCGGCCAGATGTCGTCCGGAGCTTTGTCCAAGCTGCCACGCTCAAGGTCGATCAGTACTACATCGCCAACCACCAGCCTAGCTTCGCCAATATTATCGGAGCTCAAAGTTTGCCCATTGCGCATCTCGAAATATGCAGTGGATCCATTTTCGCTTAGATGAATAACACGGGCCACCGTCCGCGGTTCACTAAATTCTGCATACATGGCGCTTAAACAACCTTCCAGCTATCAGTATCTTTTGTTAAGACAAGTATCGAAAACGCTGCCCTTGTGGCCGCTCCATTTTCAGTCCCTTCGATCGAGAGCGGCTGATCGCACCGCCGGTGATCTACAAGGCGAGCCGCTCCCGGCCAATGGGTCGTTGAGCGCGAAGTTGATGGACAGGTGTTTGATCAGTGTCGGCTTCACACCTCAGCGCCCCCAGCATCGTCGGGCGAGATGCGCCCTTCCCACCCGGACGCGCGAAGACGTTCGGCGAACACCGCGTGCGCTTGACGGTACTCCGCCTCCCGGTCGGCCTTGTAGAAGGGCGCCTCGTAGCCGTCCGGGACGGGCCCGTTGATCTCGGGGTCCAGGTGGTCTTGGAGCTGCTTGAAGTGCTCCTTGGTCTGCCCGCAGCCGAACGTGTTGTGGTTGCCCGCGATCTTCCGCCCGTTGGCGTCGAACCACATCTGCGCCTCGTAGTCGGACATGACCGGGTACCGAGACCTGTAGATCGCGACAAGCTGGTCAGCCGTCATCCCGAGCCAGAGAGCAACCATCGCATCCAACTCAACGAGTGCCGCCCTTCGCTCGCGTTCCGTACGGAGTGGCGTGTCGTACTTCCACTCAGGCGTCAGGATGGCTGAGTGATTTAGCGGGGTCAGCTCCGGCCAGTCCACCGCCCATGTCTCGTCACTCCAGGCGGAGTTATAAAGCTCAGCCCAGAGATCGCCGTAAGCACTGGTTAGGCAATTGAGCCGGAGCGCACGAAATAGTAGAGCTGACGCGAGCGGGTGAGAGGGTGCCGGCGCTGGCATTGCCTTGGCCTCAGCGTATTGAAGATCCCCTCGACCGGTGATTCTGAGTAGGTAGTCGAGGGGCAGTGCAGCCCAGAAGCCAGCAGCTAATGCGGTTTCTTTATTGCCCGGAAGCGCCAGGGTGTGTACCGCATGAACATGGGCAGGCCCGGGGGGGATCAAAGCGGCGAAAAGGGAGCGCTCTCCGTTGAACGGAATCATTCGGCGCCAGGCAAGCCGGTAGAACTTGGTGTACCGACGTAGGGTACTGTCAGGCGCTCGCCACTTGTCTTGGGCGGCCTTATAGGCTTCATTGTCCGCGGCTTGCACGTAGTTTGTTGCGGGTACAGCATTGATCTCAAGTGTCGTGAGATCCTGAGGCTGATCTGAACTTTTGAAACGAGGCGGCTGTTTGGCGAATGGAGTAGCCACGCTAAAATGCGGACCTTGAAGGATTACTGCATCCCACGTCTCCGGGCTCCCCGTCTCCCATCGAATCAACCCAGCCGCACGCGCACGCGCCTCGTCATGTCCTCTACTCACGCCCAAAATATTTGACCCGAGTCGATTATCATATGCAGCGAGTGCTGTGATAGCGCCCGCCTCTGCAGTAGTTACCGGATACAGCAATGGAGTCTGCTCCACAGGGAAGTCGCTAGTACCAAGGAGACGCCTCCATTCCCGCAAGGCAACCTCATCCACCTCGACGACCCTGGCACGATGAGGACGAATATCCCATTTGCCAGCATGCTTGATCCCTGGTATCTCACCTGAACCGTCATGATTAAGGGACTCCGGGACCAGTTCCACACCATAGAGCTCACTCAGATGACGGAAGGCGATATCACTATCAGACCCATAGATGTGAAGCCCAAACTCTTGAGTTCTACTCAGATCTTCGAAAGCCCAGTTGGCTGCATTTATGAAGTTCGCGTGGACTCTTAGGTGACGATAAGCTGCGGCGCGCAGATCGCGAGCTTCCTTCATCCCACCGAAGTGCGTATCCGGATGAATGAGTCCTGCCGCCCCCGCATACTTGAGATTACTCCACACGCGACACATAAAGGCCCGATAGAGATCGGGTTGCATCCCAACCAAGAGTGGATAGGTAGGAGTGGAGCCAAGGAAAGCCAGCATTGCGATGGTGACAACCATTTCATCTAGATAGAATCGCTTATGTCTATCCCTTGCAAACAGTTGCACCTTGCGTGCACGCCAATCCTCCGTGCTCGGGTTTTCGGTCAGAATGAACCATGGCTCAATTTCAGCAAGGACCGGTGCCTCGATCCAGCGAGGGCGGACCCACGGTGGGTTACCTACTTGGAGGTCGAAGCCGCCTTCCTTGTAGATCTGGGCGAACATGAGTTCCCAGTGGAAGAAGCCCTGCTCTTTGGCGATCCGCTCTGCGATGGTCAGCCAGGGGAAACGCGCGTTGAGTTGCTCTGGGGTATCCATCCCCGTCCACTTCGGAACATCGTCCTCATAGTCTTCGAGCTCCCGGAGGTCTGCAAATTGGTCTGAGAGGGTCTCTTTCCTTACATCTTCTCGACCGAGGACAGCTTCGGCGAAGTCGAGCCAGTCGTCTAGTCCCATGAGCGGGATCACACGGCGTACCGGGGCGAGCTTGGGCCTGTAGTTTCTAAAGGTCTTCCACCTGGCACCGCCTGCGGTGACGACCTTGGCCTCAGTAAGGGCCGCGTGCTCGATACCAAGCTGTTCGTGGCCGAGGCTGATAAGGGAGTCCATCGTGTAGGTCTTTGGGACACCGATGTCCGCACTCAACGGCGCAGAAGCATCTTCATCGTCATCCACCGGATAACGGACCGGCTCCAACTCGCCTGCGTCCGCGTCGTACTTCTCATCGGTGCCGTCCAGAAGGCCAACATCGTTGAGTGGCCAGAACCAGAGAGCGCACCAGGCGTCCATGACCGTCTTCAACCGCCAGTACGGCGTTCCGGGCGCGGTGAGGTCCGAGTAGACCTTTTCCTTAGCGAAAACCTCTTTCGGCTGCTTGATCCAGTCTGCGCCCCACACATCAATGGCGCGGCTGATCTCGCGTTCGGAGATGGAGAGCCGCTGGATGACCAGTTTCCACAGGTACTCAGCACGCCGGGAGAGAGCCTGGAGGCGCTTGAGCTGGGAGGTCTTGCGGCCCTTGTCCGAGACCCTCGCCCTCATCTTCTTGCGCCAGGCGGCGAGCTGCTTGGCCTGCTTGGGCGCCAGGTTCTTGGCCTCCTTCGCCCCCGCGACGGCTCCCCAGCCTTCGGCGGGCACCAGGAAGTGGTGGACCTTGCCGGACGGGATCTCGCCATCCCGGAACGGAATCTCCTCCGGGGCCTCCTTCAGCCAGGTGCCCTTGGTGAGCTGCGCAGCGTCGTAGACCTTGCGGCCTGCGCCGATCAGGGAGTTGCCGCGTCGCAGATGCAGCCCGAACCACGGGGCCTGGAGGCCGGGGTGCATGACGTTCAGCCACAACGACACCTCGGCCAGCTCGATCGCCGTGTCGTTGAGGTCCACCCCGTACGAGTTGTGCAGCGCGATGTACGCCTTGACCCGCTGCAACTCCTCCTCGTACTTCTCCGGGTCGATGTCCTTGCCGAGTTCCTTCTGACGACGCTTGAGGTACTCGGCGGCGACCTGGTTGATCGCCTCGTTGAGGAACGCGCCCGACCCGAGGGCGGGCTCGCAGATCTTCCAGCCGAGGATCTCGCGGGCCGTCGTGGTCGTCCCGTCCTGGTCGAGTCGGTACTTGAGCGCGAGCTGGACGGTGACCTGCGTCAGCGACTCGGGCGTGTAGTACGACGCCGACGTCTCGCGGTCGCGGCCGGCGAGGCGGTAGACGAACGACCCCTTCTCATACCGGAGGAACTCCTCCTCGCCGTGAAGGTCGTCGTCCTCGCTGCGGCGGACGAAGACGTCCTGCGGGTAGTCGCCGGCCTTGGACGCCGGGATCATCCACGAGCCGTCCTTCGGGTCGCCGTTCTTCGCGACCTCGTACAGGTCCTCGCTCGCGATGAACCCGGTGTACGACATCAGCCCCTCGTACACCGCGCCAAGCTGGTTGATGCCGAGCTGCGCGTACGAGATGAACCCACCACGTTCTTTACGCCGTCCCTTGGTGAGCATGAGGCGGCGCAGCACGCGATGGAGCGTCTCGTTGCGGAGGCGCGTGTCGATGACGCGCTCGTCCTCGTCGTCGTCCACCGAGATCGAGCCGATGAGCTTCACCGACTTCGGCTCGAACAGGTCGGAGCGGAGGGGCTCGAAGCGCAGGCCCTCGCCGTCCGGGCCGTCGTCGCCGCGGGCGGTGCGGGGCCGGTAGCCCTTGTTGACCATCCGGAACAGCAGGTCGAGCGACTCGTACAGGTGGAACGAGTTGCGGGCCTGCTCGCCGGACAGGTCGTTGACGACCAGGTCGCCGAGGCGGGCGAGGCTGTACCCCTTCAGGTAGTCCTGGTCGTTGGTGGGAAGGATGCCGAGGTCGGGACGCGCCTCCGCGTACAGCAGGAACAGGATCCGGTACAGGTACCGCAGCGACTCGCGGCCGAGCTGGGCGGCCAGCTCGCGCGACTCCATGATTTCCTCGGGGTCGGCGCCCTGCTCGCGGATGCGGTGGAGGACCTCGTTGGCGATCAGTTCGACGGACTCCTTGAGCCCGTCCCGCAGCTCCTTGGAGACGCCGACCGCGTGGTTGCGGGAGCTGGTGAGGAGTTCGGCGAGCGGCTCGTCGCCGCCCTCGGCGGGCGGCAGCAGCGAGTCGGCGCCGAACAGGGCGGCGATGACCTCCAGTTCGGCGTTGTCGTTGCGGCCGAGGGCGACGTCCAGGCTGACGGCGATGTACCGGCCTTCGCCCCAGCTCGCGCGGTCGGCCAGCACCAGCACGCCGCCGGCGAGGATCAGCACGTAGCGGGGCGGCTCGTCGGTGGCGAACAGCCAGGACGCGAGCTTGGTGCCGTCCTCGATCCGCTCGTTGCCGTCGAGCTGGAGCTGGTGGAGCAGGCCGGAGTCCATCGCGGCGTCCACGTCGGTCGCCCAGCCGCACTCGATGGCGATGAGGTGCTGGTCGGCGTAGGCGACCTGGACCACATGCTCCTCGTCCGTCCGCCGGACGGTCAGCGCGCGCGGCTCCGCCTCGTACCCGAGGGCGCGCAGGATCGTGCCGTGCAGCTCGCCGAGCTTCTTCCGCCATTCCGGCAGGTCGTCCGGGACGAACTCCTCGTCGCGGAGCTGCTCGTCGAAGTCGGCGAAGTACTTGCGGTCGGCGAAGTAGGGCTTGCCGAGCGCGCGGAGCCCGCGGCGCGGGGTGACGCGGCCGTCCTTCTCCTCGTCCGTCCAGCGGGCGTGCAGTCCTCGTTTGATGTCCTTCGGGAGCACCTCGGCCAGGTAGTGCGCCGAGAAGTAGTCGCCGCGGTTGACCAGCGAGTCGAGCCTCACTGCGTGGCCTCCTGGGGGACGAGGACGGCGAGGACCCGCAGCAGCGGCTCCCCGGTGGTCTGCAGGGAATCGAGCAGGCGCCGCTGCCGCTCGACGGTGTCGTCCACGCGTTCCTTCGTGCGCTGGGTGGTGTGCGTGCCGTCGAGGGTGAGCTGCCGCCACGACTCCAGGTGGTCGCGGTAGTCGTTGAGCGGCGCGACGATCTCGGCGTCGTAGTGGGCGCGCCTTTCCTCAAGGTGGCGGCGGGCGGTGGCGACGGCGTCCGGGATGCGGGCGGTGAGCGGGGCGAGGTCGATGGGGCGGCCCGTGTTCGTCATGTCCGGGCCGACGCCGGCGGCCGTCAGGATGTCGGGCATCTTCCCGGGCAGGACGCGGCCGGACGCGACCGCCATCCACTCCACGACGGTCGGCTGGCCGAAGTGGTTCGAGTACACGCCCTGCACCAGGTACGTCGGCTCGTCCACCTGCGCGACGATGACGGGCGCGGTCTGCCGGCCGAGCTGGACCAGCACCTTGTCCGTCACCCACTCCACGAGGGGATGCAGGTCGGACAGGTAGGCGATGTCGGGCCACAGGGTCTTCTGGTCGCGGGCCTCGGCGAGCTTCCGCTTCGCGAGCTCCTCGTCGAACGTGACCTTCATGCGCTTCTTGATGTCGTGCGTGCGCAGGTAGTCGGCGGGCAGTGCGGACAGCCGGTGCACGAGGTCCTTCGGCGGGGCGAAGGCGAGGAGCTCGCCGTCGTCCTCCAGGCCGGGCAGCAGGTTCAGCGTGTCGATGGCCTCGCCGACGAACTCGCGCGTGTCCGCGAACAGCCGGGGGACGTCCGCGCGGGGCGGGGCGCCCTCGGTGACCTGCCCCTCGATGGGGCCGAGCAGGTCGCCTAGCAGGTCGTCGATGGGGACGTCCGGGACGGACTCCTCGACGGTCTTGCCGGCGAGGAGGTCCTGGATGAGGCGCCGCTCCTCCGCCTCCGGCCGGTACTCGCCGGTGATGGCCTCGGCGGTGCCGAACGCGCGGTGCGCGGTCTCCTCCTTCTCCAGCAGCTTCGCCGAGACCGTCCGGTCGTCCTTGACGCCGTCGAGGCGGGAGGTGAGCAGGAGAGCGGAGAACTGGGGCTGGTGGCGCTGCCCGTACCGGTCGATGCGGCCGTTGCGCTGCTCGATCCGGATCAGGCTCCACGGCACGTCGTAGTGGATCAGGTGGTGGCACTGCCGGTGCAAGTTGACGCCCTCGGACGTGACGTCGGTCGTGACCAGCAGCCGGACGTCGCTGCCGCTCAGCCCGAACCGCTCGATGATCTCCATCTGCTGCTGGTCGGTCATGCCGCTGCCGAGCATCTTGTCGACGGCCTTGGCGGGCAGCTTCAGCCGCTTCGGCAGGACCTCCGCCAGCCAGTTCACCGTCTCGACGCTCTCGGAGAACACCACGGCGCGGTTGCCGTCCCGGACGACGATCCTCTCCAGCTCGGTGACGAGCGCGTCCAGCTTGGACGAGTCCCTGTCGGTGATCTGGTCGGCGAGTTCCTTCAGCGTGGTGAGCGCCCGGATCTCGCGCTCCTCCTTGGCGTTGCGGAGCCGGTTCGCGACCGTGCTCTGCAGCGCGCGGTGCGACGACAGGAACGCCTTGAGCAGCGTGTACGGGAACAGCCGGTTGCGGGAGCCGGCGACCGGGCCGCCGGTGCGCTCGTCCCCCGCGAGCCACACCCGCGTCAGCTCCTCGAAGACCTTCTCCTCTTTCGGCGTGGCCTGGCAGGTGATCGGGACGGACGGCCCCCGGTCCGGCCACTTCGCGCCCATCTGGTCGCGGACCTCCGGGCTGATCTTGGTGCGCCGGATGTAGAGGTGGTCGATCTGCTTGGCCTCGTAGTTCTCCGCGTCCACGATGGCGGCCGGGTCGAGCATCCGGATCAGCTCGGCGAAGGACTCGGCCTTGCCGTTGTGGGGGGTGGCGCTGGCCAGCAGGAGGGCGTCCGTGCGGCGGGCCAGCAGCTTCGCCAGCCGGTTGCGCAGGGTGCGCTCGCCGATCAGGTTGTGCGACTCGTCGATGACGACCGCGTCCCAGTGCATGTGCTCCAGGTGCTGGCCGTACTTGCCCTCGTTCTTCAGCGTGTCGACCGAGACGATGATGCGCTTGTAGTGCGTGAACGGGTTGCGTCCGGCGGGAAGCTCCTGCTGGATGCGCTCGATGCCGACCGAGTCGAGGCGGATCAGCGGGATCGCGAACCTCGTCCACAGCTCCCGCTGGAACTGTTCGAGAACCTGCTGCGGAGTGACGACCAGGATCCGCTCGCCGCGACCGCGCCGGATCAGCTCCGCCAGGATCAGGCCGATCTCCAGGGTCTTGCCGAGGCCGACCACGTCCGCGATGAGCAGCCGGGGGCGGACACCGCGCAGCGCCAGCTCGGCGGGGCGCTGCTGGTAGACGAGCGGGTCGAGCAGGAACCGGTCGGACAGCGCTAGGCCGCGCTCCGTCTGCGGCAGCGGGGTGCGGCGCAGGACCGCTTCGAGGAACAGCCGACTCTTCGCGAAGCGCGGCGTGTCGTCCTGTTCCAGGACGGTCTCCTCCGGGCGGAGCAGGCTCACGTCCTCCAAGTCGGTGAAGAACACCGCCTCCTCGTCCCGCACGAACTCCGAGGCGCCCACCGCCGTGATCTTGTGCCCCTCCGCCACGCGGGCGCAGGTGCGGACGATCCACTCCGCGTCCCGGACCTCGATACGGGCGCCGGGCGGATAGGCGGTGTCGGTCACGAACGTGCCTTTCTCAGAACGGGGCGGTCACGGCGTAGGCGGCGCGGAGGCGGTCGGCGAGGCGTGCCACCACCGAGCCCGGCGGCGCGACCTGCGACAGGTCGACGCGGCGGCGCGGGGGCGGCGGGACGTCCTCGGGATCGGACTCGCGCTCCACATAGGTTGCCAGCGTCAGCGCCCGGATCGCCGTCGGCAGCGGGCCGCACAGCGCCTCCAGCGTCGTCCGGGCCTCCGCCACCGTGGGCCTGGCATGCGGATCGTGGGCCAGCATCGCTGCGACCGGTTCCGCGAACGCGTCCGGCAGGCCGCTGAGGTCGGGCGGGGCCTCCGCGGAGATGATCTTCGCCATCAGGGCCACGACGGTGTCGGCCTTGTAGGGGTAGTGGCCGGTCAGCGCGTAGAGAAGGGTCGCGCCGAGCGCGTGGACGTCCGCCGCGGCGGTGATGTGCTTGGGCGTGACGGCCTGCTCCGGCGCCATGCACGCCGGCGTGCCGAGCGTCGCCGTGGACGTCGTCAGATCGGTGGGGCCCTCGGCGAAGGCGACCAGGCCCAGGTCGATCAGCGTAGGGCCGTCGCGTCCGAGGATGACGTTGGCGGGCTTCAGATCGCGGTGCAGCAGCTCGGCCGCGTGGACGTCGCGCAGCGCGTCCGCGAGCAGGACGCCGAGGGCGGCCGCCTGCTCGACGTTCAGCGGGCCGCGTTCGCCGACGAACTCCTTGAGCGTGAGGCCGCGCACGTACTCCATCGCCAGCCACGGCTGCTCGTCGTCCGCGCCGGACGCGTCGACGAGCGAGGCGATGTGCGCGCCCTGGACGGTGCGGAGCGCCTCCGTCTCGCGGGCGAAGCGCTCCCGGACCTCGTCCCGGTCGATGAGATCGGCGCGGATCACCTTCACCGCGACCTGCTCGCGGTCGTCGGTGACGCCGTAGTACACGCGCCCCATGCCGCCGAAGCCGAGGCGCCCGTGCAGGGTGATGCGGCCACCGATCCGCCTGGGATCAGACCGGTCCAAGCCCTCCACGCTCACCCGCCCCGTCGTCGCCGCCGGCCGTCCACGCCGCCGTTCGTGCGAGCAGGTTAGCCCCCGGAGCGGCGTGATCGGCAGACACCACCAAGATCAGCTGGAATCCGCGCACCCGTCGCGTCCAGCGTGTCTCGATATATACAGGAAATTGCGTGTTGACTCAATACACAAGGCCGGAAGAGGTCATCGCCGGACCTTCCGGTCGCCGTCCCCAGTACCAGCTAGACGGCTGAACCCCCCGACCCGTTGGCAAGCGGGCCCCTCCTTTCACCCGGAACAGCGGCAGAGCCCCGCCGCAGCGATTCCTTTTGCGCGGCTCCGCGGTCTGTATTGGTATGAGCCTCGACATGCCGGCCGAGCCGGCGGGAGCCGTCAGCACGGACCGGGGAGAGTTCGCGCGTCTGACCGGCGTGTTCCGGCGCGAGCTGCTCGTGCACTGCTACCGCATGCTGTGCTCAATGGACGAGGCGGAGGACCTCGTCCAGGAGACCTACCTGCGGGCCTGGCGGTCCTTCGAGGGGTTCGAGGGCAGATCGTCGTTGCGGACGTGGCTCTGCCGGATCGCGACCAACGCGTGCCTGACGGCCCTGGAGCGGCGCGGGCGGCGTCCGCTGCCGTCCGGGCTCGGCGGGCCGGGCGGCGACCCGCGCCTGCCCCCGGATCCGGCGCGGCCCGAGATCGACTGGCTGCAGCCGCCGCCCGACCGGCTCCTGGACGACTCGCGTTCCGACCCCGCGGCGATCGTCGCGTCGCGGAGCAGGCCGCGGCTCGCCCTCATCGCGGCCAGGGTGGTGGAGGGCGCCGGCGCGGCCGTGCTCCTCCCGCTGACGCTCACCCTGATCAGCGAGGTCTTCCCGGTGGAGAGGCGGGGCGCCGCGATCGGGATCTGGGGCGGCGTGTCCGGCCTCGGCGTGGCCGCCGGCCCGGTGCTGGGCGGGGCGATCACGGAGGGCCTCGCCTGGCAGTGGATCTTCTGGATCAACGTCCCGGTCGGCCTCGTGATGATCCCGCTCGCCGCTCGCCTGCTGCGGGAGAGCCGCGGCCCGCGGCCGCAGCTCGACATCACCGGGCTGCTGCTGGTGGCGGCCGGAGTGGCCGCGGCCTGGCCCGCCCGCCCCGCAGGGGTCCTATTCGGATCTGGCCCGGCGGGCGCGGGCCAGGGCCAGTGAGCCGATGGCCGTGCTGATCAGTCCGACCACCACGGCCACGTAGGCGCCGCCCAGGCCGTTGCCGGTGCCCACGCCGCCGTCGGCGGTGGCCGCGACCACGGCGGCCAGCACCACGGCCGCCACGCCCGCCGCCAAGGCGGTGACGGCTCTGTGCCGCCGGTCCCCGCCGGTGAGGCGGCGCAGCGCCGTCCCGCCGATGACCGCACCGGCCAGCCCGATCAGTACGGCCGCAGCGGCCCCGGCGCGACCGGCGCTCATGTCGTAGGCGGCGGCCGGGCGGAGCGCTTCCTGCAGGGCGAATGCGACTGACATGATCTGTTCCTCCTGGTCGCGGGACTGGATGTGAGCCGATCATGTCGTTTTCGGGCCCGCCCGTCGTCCGGCGGACGCAGGCATTTCCGGCTGCTGCCGATGGCGCAGCCGCCTGCTGCGGGCGCAGCAGGCGGCCCGCCAGCCGGGGTTGGGGGCGGGGTCCAGGTCTGCCGCAGCGCCGTGGAGAGGCTGGACCAGTTCTTTCAGAGGACGAACCCCTCCGGGAAGGGGTCGGTCGGGTCGAGCAGGTAGGTGGCCGTGCCGGTGATCCAGGCGCGGCCGGTGAACTCCGGGACCACGGCGGGGAGGCCGCCGACGTCGGCGGTGCCGACGAGGCGGCCGGTGAAGCGGGTGCCGATGAACGACTCGTTGACGAACTCGGTGTGCAGCGGTAGCTCGCCGCGCGCGTGGAGCTGGGCCATGCGGGCGGACGTGCCGGTCCCGCAGGGCGAGCGGTCGAACCAGCCCGGGTGGATCGCCATGGCGTTGCGGGAGTGGCGGGCGGTGGAGCCCGGCGCCAGGAACTGGACGTGCTTGCAGCCGGTGATCAGCGGGTCGGCGGGGTGGACGGGCGGGTCGGCCTCGTTGATCGCGGCCATGATCGCCAGACCGGCCCGGATGATGTCGTCCTTGCGGGCGCGGTCGAAGGGCAGGCCCAGGGGCTCCAGGCCGGTGATGGCGTAGAAGTTGCCGCCGTAGGCCAGGTCGTACCGGACGTCGCCCAGGCCGGGCACGGCGACGGCGGCGTCCCGGCGCAGCGCGAACGAGGGGACGTTGCGCAGGGTGACGTTCTCCGCGGCGCCGTCGCGGACGGCCACGCGCGCCTCGACGAGCCCGGCGGGGGTGTCCAGGCGGACGACCGTCTCCGGCTCGGTCACCGTCACCATCCCGGTCTCCACCAGGACGGTCGCGACCCCGATCGTGCCGTGGCCGCACATCGGCAGGAAGCCGCTGACCTCGATGTAGACGACGCCCCAGTCGGCGTCCGGGTGCGTCGGCGGCTGGAGGAGCGCGCCGCTCATCGCCGGGTGGCCGCGCGGCTCGTCCATCAGGAAGCGGCGCAGCCCGTCCAGGTGCCGGACGGCGTGGTCGCGGCGCTCGGCCATGGTGGCGCCGGGGATGGGCGGGACGCCGCCGGTGACGACGCGGGTCGGCATGCCCTCGGTGTGCGAGTCGACGGCGGTGATGGAACGGATCGAGCGCATCAGGCGGCCCGGCGGCGCAGCGCGGTGATCGCGCGGTCCATGTCGGCGGCGACGGCGGCGCGATCGTCCGCGCCGAGCGGGCCGCGCGGCGGGCGGCAGGGGCCGCCGTACCGGCCGACCAGGTCCATGCCGAGCTTGATGGCCTGGACGAACTCGGTCCGCGAGTCCCAGCGGAACGCGGCGACCAGGGGTTCGTACAGGGCGCGGGCCTCCTCCAGCCTCCCGGCCGCGCCCAGCTCGTACAGCCGCGCCGATTCGGCGGGGAAGACGTTCGGGAACCCCGCGAACCAGCCGGTCGCGCCCATCAGCAGGGACTCCAGCACGACGTCGTCGGCGCCCGCCACGACCTCCAGGCCCGGCGCCCGCTCCTTGATCTCCAGGACGCGGCGGACGTCGCCGGAGAACTCCTTGACCGCGACGACGCCGTCGATCTGCGCGATCTCCGCGAGCAGGGCGGGGGTGAGGTCGACCTTGGTGTCGATCGGGTTGTTGTAGACCATGACCGGCAGCCCGGCGGACGCGACGGCCTCGTAGTGGGCGACGACCTCGGCGGCGTTGGCCCGGTACATGGTCGGCGGCAGGCACAGCACGCCGTCCGCGCCGTCCTCGGCGGCGAGCTCCGCCCAGTGCCGCGCCTGGTGGGAGCCGGGGCCGTGCACGCCGACGACCACCAGGCCGTCGCCGCCGACGGCCTCGACGGCGGTGCGGGCGACGCGGCGCCGCTCCTCGCCGGTGAGCGACGAGTACTCGCCCAGCGACCCGTTCGGGCCGACCCCGCGGCAGCCGTTGTCCACCAGCCAGCGGCAGTGCTCGGCGTAGGCGTCGTAGTCGACGGCGAGGCCGGCGGGCGCGGCGGCGTCCGCGCGGTAGGGCAGCGCCGTGGCCACGACGACTCCCCCGAGACTCGGCGACGTGCTCATCGGGCGCTCTCCTCCTGGTCGGAGACGGGGGGACTCGCGAGTTCGCCGAGCCGGATCGGCTGGGCGACGGGCCGGTGGTGCGGGTTCCCCGCGTCCACCAGGCCGGTGAGCAGCTCGGCGACCGCCGGGCCGCAGATCCGCGCCTGGCAGGGGCCGAGGCCGGCGCGGGTCCGCAGCTTGACGGCGCGGGCGGAGGCGAGGGCGCCGGCCGCGCTGAGGAGGTCGCCGTAGGAGGCGTCCTCGCAGCGGCAGACGATCGTGCCGGGGCGCAGCCAGCCGCGCCAGCCGGGGCCGATCGGGTGGGCGGCGGCCAGCCGGCCGGCGAACGCGCGGGCCCGGTCGCGGCGGCGGCGGACGCCCGCCCCGAACCGGGCGCCGGGGGCGCCGCCGCCCCCCGCCCACCCGGCGAG